>NZ_JBFRSD010000034.1:0-142409 GCF_041473395.1 Vibrio sp. 10N.222.55.C6
ACCCAGTTCGTTTATGACGGACAACTTAGAACATTGGTTCAAACAGATACTGGTGAGCAGCGCTTCGGTTTCACTGAAGGGACGTTAGTCATCACCCTTCAAGGTGAAGTGCGTTTTGAACCCAATCGCGATTTAAACCACACGAGCAGCGAAGACATCGTTAAAACCATCGTAGTGACGTCAAGTGACTTTGATAAAGACCCGGTGACATCCACCATTACTTTAACCATCACCGATGGTGATATTCCAATCATCAACACCATTCCAAGTGTCACTTTATCGGAATCTAACCTTACAGATGGCTCGGCAGCGAGCAATGCTCCGGTGAGTCAAACTGAGACTATTCAGTTCACCAATCAAAGTGATAATGTGACCAGTTTCCGCATTGAACCGAACCAATTTAATACTAATGGTTTGCTCAAATCGAATGGGTTGGTCGTTGAGCTTAAAGCGGATCCAAACACGACTGGGGGGTACATCGGCTTTGTGAAAGACGGAGCCAACCCAGAAGTTCCTGTCTTTACGATTAGCTTCTCTACTAGCACGGTAGGTGAATACACCTTTACTCTACTTGAAGCGTTAGATCATGCTGATGGCCAAGCAAATAATGAATTGAGCTTTGATTTACCCGTTTATGCGGTAGACCGCGACGGTGATGATTCATTGATGTCGCCATTGAAAGTGACGGTCAGCGATGATGTGCAAGGCATGCAAAACCAAACGTTGACCATTACTGAGCCAACGGTGGCTGATTTAGCCGCTGGTGTTGTCACGACAGGTACTGTCGATGTAATGCCAAACCAAAGTGCCGACGGGGCAACGATTACCCAGTTTACTTACGATAACAACGTGTACACGTTAGTTCAGGGGACAACCGGAGAGCAGGTTTTCCCTGTTGCTGAAGGTAAACTGTATATCACTCTGGAAGGTGATGTCCGTTTCGAACCTAATCGCAACCTCAATCATTCAGGGGGCGATATTGTTAAGACTATTACGGTCACGTCTGAAGATAAAGATGGTGACGAAGTCACGTCGACCGTTACGCTTACCATTTCAGATGGTGCTCCACCTGTTATTGATAACATACCACCAGTCGCCTTGGCTGAAGCAAACTTGCTTGATGGCACCTCTCCGAGCATAACGGTCACTCAAACCGGAACAATGACGTTTACATCTGGTAGTGATGATGTGAACCACTTCCGTATTGATACTGCGCAGTTCAACACAACTGGGGACCTAAAATCGGATGGTCTGGTTGTTAAGCTAAAAGAAGATCCTCTAAACAGCGACAATTATATTGGCTTCGTAGAAAACGGTGGTGTCCAAACGGACATTTTCACCATCACTTTTGATAGTTTGGTGCTTGGTCAATATACCTTTACATTGTTAGAAGAGTTAGATCACCTGCCTGTGCAAGGTAATAACGTTCAAATCTTCACCTTGCCAGTTATTGCGGTCGACCAAGACAATACGGATTCAGTAATTAAGCCTCTTACGGTGACTATTACTGATGATGTACCCGTCATTACGGATACAACAGTTGCGAGTACGTTTGTTGTTGATGAAGATGATTTAGGCTCTGTTGTGGCTCAAGCGACAGGCTCGTTTGTGACCACAGAAGGTGCAGACCAAGTAGAGGTTTACGAACTGCGTAACGTAGCCACTCTAGAAACTACTCTGACATCAGGCAATGAAGCGATTTCGATCACTGAGGTCACTGGGGCTGCGAACACAACCACCTACCAAGGTGCGACCACAAGTGGGACTCCTATTTTTACTCTTGCACTTGGTAACGATGGGTCATACACATTCACTTTACTTGGCCCTCTAAATCACGCTACTGGATCAAATGACCTAACCATACCATTTAATGTTGTGGCGGTAGACGGTGATGGCGATGACTCCAACCAGTATCAACTACCAATTCAAGTCATTGATGATGTTCCAGTAATGACGCCGCCGACGGGCGAAACGGTTGTCGATGAAGACGACCTTTCAGGCATAGGTTCGGATCAATCTGAAGACACCATTATCAATGGACTGTTCACCGTCGATGAAGGTGCCGATGGCGTTGTGAAGTATGAACTGGTTGATGAAGATTTAGTCTTGACCGGTTTAACCTCCGATGGAGAAAGCTTAGAGTGGCTAGCTGTTTCACAAAACGGCACAACATTCACCTATGTTGCTCAAACTGTGACCAGCAATGAAGCCGTGTTTGAGATTGTTTTCGATACCTCTGATAACAGCTATCAATTCGAATTATTTAAACCACTGAAGCACCCTGATGGTGCAAATGAGAACGCGATAGATCTTGATTTCTCAATCGTTGCTGAAGATTTTGATCAAGACCAATCGAAGGTGATTGATCTCAAAATAACAGTCACTGATGATATTCCATTAGTGACAACACAATCGATTACTCGTGTTGAAGGTCAGGGTTATCGCGGCTCTATAGTCGATATGTTTGCTGATGCTACAGATGTCGGTGCCGATGGCGCGGTACTGAGCAAAATTGAAGCATTTGACGGAAGTGGAATTGTTTTCCGTTCAGGGAACAGTGGGTCTTACAGTAGTGACTTCGATTTAAATAGCGGTAGTCAACAAGTACGAGTGTACGAACAAACCGACGATGGTAGTGGTGGCGTGGACACCCGTGAGCTAGGGCGTTTGCGTATCAACTCAAATGGCGAGGTTGAATTTAGAGCTAACGGCTATCTCGATCATGACGGCCTAGACACCATCGATTTTTCGATTAATGTGATTGCGACGGATGGCGATTTAGATACCTCTGAAACACCGTTAGATATAACGATTACTGATAGGGACTCTACAAGAATCGCTCTGAAAGTGACGACCTTCGAGGATGCGGGTAGAGACTCAACCATACCTTATGCAACAGGCGATGAGCCGGCTCTTGAGAATATTCAAGATAACCAAAATGGTTTGCCTAATGCGCCAGCTCAAGTTGCGCTGCAAGTTAGTCTGTATGACCAAGATAACGCTGAATCTATTGGCCAGTTGACGATTAAAAGCCCGAACGGAGGTGATAGTCATCAAGGTACTTTTTATTACTTTGATGGTGCTGACTACATTGAATTAGTGCCTGAGTCAAATGGGAGCATTATATTTGGTCCTCCTCAACTCGAACAAAGCTTTGCTCCAAATCCGAATGAGCCAAGACAAACTATTGCGACGATAGACAACTTGTTCTTTGTTCCGGACCAACACGCTAGTTCGGATGAAACTGGTGGGCGCGTTCGTTATGAGCTAGAAATTGAGAAAAATGGCAATACGGATCACACCGTTAACTCAAACTTCAGAATCGAGATTGAAGCGGTAGCGGATATTGCAACGTGGGATGACGCCAACAGTACTTATCAGTATCAAGTGAATGAAGATGAAGACAATGTTACGTTGCAGCTGAATGCTGAATCGCAAGATAACAGCAATACTGAGACGATTACCTATGAACTTGAAGCGATTCAGGGTGATGGGAAGTTTGAGTTACTTGATCAAAATGGCAATGTGTTAACGCCTGTTAATGGTGTTTATATCATCGCATCTGCTGATATTAATAGCACAGTCGTTAACCCAATCGACAACTTCTCTGGACAAATTGAGTTCAAAGCAACGGCAATTACGGAAGAAACACGCAACCCATATGATGATTCAGCCAACGGTGGGGTAGACAAAACGACCGCTCGCTCTGTAGAGCAAAACATCATTATCGATGTGACTGCTGACGCCGACCCTGGAAAACTCAGTGTGAGCCGCATTAGGATCAACGAAGACAACATTGATGATCCTGATTATCTAGGTCCTCTTGATAATAAGGACGCATTCACGTTAGACGAAGTTATCACCATGACGGGATCCGTTGATACTGATGGATCTGAAGAACTCTTCGTTCGTATTAACAATATTACTGAAGGCGCGGTGCTTAGTAGTACTGATAGCAATGTAACCATCAACACCGTGACTATCAATGGCATCGTTTACCAAGAGATTGCTTATGCTGACTTAGCGAAAATTGAAGTTACTCCGACTAAACACAGCAATGTTGATTTTACCTTTGATGTAACCGGTGTGGTTAAAGACACTGCGAACCTCTCTACTGGTACACAAGTTGATGAAGAAATCCTAGGAACTAAAACGGTTAACGTTGAGGTTAAAGGGGTTGCAGATATTCCTTATGGCGGTACAAACGGTTCGGCTTGGACAGCAATCACCGATGGCACAACACCTGGTGTTCAAACCACGATCCAAGAGAGCCAGAATGGAGACAGCTACGCCGAGCTTGATTTCACCGTGTTGTCGGGAGAGAGAAGACCTGATCCTGCAGCAGTAGATCAAACCCCATTACCTGACGATGGTTCAGAATCCATAACCGTTATCCTCTCGGGTATTCCTGATGGCGTTATTCTGGAAGACGGTGACGGTACCATTATTGACCTTAACTTTGTCGGTTACGAAACCGGTCCGGGTGGTAGCCCCGATCTTTCTAAACCTATCTACGAAGCGAACATCACTGACGCAGGTAAAACCTCAGGAATCCGCATCAGACCTGTCGATTCTTCAACAGAGAACATTCACATTCAGGGTAAAGTGATCGTGACTGAGAATGACGGTCATACGCTTACGTTTGACCAAGAAGTGCGAGTGTTAGTCGAACCTAGAATCGATACCTCAGCGACGTACAGCACAGTCACTAATGGCGATGAAGATACGGCGATCAGTATTGATTGGCACCCAGAGGGTACTGATTATATTGATGATGATGAGCATTTCACTTCTATTGTGATCAGTGCCATTCCGACAGATGTTGAAAGTGTTGTGGTTAATGGCGATGTAACTTGGGTTTACGATGCTTCAGCAGGCACTTTAACCATTACGCCGAAGAGTGGACAGACGGCAGAAGAGTTTACTCAAATTGCACTGAACAATAATTTTATTCAGATCACACCTGAACAAGACTCGAGCACCGACTTTACGCTTAATACGGTTGTCATGATCGAAGAGCGAGATCATGAGTATGTTGATGCGACTGATCCTGGTCAGGGCATCGCTACCGCGACAATCACGGGCTCGATTGATGTTATCGTACGTCCAGTCGTTGAGCCGAAAGACGCTAGCAACAAGCTTATCGTCGATGATGTGCTGGGTACTGGAGCACTAGCAACCGTAGTTGCTGATGCAAACACTGGCGTGCTTAAGTTCACAACCAACAGCGATAATACATCGGTTACGGATGAGTTCGTCATTCGATATCAAGAAACAGATGCTTCGTCCGCTATCGAAGAAGTTGACCAGTTAGTTATTGAATTAACAAACGTGGACGGTTCGGAGCTATCAGATGCTGTACTCAATCAACTGCTCGTTATTGGCGCTGCTTATGAAGGCAATGGGCGCTGGGTTGTAACGAATGAAGACATATTTAGCATCAGTGCATCGAACGGCCTTGTTCTTCCTTCAGGAAACAGCGGGGCAGGAGGTTTCAATGACATCAAGATGGATATCTTTAGCACGGTAATAGACCGAGGTGATGGTGCTGAGGTTGAGTCATCTACGGCCGCTCGTAGGGACGGAGAAGTCACTCTGTCATTCCCTCAAGTGGTGGCTGGGAGTACTAAGGTTGCAGCCGATATTGATATAACACCAGACAGTGTTGTTGATGCGATTGAGGACACCCAGTTAGATCTAGGTACGGCATTGAATGGTTTAATTACTTTCTCGGGCGAAGATGACTCAACTGATCAAGTGACCATCATTATTGATGACAGTG
The DNA here is from genome assembly GCF_041473395.1 of Vibrio sp. 10N.222.55.C6. Classification (NCBI taxonomy): domain Bacteria; kingdom Pseudomonadati; phylum Pseudomonadota; class Gammaproteobacteria; order Vibrionales; family Vibrionaceae; genus Vibrio; species Vibrio sp. 10N.222.55.C6. Next base: position 5,783 of record NZ_JBFRSD010000034.1, read on the forward strand.
TGACCATTAATCCAGGAGCGGTGAACGAAGTCACCTTCCCAATTAGTTTATCGGGAAGCAGCGACCTAGACTTTGTTAATGGCAAATATGTATTCCAGACTACCGTCGATCAAGGGGTCTCGACCGACCTCTCTGGACTACTGCTTAACTTACCAGCCGACTACTCCGGCGACTTTAGGTTGCCGTTGACGATAGTAACTAAAGACGTATTGTCGGGGGATGAGAAAACTCTAGTGACAGAAGTAGTCATTAAAGTTGCTCCTGATGTTGAAGGTAACCCAGATATTGACGTTACTGTCGTTGGTTCGCTTGACGATTCGTTTAACCCTGTCGATACCGACGGTCAAGCAGGGCAAGATCCAGTCGGCTACGAAGATACCTATATCCAACTTGATTTCAGCTCGACCATTGATGACCAAGTAAGCGGAGTTGAAGGTGGTGACGAAAAATTCACCTCTATCACACTGACGTTAAATGACACGAGTGTTGGGGCTTTCTATACCAGCGCAGGGGTATCGCTTGGCACATCGGTGACCTTTAATGAAGCTGAGATTAATGCAGGCGCGTTGGATAATGTACTATTCCGACCGGCGTTAAATTACCCAACAGATAATGACGTAAATCAGGTGCAAGTGAATGTCAGCGGGACGATTACCGATACTGCTACATACAATGATGCAGCTTCGCCAACTGGCAGCGCGACTGATACCGATACTTTCTCTACCAATGTCAGTTTTGAAGTCGTTCCTGTGGTGGATGACGTGTCTGTCACTGGCCCGGGTAGCGATCCTGATGTTATCGAGATTACGGGTACTGAGGACCAGCTGATTTCTTTGTCGGGCACAGGGCCTGTATCGATTGCACTGACTGACCTTGATGGCTCAGAACAGTTTGTGTCGATTAAGTTTACAGATGTACCTGATGGCTTCCAGATGCGTGCAGATGCTGGTTCGGCATACACGGTGAAGAATAATGGTGGTGGTGAGTGGAGTGTTCAACTACCTCAAGCATCAGGGTTATCGTTCGACTTGAGTGAGATTTCGATTTTACCGCCTAAGGACTTCAGTGGTACGGCTGAATTTGGTGTTGCCGTATTTACTCAAGAATCTTTGTTGGGTGTGCCTACTGCAGCATCAAATCTGCCAAGCTTTAAGCTGCATGTGGTACCTGTGGGTGATGATGTTGATACTAATCCAACAGATTCTGTGACAGGTAACGAAGGTCAAAACATTGATATCGAAATCAATGCGACGATTTTGGATAAAGAGCTATCTGCAACGGGCAACGGCACTTATACCGAGAATGCACCAGAGACACTTCGAGTAGAAGTTGCGGGCGTTCCTCAAGATGCCTCTATCTATTATCCAGACGGCACAACCTTGGCTAGTTATGATCCAGTTACGCAGCTTTGGACACTTGATGTTCCTGCACAGTCGCTCGATAAGATCGTATTCAATTCAGGTGAACACAATAGCGATACGGGTAATGTATTAGGCATTAATGGCCCGCTGCAGATTACCGTTCGCTCTGTGGATACTGACGCTGATAACACCGAATATTTGGGGACGCCAACCAGCTTCGATGTTGATCTGGTGATTGATCCTATTAACGATCAACCGATCTTTGTGAACGTAACGAATATTGAAACATCGGAAGACATTAGTGTTGCTATCGACAACTTTAGTATCTACGACGTTGATGCTAACTTTGATAATCCAGACGCTCCGTATGTTCTTACGTTGCAAGTCGATCAAACACTTCCGGGAGCGCAAGGTGTGTTTGAGTTTACGAGCTCACCTGACGTGACGTTTGTATTGCAACCTGGTGGCTCATTGGTGATTACCGGTAAAGAAGCCGACATCAATACCGCATTGACTAATGGAGCCGTGACTTTCAAACCAGACCCAGACCAGAACTATCTCAACCAGAGTGGTTTAGTCACGATTAATGCAACACTCGATGACGGCGGTAATAATGGCTTGATTGATGCGGGTGATCCGAATACAGCACAGACCAACCAAACTACTTTCACCATTAAAGTAACGGAAGTGAATGACGCTCCTGTGGCAACTGATGTTGATTTAGGTTCGATTGCTGAAGATGGTCAAATAGTGATTGTGGAAGGAGACTTGATTTCAGTAAGTTCTGACATTGAAAACCATAACCTGACGGTTACGGGTGTAACCCTGACTCAAGGACAAGGCCAATTAACGCGCTTTGAAAACGCAGGTGGCGCCGATGACGCGGCGATTACCGGACCATTCTGGCTATTTGTAGCGGACAACGACTTTAACGGTGACGTTAAATTCAATTACTCAATTACTGATGACGGTACAACTAATGGCGCGGATGACTTCCTAACCGACAGTGCTGAAATTAGTCTTGAAGTAACGGAAGTGAATGACGCTCCTGTAGCAACGGACATCGACTTAGGCAACATCCTTGAAGAAGGTCAGTTGATCATCAAAGAGGGCGATTTAATTGCTGCGACGAGCGATCCGGAAAACGACACGATTACCGTGACTAATCTGGCGCTCGATGAAGGCCAAGGTCAACTACAACGCTTCGAGAACGTAGGTGGTGCTGATGATGCTACGATCACTGGCCCATACTGGGTATTTACGGCAGCTGATGAATACAACGGCAACGTTAAGTTTACCTATACCGTAGAGGATGATGGTACAACCAACGGCGCTAATGACTTCCTAACGGATACAGCGGAGATCACCGCGATTGTCGATGGAGTGAACGATACACCGGTCGTTAATGGTGACAGTGTCACTACGGTTATTGACGAGGATGCTGGTCAACTGTTGAGTGGTATCAATGTCAGTGACCCTGATTATGTAGATACATTTTCTGATGATCTGATGACCGTCACGCTGACGGTGGATTACGGTACATTGAATGTATCACTTCCAGCAGTGACGACGGTTGTTGTTAACGGCAACAACACGGGTTCAGTCATCTTAGTGGGGACATTGAGTGACCTGAATGCGTTGATTGATACGCCAACCAGTCCAAATGGTGTTTTCCTTGATGCGAGCCTGTCTCCAACCAATAGCATTGGATTAGAAGTTGTTGCCAAAGACAGCGGCAACCCTTCAGGTATTGCGATAGAGACAGCACCTGTGGTTTACAACATCGCGGTGACGCCAGTGGCGAATGCACCAACCCTGTCTATCGATAGTGCGACTAACTACGTGAGAAACATTACTGCGAGTCAGTCTGTGAGTGCGAGTGGCATTCCTTTAGTTGGGATTATCGCAGCCTTAACGGACATTACAGAAGAGCTAACGCTGCATATCAGTGATGTACCTGCTGGCGCTCAAATCACCAGTGCTGCGGGTTCTGTGACGGATCTTGGCGGTGGTGTTTGGGTAGCAACGGCAGATGCAATTGAAAGCTTGCAAGCGGTTGGGCTTTCTCAAACTCCAGGTAACTACACACTGAAAGTCGAGGCGGTTTCTGAAGAGACTGACAACAACGATACAGCAACCTCTGCATCGATTGACCTTAACTTGAACATTGTGTCTAACGCAGTTGATATTAACTTGGCTTCGGAAACCGATGATGTTCAGTTACTGGCTGGTGCTAATGCGACTGACTTAACGGGTGGTTCAGGGAATGATCGACTTGAAGGTGGCGCAGGTGACGATACGCTTGTTGGCGGTGACGGTAACGACACCCTGATTGGCGGCGGAGGCTCAGACATTCTGACTGGTGGTGATGGTATGGACTCGTTCGTATGGCTTAACATCGAAGATGGTGTTGAAGATACGATTACCGACTTTGATTTGTCGGAAGGGGACAGCATTGACTTGAGAGAAGTGTTGCCGGAGCTTAAAAATACATCTCCAGACATGACCGCGTTGCTACAACAAATAGACGCGAAAGTGGACGGGGATGATATTGAGCTTACGATCAACCCGGATGGCTTAGGTACTACGGAACAGGTGATTGTGGTTGAAGACCTTGCGCCACAGCTAACCTTAAGTAGCACCATGCCTTCGGACATTCTGGATGCATTGGTACAGCAGAATGTGATAACTCACGGTTAAAGCGAACCATTGAACCATAACGAAAGAGGCCAGCATTGCTGGCCTCTTTTTTGTTACGGTATAAATTGAAAAGAGTTACTTAAGGGAGTTGTGGATCAGGAACTCTTCTTCAACACCTTTCAATTTCATCTCATCCATAATGAAGTTCACCGTGTTCAACAAACGTTGTTCACCTTTAGGAATCAGGTAGCCGAACTGACTGTTGGTGAACGGGGTTTCGCAGCGGGCCGCTTCAAGACGTTCGTCAGTTACCTGATAGAACAGACCTTCAGGGGTTTCTGTCACCATCACATCAACTTTGCCTTCCGCTACTGCTTTTGGTACGTCGAGGTTGTTCTCGTAGCGTGTGAAGCTTGCATTCTGCAAGTTCGCGTCGGCAAAGATCTCGTTAGTACCGCCAATGTTCACGCCCACACGAACAGAAGAGAGGTTCACTTTCTCAATGCTGTCGTACTGTTCTGCGGTGCCTTTCGCAACCAAGAAACACTTACCAAAGGTCATGTAGCCTTGAGTTTGTTCCGCGTTTAACTGACGCTGCATTTTACGCGTAATGCCGCCCATCGCGATGTCGTACTTATCGTCGTCTAGGTCGGTCAGTAGATCTTTCCATGTGGTACGAACAATCTTCAATTCAACGCCTAATTGTTCCGCGATGTGCTGTGCAACATCGATATCGTAGCCAGAGTAGCTTTTACCATCGAAGTAAGAGAAAGGCTTGTAGTCACCTGTGGTGCCCACACGCAGAGTACCTGATTTTTGAATGTCTTCTAGCTGGTCAGCGTGTGCGACACCAGAAAGTGCCAGAGCAATGGAAGCAAGTAATAGTGATGTTTTTTTCATTGTAATTGTCTGTTGTGTTTGTGTTGTCATTCAAAGTAACAGAAACAATCAGAGAAAGAGATCAAACCATTGGAAAGGTTGGAAAAGAAGATGAAACGAGGGCAGGAGATAGGTATTTCTATGGTTTGTGAGCATTGATCGATGTGCGTTTCATATTCCGTTTTGATAAACCGAAGACAAACAAAAAGCCCATGTTATCGAATAACATGGGCTTCATTTTGGTTTAACTTGTTAGCTGCTTATTTAGCTATTTAGCAACTGACTCGTTGTTCATCTTAGCCGGAGCTTTAGATGCGTTAACCAATAGGATACCAACGGTTAGTACCATTGAACCACATAGTAGGAACAACAAGCGTCCTGTTGGTTCGTTTGGAATCAGAGCCATTGCTAGGATACCGAAACCTGCTGTGCTGATAAGCTTACCAAGCATTGAACGCTGTTTAGTATCTAGGTTTTGTTGCTCTTCACCTTCCGCTACAAGCGGCGTGTTCCAGTTAGTGAATAGTTGGTCAACTTCTTTCTCACGCTCTGGCGATAGGCCTTTGTAGAAGCGAGAAGTCATGATGAAGTAACCACCTGTGAACACTACGTGAGCAGCTAAGCTAAGACCTACTTTCAAGTCGCTCCATTCACGGCCTGTAAGCGCTGTTTCTAGACCAAATAGGTTCTCGATGTCTTCTGCTTGCAGAGAGATACCGAAGATGTAAGAAACGAAACCACCAACCACTAGAGTAGACCAACCAGCCCAGTCAGGTGTCTTACGAATCCACATACCTAGTAGGACAGGGATAAGCATTGGGAAGCCAATCAACGCACCTACGTTCATTACGATATCGAACAAGCTTAAGTGACGCAGAGAGTTAATGAATAGACCAATCGCAATGATGAAAATACCCATCATGATAGTCGTTATCTTACTTACAATAACCAGCTCTTTCTGAGTCGCATTTTTACGAAGAATCGGGCTGTAGAAGTTCATTACAAAGATACCAGCGTTACGGTTCAAACCTGAATCCATAGAAGACATCGTTGCAGCGAACATTGCTGACATAAGAAGACCAACCATACCTGCTGGCATTACGTTTTGTACGAATGCTAGGTAAGCAGCATCACCGGCTTTGTCGCCCATTGATGTGTATTGCTCAGCGAACTCAGGCATGAATGCACTAACGTACCAAGGTGGTAGGAACCAAATTAGTGGACCAACAACCATAAGGATACATGCTAGGCCTGCCGCTTTACGTGCGTTTTCACTGTCTTTTGCACATAGGTAACGGTATGCGTTGATGCTGTTGTTCATTACACCGAACTGCTTCACGAAGATGAATACAACCCAAAGGATGAAGATGCTCATGTAGTTTAGGTTGTTACCTAACATGAAGTCGCCGTCGAAGTTAGCAACAATGTTAGTTAAGCCGCCACCGTGGAAGTAAGCTGCTACCGCACAAGTGATTGTCACGGCCATGATTACAAGCATTTGCATGAAGTCAGAAGCAACAACCGCCCAAGAGCCGCCGGTTACTGCCATCAATACTAGAACCATACCCGTTACCACAATGGTAGCTTCCATTGGGATGTTGAATACCGCTGCTACAAAGATAGCTAGACCGTTTAGCCAGATACCTGCAGAGATAAGGCTGTCCGGCATACCTGCCCATGTGAAGAACTGTTCAGACGTTTTACCAAAGCGCTGACGAATAGCTTCGATCGCCGTTACCACACGAAGTTGGCGGAACTTTGGAGCGAAGTACATATAGTTCATGAAGTAGCCAAAAGCATTGGCTAAGAATAGGATTACAATAACGAAACCGTCATTGAATGCGCGTCCTGCGGCACCTGTAAACGTCCATGCTGAAAATTGTGTCATGAAGGCAGTTGCACCAACCATCCACCACAACATTTTGCCGCCCCCTCTGAAGTAATCACTTGTAGAGGTGGTGAACTTACGGAACATCCAACCAATCGCGATTAAAAAGAAGAAGTAGGCGAGAACAACAAAAGTATCAATAGTCATCTTTTCAGCCTTTTAAATATCATAATTAACTGCGCTTAGATTAACGCGTCCCAAGGTTTATTTGTACTACAATATGTCTTTAGTATGATCTAGGTCGCATTGATTTTTCGGCCTCTAACACGTGGTTATATAAGTATTTGTTTTAATTGGATTTAAATGTGAGTGTATTTTGTTTGAGATCTAAAATAAATTGAGGGTTAAATGTTTATATGTATTACAATATAAACAAAAGCGCTTACTTTGCCGTATCTATAAGATTTTAATTATAACCGTAACAAATGTGCTACAAATTGGTGTGTTGTGCGACGACATTCACGTTAATTTGGAACCCTATACTGAAAATTTTTGTATTGAGATTTCAAGTGTAGCTCATTGTTTTCACTTCGCTATTTTCTGTTTATCTGCGGCCATGAAGCCTTTCTATGCTATTTATTCATCATAGAGGTGCGTATTTGGAATTTTTGTCACTGAGTGGGCGTTAAACTCGATGACGGGACACATTTTGCGGCGCACTTTGTCTATTGTGGCCATCAGTGCATGCGATGAGAGATGTTTGACGACGTATCGAAAAGGAACATTGCTGGATAAAGGGCTGGGTAAAAGGGGGTAGATAGGCAGTAGGGACACCAGTAACGCTTCGTTAGATGCATACTGACGTAGATTGAAAGCCTTACATTACTCGTTCTTGCCCGTCTTAGTCGTGGAGCTGTACGAGGCCATAGGGAGAAAGGCGATAGGGTGTGGGGGAAACACAACGTTGATTTAGCGTGTTTACGGTTAGTCAGCGCAATAAACGCCAGATAACAAAAAGCCCCACCGAGGTGAGGCTTCATCACTCAATCTAAAATAGATTAAGCGTTAACGTGATCAACTGCATCACGAACAAGCTTGCCTAGTTCGTCCCACTTACCTTCGTCGATAAGGTTAGTTGGAACCATCCAAGTACCGCCACACGCAAGTACAGAAGGGATCGATAGGTATTCATCAACATTCTTCAAGCTTACGCCACCAGTAGGCATAAATTTAACAGGGTAAACCGCTGTTAGTGCTTTAAGCATACCAGTACCGCCAGAAGGTTCAGCAGGGAAGAACTTCAACGTGCGAAGGCCCATTTCCATTGCTTGTTCAACTAGGCTTGGGTTGTTAACACCCGGTACGATTGCAACGCCTTTATCGATACAGTATTGAACAGTGCGCGGGTTGAAACCTGGGCTTACGATGAAATCAACGCCAGCTTCGATAGATGCGTCAACTTGCTCGTTAGTCAGTACAGTACCTGAACCAATTAGCATGTCTGGGAATTCTTTACGCATGATGCGAATCGCTTCGATTGCACATTCTGTACGTAGCGTGATTTCTGCACATGGCATGCCGTTTTCAACAAGTGCTTTACCTAGAGGGATAGCGTCTTCAGCACGGTTGATAGCGATTACAGGAATTACTTTTAGGTTTGCTAGTTGTTCATTTAATGTAGTCATGAATTCTTTCTCACGTTAAATGTGGGCTTGCTTTCAACTAAGCAAACCCTTGATTAATAGTTAAAGTGCGTAATTATAGAGACAGATCAGGCGTCGCTTCTAGAGGAATGATAGCACCTGGATGCTGAATCACAGTCCCTGCCACAATATGACCTGCTAACGCTGCATCACGTGCATTGCCACCGCTTAAGCGCTTAGCTAGGAAGCCCGCGCTGAACGAGTCGCCAGCCGCTGTAGTATCAACAATGTTGTCTACTGGGTTTGGAGCAACGTACTGAGCGCTTTGGCTTTCAACTACTAAGCAGTCTTTAGCACCACGTTTAATGATGATCTCTTTCACACCAGATTCAGACGTACGTGCAATACACTGTTCAATGCTTTCGTCGCCGTACAACTCTTGCTCGTCATCGAACGTCAGTAGAGCCGTGTCAGTGTACTTAAGCATCTTCAAGTACCAAGAAATCGCTTCTTGTTGACTTTCCCAAAGTTTTGGACGGAAGTTATTGTCAAAGAATACTTGGCCGCCTTGCGCTTTAAATTTGTCTAAGAAGTTGAATAGCTGCGTGCGTCCATTCTCTGTCAAGATAGCAAGCGTAATACCACTTAGGTAAACCGCATCAAAAGAGAATAACTTATCAAGTAGAGCAGGCGTGTCTTCCTGGTCAAACATGAACTTTGCTGCAGCATCATTACGCCAGTAGTGGAAACTGCGTTCACCAGTTTCATCGGTCTCGATGTAGTAAAGCCCTGGTTGTTTGTGATCAAGCTGAGCAATTAAGCTAGTGTCGATACCTTCCGCTTGCCACTTTTCTAACATGTCGGTACTGAATGGGTCAGTGCCTAGCGCTGTTACGTAGCTCGTGTTGATATCTTGCTCTTTTGTTAAGCGAGACAAGTAAAGTGCAGTATTTAGTGTATCGCCACCGAAACTTTGCTTAAGCCCGTCTTGTTTCTTTTGTAGCTCAACCATGCACTCGCCAATGACCGCGATGTTTAATGATTTCATATGCTTACCTTAGCAACTGAGGTTGCGCTGTTTATTATTTTAGGAAATCTTCACGCGCAGGGTTGAAGATATCAAGAAGGATGCTGTCTTGCTCTAGTGCAACTGCACCGTGCATCATGTGTTTACGAGCGAAGTAAGCATCGCCTTCTTTAAGGACTTTCTTTTCGCCTTCAATCTCAGCTTCGAAGCTACCACGAACTACGTAACCGATTTGGTCATGGATTTCGTGAGTATGAGGGTGGCCAATCGCGCCCTTATCAAAACATAGGTGTACTGCCATTAGATCGTCAGTGTAAGCAACGATTTTACGCTTAATGCCGCCACCAAGTTCTTCCCATGGGTTTTCATCTAGGATAAAGAAAGAGTTCATTGTGTATCTCCTAATCTGTTTAAATCTTTTAAGTGTTACTTAACTTGCATCCATCATAAGGGAACGAGCCTAATTGTAATACAATATATCTAAATTTGTGTGATATTGATCAAGCGATACTTTATATAGCGTAAATAAATCAACAACTTAATAAATGGCTAATATTTACCATTAGCCAGCTACATCAATGACTTATGGCTAATTATGTGACTCTACTCATCATTTAGCGACGAATAGGTATAATTAAAGCTCATATTGTATTACTTTATATGGAGTTTGAAAATTTAATCAAAGTTTAAGCAGATAAACTCTTTATTGAGGGTGACAAAGAATATGACGACTAAACCAGTATTGTTGACTGAAGCAGAAATCGAGCAGCTTCATCTTGAAGTGGGCCGTTCTAGCTTAATGGGCAAAACCATTGCAGCGAACGCGAAAGATCTAGAAGCATTCATGCGTTTACCTATTGATGTCCCAGGTCATGGTGAAGCTGGGGGTTACGAACATAACCGCCATAAGCAAAATTACACGTACATGAATCTAGCTGGTCGCATGTTCTTGATCACTAAAGAGCAAAAGTACGCTGACTTTGTTACAGAATTACTAGAAGAGTACGCAGATAAATACCTAACGTTTGATTACCACGTACAGAAAAACACTAACCCTACAGGTCGTTTGTTCCACCAAATCCTGAACGAACACTGCTGGTTAATGTTCTCAAGCTTAGCTTACTCTTGTGTTGCTTCAACCCTGACACAAGAACAACGCGACAATATTGAGTCTCGTATTTTCGAACCAATGCTAGAAATGTTCACAGTTAAATACGCACACGACTTCGACCGAATTCACAATCACGGTATTTGGGCAGTAGCGGCTGTCGGTATTTGTGGTCTTGCTCTTGGCAAGCGTGAATACCTTGAAATGTCGGTGTACGGCATTGACCGTAACGACACTGGCGGCTTCCTAGCGCAAGTTTCTCAGCTGTTTGCACCTTCTGGCTACTACATGGAAGGTCCTTACTACCACCGCTACGCGATTCGCCCAACGTGTGTGTTCGCTGAAGTGATCCACCGTCATATGCCTGAAGTTGATATTTACAACTACAAAGGCGGCGTGATTGGTAACACCGTTCAAGCCATGCTGGCGACGGCTTACCCGAACGGTGAGTTCCCGGCTCTGAATGATGCTTCTCGTACTATGGGTATCACAGACATGGGTGTTCAGGTTGCAGTAAGTGTTTACAGCAAGCATTACTCTTCTGAAAACGGCGTAGACCAAAACATTCTTGGTATGGCGAAGATTCAAGACGCGGTATGGATGCATCCATGTGGTCTTGAGCTATCTAAAGCCTACGAAGCGGCTTCTGCTGAGAAAGAAATCGGCATGCCTTTCTGGCCAAGTGTTGAGTTGAACGAAGGCCCTCAAGGTCATAACGGCGCGCAAGGCTTTATCCGTATGCAGGATAAGAAAGGCGACGTTTCTCAACTTGTTATGAACTACGGCCAACACGGCATGGGTCACGGCAACTTTGATACGCTGGGTATTTCTTTCTTCAACCGTGGTCAAGAAGTACTGCGTGAATATGGCTTCTGTCGTTGGGTGAACGTTGAGCCAAAATTCGGCGGCCGTTACCTAGACGAAAACAAATCTTACGCTCGTCAAACGATTGCTCACAATGCAGTTACGATTGATGAAAAATGTCAGAACAACTTTGATGTTGAACGTGCAGACTCAGTACACGGTTTACCTCACTTCTTTAAAGTAGAAGACGAGCAAATCAACGGCATGAGTGCATTTGCTAACGATCACTACCAAGGCTTTGACATGCAACGCAGCGTGTTCATGCTAAACCTTGAAGAGATAGAATCTCCGTTATTGTTAGACCTATACCGCTTAGATTCTGAGAAAGGCGGCGAAGGCGAGCATCAATACGACTACTCACACCAATATCAAGGTCAGATTGTTCGCACTAACTTTGAATACCAAGCAAACAAAGAGCTGAACACGCTAGGTGACGATTTCGGTTACCAACACCTATGGAACGTCGCAAGCGGTGAAGTGAAGGGAACAGCAATTGTAAGCTGGCTACAAAACAACACCTACTACACATGGCTAGGTGCAACGTCTAACGATAATGCTGAAGTGATCTTTACTCGCACTGGCGCTAACGACCCAAGCTTCAACCTACGTTCAGAGCCTGCATTCATTCTACGCAGCAAAGGCGAAACAACACTGTTTGCTTCTGTTGTTGAAACGCACGGTTACTTCAACGAAGAATTCGAGCAATCTGTAAGTGCACGTGGTGTTGTGAAAGACATCAAAGTAGTGGCTCACACCAATATCGGTTCAGTAGTAGAAATTACGACAGAGAAATCAAACGTGACAGTGATGATCAGCAACCAACTTGGCGCGACTGACAGCACTGAACACAAAGTAGAACTGAACGGCAAAGTATACAGCTGGACAGGCTTCTACTCAGTAGAAATAATTTTAAACCCAGAATTAGCAAGCACAGCAGAGCAGGGGAAATAATAATGAGCTATCAACCACTTTTACTTAACTTTGATGAAGCAGCAGAGCTTCGTAAAGAACTTGGCAAGGATAGCCTTTTAGGTAACGCACTGACTCGCGATATTAAACAAACTGACGCTTACATGGTTGAAGTTGGCATTGAAGTTCCAGGTCACGGTGAAGGCGGCGGTTACGAACATAACCGTCACAAGCAAAACTACATCCACATGGATCTAGCCGGCCGTTTGTTCCTTATCACTGAGGAAACAAAATACCGTGACTACATCGTTGATATGTTAACTGCGTACGCGACGGTATACCCAACGCTTGAAAGCAACGTAAGCCGTGACTCTAACCCTCCGGGTAAGTTGTTCCACCAAACGTTGAACGAGAACATGTGGATGCTTTACGCTTCTTGTGCGTACAGCTGTATTTACCACACTATCTCTGAAGAGCAGAAGCGTCTTATCGAAGACGATCTTCTTAAGCAAATGATCGAAATGTTCGTTGTGACTTACGCACACGACTTCGATATCGTACACAACCACGGCTTATGGGCTGTGGCAGCGGTAGGTATCTGTGGTTACGCAATCAACGATCAAGAGTCTGTAGACAAAGCGCTTTACGGCCTGAAACTAGACAAAGTAAGCGGCGGTTTCTTAGCACAACTTGACCAACTGTTTTCGCCAGACGGCTACTACATGGAAGGTCCTTACTATCACCGTTTCTCTCTGCGTCCAATCTACCTGTTCGCAGAAGCGATTGAACGTCGTCAGCCAGAAATCGGTATTTACGAATTTAACGATTCAGTGATCAAGACAACGTCTTACTCAGTATTCAAAACTGCATTCCCAGACGGCACATTGCCTGCTCTGAACGATTCATCGAAGACGATTTCTATCAACGATGAAGGGGTTATCATGGCGACGTCTGTGTGTTACCACCGTTACGAGCAGACTGAAACTCTGCTTGGTATGGCTGATCACCAAAAAAATGTTTGGGTTCATGCTTCTGGTAAAACACTGTCTGATGCGGTTGATGCAGCAGACGACATCAAACCATTCAACTGGGGTAGCCTGTTTGTAACAGACGGGCCTGAAGGCGAAAAAGGCGGCGTAAGCATCCTTCGTCACCGTGATGTGCAAGACGACGACACAATGGCGTTGATCTGGTTTGGTCAGCACGGTTCAGACCACCAGTACCATTCTGCGCTAGACCATGGTCACTACGATGGCTTGCACCTAAGCGTATTCAACCGTGGCCACGAAGTGCTGCACGATTACGGCTTCGGTCGTTGGGTAAACGTTGAGCCTAAGTTTGGCGGTCGTTACATCCCAGAGAACAAGTCTTACTGTAAGCAGACGGTTGCTCACAACACAGTAACGGTTGATCAGAAAACGCAGAACAACTTCAACACAGCACTGGCTGAGTCTAAGTTTGGTCAGAAGCACTTCTTCGTAGCAGACGACCAGTCTCTACAAGGCATGAGCGGCACCATTTCTGAGTACTACACTGGCGTAGACATGCAACGCAGCGTGATTCTTGCTGAACTTCCTGAGTTCGAAAAGCCACTTGTTATCGACGTATACCGCATCGAAGCTGACGCTGAACACCAGTACGACCTACCCGTTCACCACTCTGGTCAGATCATCCGTACTGACTTCGATTACAACATGGAAAAAACGCTTAAGCCGCTAGGTGAAGACAACGGTTACCAGCACTTATGGAACGTGGCTTCAGGCAAAGTGAACGAAGAAGGTTCTCTAGTAAGCTGGCTACATGACAGCAGCTACTACAGCCTAGTAACCAGCGCGAATGCGGGCAGCGAAGTGATTTTTGCTCGCACTGGTGCTAACGATCCAGACTTCAACCTTAAGAGTGAGCCTGCGTTCATCTTACGTCAGTCTGGTCAAAACCACGTGTTTGCTTCTGTACTAGAAACGCATGGTTACTTTAACGAGTCTATCGAAGCCTCTGTAGGCGCTCGTGGTCTAGTTAAATCAGTATCTGTTGTGGGCCATAACAGTGTCGGGACTGTTGTTCGCATTCAGACTACTTCTGGCAACACTTACCACTACGGTATCTCAAACCAAGCTGAAGACACGCAGCAAGCAACTCACACTGTTGAGTTCGCGGGTGAGACATACTCGTGGGAAGGATCATTTGCTCAACTGTAAATGATTAACATACATGCCGTTTAACGATGGCATGTATTGATGTGGTGCTTTGCGGGAACGAAGCATCATATTTAATTCAGTCGTGATTGAAAAATCGTTCGTTGATACCAACAACGACTGAAACATCGGGAATAAGTCAAACCGAGTAACTCATGCGAGTTGCTCGGTTTTTTTATGCGTGTAGGACAGAGGCTGATGTAATTTGGGAAGGGGATCTCATTTAATAATCTCTGGCGGTTAATGAATTGCGCTTCTAAAGGTGTACCTTTTTCCCATGGTTTTTCGAGGCTGTGCTGGTGGTTTTCATACCGATACAAAGAGGGTTAGTTTTGAGTACGGATTTATGAGTGATTTAAGATAAACGTTTCTCACAGGATGTTTTTTAAATCTCTGATTATAAAAATTTGCAGGTTGTGATTCGTTTGGATTTTACTCAATTGGCTGTAGGTTGAAATACTGTTATAGTAATCCTTAAATAATACATAAACATAACATATAAAATAAGTGAACTTATGGTTAGCACTTTTAATTCAATTTCGGGCTCGAAGCGTAGCCTGCACGTGCAAGTAGCGCGTGAAATCGCTCGTGGAATCTTGTCTGGCGATCTGCCGCAAGGTTCTATTATTCCTGGTGAAATGGCGTTATGTGAACAGTTTGGTATTAGCCGAACGGCACTACGTGAAGCAGTTAAACTATTAACTTCTAAAGGTTTGTTAGAGTCCCGCCCGAAAATCGGTACTCGTGTAGTCGACCGCGCATATTGGAACTTTCTTGATCCTCAGCTGATTGAATGGATGGATGGTCTAACCGACATAGATCAATTCTGTTCTCAGTTTTTAGGCCTTCGCCGTGCGATTGAACCTGAAGCGTGCGCACTGGCGGCTAAATTTGCAACGGCTGAACAACGCATTGAACTTTCAGAAATCTTCCAAAAAATGGTAGAAGTGGATGAGGCTGAAGTATTTGATCAAGAGCGTTGGACAGATATTGATACTCGTTTTCATAGCTTGATCTTTAATGCGACAGGTAATGACTTCTACCTGCCATTCGGCAATATCTTGACTACGATGTTCGTGAACTTCATCGTGCACTCTTCTGAAGAAGGAAGCACGTGTATCAATGAACACCGTAGAATCTATGAAGCAATCATGGCTGGTGATAGTGATAAGGCACGAGTTGTGTCTGCTGCACACTTGCAAGATGCCAACCACCGTCTGGCGACGGCGTAATAGAAATAATCTAGAGCGTAGGTAGATGAGTCACCTCATATAGAGATGAACAGCATTACGCTCGGATAAACGACTTAAAAGGGTATGCCAAGTGCATACCTTTTTTGTTGTCTACCGTTTACGAAAATTGGCTGCTTTCATGTATGAAAAAAGCCAGAGACTGTTGTCTCTGGCTTTGAGTTGTTTCAATATTCTAGCTTAAACAAGCGACTAATCATGATGTTCGTAAGTTTGCTTTTGTTTCTGCTTTTTCTTCATTTTTAACGTTGAATAAACCGAGAATACAGCTAACACGATAAACGCGAGAGCAATAGGACGCTCATAAAGGAAAGACCAACTGCCATCGTACATCAGCAGTGATTTTCTAAGGTTTGTTTCTGCCATTGGCCCTAAGATGATCGCAAGCAGAATCGGTGAAGAAGGGATATCCAGTTTAGTTAAGATAAAGCCAAGTAGACCGAAACCGATTGCAATACCCACATCAAACATCGAGTTGTTAATTGCGTAAGCGCCGACAATTGAAAGGAAGACAATGATTGGAATCATGATGATCTTCGGTACTTCAATGATTCGACAGAAGAAGCGAATACCCAGTAAACCAATCACTAACATCACAAGGTTAGCGACCAACATTGAGCTGAACACGCCATAAACCACTTCGGGGTTTTGGGCGAATAGCAGTGGGCCTGGTGTGAGTCCTTGTACTATAAGTGCACCAAGAAGAACCGCTGCCACGGCATCTCCAGGAACACCTAGTGTTAATAACGGAACTAGCGAGCCACCCGTTACGCCGTTGTTTCCAGATTCAGCGGCTGCAAGGCCACGAACCGAGCCTTTACCAAACTCTTCTGGGTTCTTAGACGAACGTTTTGCTTCGTTGTAACAAACAAATGCAGATATATCAGCACCAGCACCCGGTACCGAGCCGATAGTTGTTCCCATCAAACCACTTTTTATGGCCGTTGGTAGCATTTCTTTGAGATCACTTTTACTTAATAGTTTGTGGTCAAATTTCGGTGCAACGACTTTCTTTTCAGAGAACAGCTTCTCTAGTTGGTTTAATGCCTCAGATAGAGCGAATAAACCAATTAAGACAGGGATGACATTGATTCCGCTGTAAAGATCCATGATGTCAAAAGTAAATCTTGGCACACTGCTGATTGGGTCGAGTCCAACAGTTGAAACCAATAATCCAATGGTTCCCGCAAGTAACCCTTTAAAAATGTTGTTCGAAGAAACACTCGCAATAATCGTTAAACCAAACAGAGCGAGTGCAAAATATTCTGGCGCATTAAAACGCAGTGCAAAGGTCGCTAATTTAGGCGCAATCGCGATGAGGACGATAGTACTTAACAGCCCGCCAATAAATGATGCAACAGCAGAAATACTTAATGCTCTTGCTGCTTGTCCTCTAACAGCCATAGTGTGACCGTCGAGTACACTTGCTGCAGAAGCCGGTGTTCCTGGGGTTTTAAGTAAAATTGCGGCAATTGAGCCACCGTAAATCCCACCAATGTATACACCAATTAACATCACAAGGGCTGAAGTCGGTTCCATGCCAAAGGTAAATGGAAGGAGAATTGCCACGCCCATTGTCGCTGTAAGTCCGGGTAGTGCGCCTAAAATAACGCCGCCCAGTACGCCAAAAACAAGGACAGGAAGCACTGCAAAGCTAACTGCAGTTGCGAGACCATCGATTAGATATTCAAACATATGACCACCTAAGACCACGTTGCTTCAGGAAGCGCGATGTAGAACACCTCGCCAAATAGATAGTAAACCGCGAACACAAAGACAACGGCGACAACGTAATAGATTGGCTTCTTCACTTTGAAGTAAACGAGGTAGAACATAAATGCAATCAAACTAGCATAAAGGTAGCCAACTACACTGATGAGTAATGCGTAGCCAATAAGAAAAGCAACGCCGAAAATCGACATCTTGCTTATCATCGCTTCTTGTTGTTCAGAGGCACCTTTTAATTTGTGTTGAACGATGAGAACAATACAGATAGCAATTTGGGCAATCACAATCATCATCGGGAAGAATTTTGCATCGACACTTGCATCTTGGTACATCGGACGATCAAATTGAGTGATCAGCGCGAACGCGATTGCGCTAAGGATAATGATGATAGAAGGGAAAACGACGTTTCGGTTTAAGTAAGAGTGAGAGTTAGACATGGAGTTTACCCCTAAAAAGTAAAGCAAGGGAAAGGTACAAACTAGTAACAGAGGCACAACTGATAAAAGCTGTGCCTCTGAACAAAGGTTATTGAATTAATTGAGTCAATGATTTTGTATCTTCTGCAACAAACTCAGTGAAGGCTTTGTCATCAAGATTGTGAATCGTCATTGCACCTTTCGCCATGAAAGTTTTGAACTCTTCACTTGCCATTGCTTCATCAAATGCAGCCCCCAACTTCTCGATTACTGCATCAGGTGTATCTTTTGGAGCACCAATACCGCGCCATGTACCTGTTACTACATCAATGCCTTGCTCTTTCAAAGTAGGAACATCTGGAATGTACTGAATACGTTCTTCAGACATGACACCTAATGCTTTTAGTTGGCCTGAACGAAGTTGAGCGATAGCTTCACCAGGAGTAACCATAGTGACGTCTGTGTGATGGCCTAGTACAGCAGGAATTGCTTCTGATGCACCGTTGTAAGGGATAGCGTTTAATTTAATGCCTTGATCTTTTTCAAGAGACATTAGGTAGAAGTTTGGCGCAGCGGTTGAAGCGAATTTTACGCTGCCTGGTTTTTCTTTGGCTTCCTTAATCAGGTCGTTAATCGTGTTGTATGGGCTATCTGCTGCAACCAATACGACCGCAGGATCTAAGTTAACTAAACGAATGAGTTTAAAGTCGTCAGCGGTATGACGCATCAAACCCATTTGAGGAAGTGAAGCGATTTCACGTGTTACTACTGTTAATGTGTAACCATCCGCACGCTGCTGAGCACCAAAGCTCATCCCAACTGCGCCTGCGCCACCAGTACGGTTCATGATTGAAATATTTTGCCCAAGAATGTCTTTCGCGCTATTTGCAAGAGTACGACCAACGGCATCGGTGCCGCCGCCCGCGCCAAATGGCACAACTAAGCGAATGTTTTTGCTTGGATAGTCAGCTGCAATTGACGTTGCAGAAACAAGTATACCGGCTGCTAGCATAATGGATTTTAATAGTTTACTCATAATAAGTACCTTCTGTTTCTAATTATTAGCGATATGTTTTTGTAGGGTTTTCTGCTTTTTCTGTTTGGTATTCGTGCATTGCTAACTGTTCAATAGCTACCGCTATCCAGCCACTGATCAGCATGTCATACCATTGTTGTACACCACTGCAGGCAACAACCACGTTTCCATAAACAAACGAACCATAAAACAGTAAGTCTTCGTCACGTAGTGAAGATGGGTGTTGGGAGTGCAGTGTTAGATTGCTTGTCGATTCTCGCCACGCTTGTTGTGCTTTCTTACGGGCAAGGTGATCAAACTTGATTGTCCAGTTGTCAGGAGCTCCTAACGACTCTTCATATAGAATGGCGTCTTCAAAAGAGGCTTCCCAAGGCTTGAGGTGTGGATTCATAACGACAATATGCAGTTCTTTTCTATTCGTTCTTTCAAACAGCTTGTCGATAGAGGGTTTAACGATATCGATAGCGTCTTGAGTGATATCTTTCATTGATCGCATTCCATATGTCCTTACGTTTGGTAGATGAATATAGAATATTGTATGACAATAATTCTTCAATTAACGATGACTTGGAAGCGGGGAGCGATCACAAGTGAAAGTCTTCTAACAAGACTTCGATCTTGTTTTGACCATATTCTGGCGGAAATAGTGTGATTCTGGTCTTTTTCTGAGCTGGGTGTAAATGGACACAGATCCAGTTTTATTTTGGCTGATTTCCTAGATATAAACTCACCACCATATGCTCGCCGTTCTGTTAATTCATATGGGAGAAAATTTTGGCTTGATAATCGAGCGTCCTATAACACAACGAGTTATATGCGAACATGTCAGCGGCTCACCTGCAAGACGCTAACCACCGTTAAGCTAAACGCGTGTTTCAACTATTATGTGAACCACTTAAACGTCCCGATGAACCATTTATAGGTTCATCAAAACCAGTCAAAAAGGTATACCAAGTGAATGCTTTTTTTGTTTTTAAGAAGTGTGTTGCACCATGTGTAGCACGGTTTTGGTTCACTCCCGATTAACTCTTTCTTAAGGCAATTTTTCTTGTATACGTTTAGCGGTAGTTCTTTTTACCATCGTAATTAAGAGAATATTGCGGCGAGATTTGTGTTTTAGACACTCGATCTCTCCTCAAATAATTATGCACCATCCATGATTTTTCATTTTTTATCTTTTGAATCCATCATCATCTCAACAAGATATGTGGCTTCTATATTGAGTAACTTACGTAGAATTCTAATAGAATTAGCTACTCTCAATTGATATAAAACACTGGTTTATTGTGTGATAAATGAGGGTGATTCAGCTCTGATTTGGCTTTTATTATTTTTTAGAATTTTATATTTATATGTGTTTGGTTGTATTTGTTAATAAGTGTGCAAAGTCTCAATTTTTTGTAAGTCATTGATTTTTATGGGGTGGGTGTTATTGGTGGGTGGTTTTTCATGTTTCCACCTCAAACCCCAGTAATTTCCTTAATGGATTGGCCATATTCCATCCTATGTCATATATATAATTAACTTAATCAATCAAAATAAGATCGCCATCACTTATTTGGATTATTGTACTACAAATAAAGTTTGAGATTTCCTATAGTCCTCGTAACAAAATACAACGGACAAAGGATACACGATGGAACTCAACACGATTATTGTCGGCATTTATTTCCTATTCTTGATTGCGATAGGTTGGATGTTTAGAACATTTACAAGTACCACCAGTGACTACTTCCGCGGGGGCGGTAACATGTTGTGGTGGATGGTTGGTGCAACCGCCTTTATGACCCAGTTTAGTGCATGGACATTCACCGGTGCGGCAGGTAAAGCGTATAACGATGGTTTTGCAGTAGCGGTCATCTTCGTAGCCAACGCATTTGGTTACTTCATGAACTTCGCATATTTTGCTCCAAAGTTCCGTCAACTACGTGTAGTAACGGTAATCGAAGCAATTCGTATGCGTTTCGGTGCGACTAACGAACAAGTGTTCACTTGGTCTTCAATGCCAAACAGTGTTGTTTCTGCCGGTGTATGGTTAAACGCACTAGCAATCATCGCTTCTGGTATCTTCGGTTTCGACATGACAGCAACTATCTGGATTACCGGTTTGGTTGTATTGGCAATGTCTGTAACGGGTGGTTCATGGGCGGTAATTGCATCTGACTTTATGCAGATGGTTATCATCATGGCAGTAACCGTGACATGTGCTGTTGTTGCTGTTGTTCAAGGTGGCGGTGTTGGTGAAATCGTGAATAACTTCCCTGTAGCGGAAGGCGGTTCTTTCCTTTCTGGTAACAACATTAACTACTTAAGCATCTTCAGCATTTGGGCATTCTTCATCTTCGTGAAGCAGTTCTCTATTACTAACAACATGCTTAACTCTTACCGTTACCTAGCGGCTAAAGACTCAAAGAACGCGAAGAAAGCAGCGCTACTAGCGTGTGTGCTAATGCTTTGTGGTGTATTTATCTGGTTCATGCCTTCTTGGTACATTGCAGGTCAAGGTGTCGACCTAGCAGCAGCTTACCCAGAAGCAGGTAAGAAAGCGGGTGACTTTGCCTACCTATACTTCGTACAAGAGTACATGCCAGCAGGTATGGTTGGCCTTCTAGTTGCGGCGATGTTTGCAGCGACAATGTCTTCAATGGATTCTGGTCTAAACCGTAACTCGGGTATCTTTGTTAAGAACTTCTATGAACCAATCGTTCGTAAAGGTACGGCTAGCGAAAAAGAACTAGTAACGGTTTCTAAGATTACTTCTGCCGTGTTTGGTATTGCTATCATCCTTATTGCACAGTTCATCAACTCGCTTAAAGGTTTGAGCCTGTTCGATACCATGATGTATGTAGGCGCACTGATCGGCTTCCCAATGACAATTCCTGCATTCCTTGGCTTCTTTATTAAGAAGACTCCGGACTGGGCTGGTTGGGGTACGCTAGTGGTTGGTGGTTTTGTTTCTTACTACGTGGGTTTCGTTGTTAACGCTGAAATGGTGTCTTCAATCTTCGGTCTAGAAGAGCTAACAAGCCGTGAATGGTCTGATGTTAAGGTTGCTATCGGTCTGATTGCTCACATTACGCTGACAGGTGGTTTCTTCATCCTATCAACTCTGTTCTACAAGCCATTAACTGAGAAGCGTCAAGCAGACGTTGATAAGTTCTTCGGTAACCTGTCTACTCCATTAGTTGCGGAGTCAGCAGAACAGAAAGTACTGGATAACAAACAGCGTGAAATGCTTGGTAAACTGATTGCGGTAGCGGGTGTCGGTATCATGCTAATGGCTCTACTCACTAACCCAATGTGGGGACGTCTAGTCTTCATACTTTGTGGTGTGATTGTTGGTGGTGTTGGTGTGCTATTGGTTAAAGCGGTCGATGACGACGGCAAGCAAGCGAAAGCAGTAACTGAAAGCTAATACATAGAAAACGATTATAATAGAATGCGACGACTCGAAAGGGCGTCGCATTTTTTTTGCTCTGCGAAACGGAAAAACGGTCAGGTGGAAGATATCTGACCTAAATCACGAAAACTGTACAAAATGGTTCAATCGAACCGAAATAGATTTAATTGTCCTACAATAAGACGTATATTGTTGCTAATTCCTTTCAATCAACTTGAAAAATAAGTGAGTTAGAATGAGCGACCAAAAATCTCTTGATGCAATCAGGAAGATGAAGCTGGAGAATGATACTTCAGCAGGTAATCTTGTAGACCTACTCCCTATCGAAGTGCAGAAACGTGACTTCGACCTATCATTCCTAGACAACTTGAGCGAAGCACGTCCACGTCTTCTTGTTCAAGCAGATCAGTTAGAAGAATTCAAAGCGAAAGTGAAAGCTGATGAAGCTCACTGCATGTTTGATGATTTCTACAATAACTCGACAGTTAAGTTCCTTGAGACTGCTCCTTTCGAAGAGCCTCAAGCGTACCCAGCTGACACGGTAGGCAAAGCTTCTCTATGGCGTCCTTACTGGCGTCAAATGTACGTTGATTGCCAAATGGCACTAAACGCGACACGTAACCTAGCAATTGCTGGTGTTGTGAAAGAAGACGAAGCGCTAATTGCTAAAGCAAAAGCTTGGACTCTAAAACTGTCTACGTACGATCCAGAAGGCGTGACTTCTCGTGGCTATAACGATGAAGCGGCTTTCCGTGTTATCGCGGCTATGGCTTGGGGTTACGACTGGCTACACGGCTACTTCACAGATGAAGAACGTCAGCAAGTTCAAGATGCTTTGATTGAGCGTCTAGACGAAATCATGCACCACCTGAAAGTGACGGTTGATCTATTGAACAACCCACTGAACAGCCACGGTGTTCGTTCTATCTCTTCTGCTATCATCCCAACGTGTATCGCGCTTTACCACGATCACCCGAAAGCAGGCGAGTACATTGCATACGCACTAGAATACTACGCAGTACACTACCCACCATGGGGCGGTGTAGACGGCGGTTGGGCTGAAGGTCCTGACTACTGGAACACGCAAACTGCATTCCTAGGCGAAGCATTCGACCTATTGAAAGCATACTGTGGCGTAGACATGTTCAACAAAACATTCTACGAAAACACAGGTGATTTCCCGCTTTACTGCATGCCTGTTCACTCTAAGCGCGCGAGCTTCTGTGACCAGTCTTCAATCGGTGATTTCCCAGGTCTAAAACTGGCTTACAACATCAAGCATTACGCAGGTGTTAACCAGAAGCCTGAGTATGTTTGGTACTACAACCAACTGAAAGGCCGTGATACTGAAGCACACACCAAATTCTACAACTTCGGTTGGTGGGACTTCGGTTACGATGATCTTCGCTTTAACTTCCTTTGGGATGCACCTGAAGAGAAAGCACCATCGAATGACCCACTGTTGAAAGTATTCCCAATCACGGGTTGGGCTGCATTCCACAACAAGATGACTGAGCGTGATAACCATATTCACATGGTATTCAAATGTTCTCCGTTTGGCTCAATCAGCCACTCTCACGGTGACCAAAACGCATTCACGTTGCATGCATTCGGTGAAACGCTAGCGTCAATCACTGGCTATTACGGTGGTTTCGGTGTTGATATGCACACTAAATGGCGTCGTCAAACGTTCTCTAAGAACCTTCCACTATTTGGCGGTAAAGGTCAGTACGGCGAGAACAAGAACACGGGCTACGAAAACCACCAAGATCGCTTCTGTATCGAAGCGGGCGGCAACATCTCTGATTTCGACACTGAATCTGATGTGAAGATGGTTGAGGGTGATGCAACGGCATCTTACAAGTACTTCGTTCCTGAAATTGAATCTTACAAGCGTAAGGTCTGGTTTGTTCAAGGTAAAGTATTCGTAATGCAAGACAAGGCAACGCTTTCTGAAGAGAAAGACATGACTTGGCTAATGCACACAACTTTCGCAAACGACGTGGCAGACAAGTCTTTCACTATCCGTGGCGAAGTTGCGCACCTAGACGTAAACTTCATCAACGAGTCTGCTGATAACATCACGTCAGTTAAGAACGTTGAAGGTTTTGGCGAAGTTGACCCATACGAGTTCAAAGATCTTGAAATCCACCGTCACGTTGAAGTGGAATTCAAGCCATCAAAAGAGCACAACATCCTTACGCTTCTTGTTCCTAATAAGAACGAAGGCGAGCAAGTTGAAGTGTCTCACAAGCTTGAAGGCAACACGCTAATGCTAAATGTTGATGGTGAAACGGTTTCAATCGAACTGTAATTCGCTGAAGCAACAGAAGCTAGATACTAAAAACTCCGAGTGAAAGCTCGGAGTTTTTTTGTTTGCACAGAACAGGCAGTAGCCTACGAGGTGGGAAGAGGTTGCGTTGGTTAGTTAGAGGCTAAGTAGCAAGAGTGCCAGGCTTAGTAAGTGGCGACAAAACTTGGTTTAAAACCCGTGTTCAGTAAACCTTACTAAGGCTAGGGCAGTGACTGTCTTCCAATAATTTGTCAACTACTGACAGTGGGCAGCCTTAATCTTGTCTGAAAAAAGGGACGGCAGGTTAATAATCGTTATTGGAGTGGCTTATTCTCATTAATCGTATGACATTTAGAGTGCATTATTTCATCAATAGGTTATTTTTTGATTGGGATATCGCTCTTGTAAGTACAAAGCGTGACCATATTTTCTCGTAAAGTGAATCCCCGTCACAACTTGCGTCTAAGCATTGAAGGATTACCCTAAAACTATTGCGTAACGGAAAAGACGTCGTTATTATAATGACCATATAATCATACAATACTATATTTGGAGTTTGAACATGACTAAACCTGTAATCGGTTTCATTGGCCTAGGTCTTATGGGCGGCAACATGGTTGAAAACCTACAAAAGCGCGGCTACCACGTAAACGTAATGGATCTAAGCGCTGAAGCTGTTGCTCGCGTTACAGATCGCGGCAATGCGACTGCATTCACTTCTGCTAAAGAACTAGCTGCTGCAAGTGACATCGTTCAGTTTTGTCTTACAACTTCAGCTGTTGTTGAAAAAATCGTTTACGGCGAAGACGGCGTTCTAGCTGGCATCAAAGAAGGCGCAGTATTAGTAGACTTCGGTACTTCTATCCCTGCTTCTACTAAGAAAATCGGCGCAGCTCTAGCTGAAAAAGGCGCGGGCATGATCGACGCACCTCTAGGCCGTACTCCTGCACACGCTAAAGATGGTCTTCTGAACATCATGGCTGCTGGCGACATGGAAACTTTCAACAAAGTTAAACCTGTTCTTGAAGAGCAAGGCGAAAACGTATTCCACCTAGGTGCTCTAGGTTCTGGTCACGTTACTAAGCTTGTAAACAACTTCATGGGTATGACGACTGTTGCGACTATGTCTCAAGCTTTCGCTGTTGCTCAACGCGCTGGTGTTGATGGCCAACAACTGTTTGACATCATGTCTGCAGGTCCATCTAACTCACCATTCATGCAATTCTGTAAGTTCTACGCAGTAGACGGCGAAGAGAAGCTAGGTTTCTCTGTTGCTAACGCTAACAAAGATCTTGGTTACTTCCTTGCTCTTTGTGAAGAGCTAGGTACTGAGTCTCTAATTGCTCAAGGTACTGCAACTAGCCTACAAGCTGCTGTTGACGCAGGAATGGGTAACAACGACGTACCAGTAATCTTCGACTACTTCGCTAAACTAGAGAAGTAATCGACGTACGACCTCGCTAGGGTATTGCCTGTCTTTTTAGGCGGCGATACCTCAGCGAGGTTCGTTTTTATCTGCCATACCCAACCCTTTGTTCCCTCGTTAAACTCTTCTACTTCTACTTCCTCAGCTACACCTACTCAAAACTCTGTTCAACTTTGTTACTGCCTCAATTCCTATTTTTGTTTCTATATCTATATCTATATCTATATCTATTTGTAAATTCAAAGCCTTCTAGCACCAACTCACTCACTTTTCCTCGCAAGCTTAAACCAGTGCACTTAACTGATTGTTGGCGATGGCTTAACACCGCTCGTATATCGGGTCTGAAAAGAAAGTAAAAAAAACCCACACAGCTGGTGACTGTATGGGCATGTTCGGACGAGCCGTCTGGAAAAACAAATGATCAATAGAAAGTGAAAAAACGAATAACGAGATCCCCCGACAGTTTCTACGTTAAACGAGTTCAATGACCTTAAAGCGGCTGCTTCAATTATCACTTTGAACTGAACAAAAGCATCCAGAAAGAACTTAAGTTATGATTCAAATACACCATAACTTAAGGCTTATTGTATTACAAATAAATTTTAAGATTGAATGCCTTGAGTGAATGGTTAGTTGGTAGAAGTGTGAGTTAAGACTCATTTTTGCATACTATTAGGTAGCGTGGGACAGTAAAATCTGGTGATGATAATTATCGACAGAAATATGACTTTTCACTATGAAATTGGACGTTTTACAAATTTATAGTGATTTTATTCAATGAGATGAAAGTCAAAACGCATAAATGATAACTATGTCACAGGGCTATTTTAGCCAGTTTTAATATATCAAGATTGCTCACAGAATGATCGGTCAATTAAGCATACAATATTAATTAAATTGGTGGTTGTGACGATGGAACGGCATGAATAAAATCCGCTTCTCGTATCTTCGAAAATGTAAAAAGTGACCATTTCATTCGGATAAAAATAATAGACATAGGTTGATGTGGATGATGAGTTTTATGAATTCAAAATTGTCTCTAGGGTTTAAAGGAAAATTGATTTTAATGGTAGCGATTGTCAGTTCCAGTGCTTTGGCATTTACGAACTGGTTTACGCTTAACTTGGCCACTGAACAGGTAAACCAAACGATTTATAACGAGATTGATCACTCGCTTACGATAGAAATTAATCAAATAGAAAATACCGTTCAGCGCACCATCGATACCGTTAACTCTGTTGCACAAGAGTTCATGAAATCCCCATACCAAGTGCCGAATGAAGCACTCATGCATTATGCTGCAAAGCTGGGTGGCATTGACAAGATTGTGGTGGGTTTTGACGACGGCCGTTCTTATACCTCTCGCCCTTCAGAGTCTTTTCCTAACGGTGTAGGGATAAAAGAAAAATACAATCCAACCGTTCGACCTTGGTATCAACAAGCCAAATTGAAATCAGGCTTATCTTTTAGTGATCTGTTTTTCACTAAGAGTACTCAAGTGCCTATGATCGGTGTGACCTACTCATACCAAGATCGCGTCATCATGGCAGACATTCGATTTGATGATTTGGAAACTCAGCTCAAACAGCTGGACAGTATCTACGAAGCCAAAGGCATTATTATCGACGAGAAAGGGATGGTGGTCGCTTCAACAGTCGAAAACGTACTTCCGCAAAGCAATATATCTTCTGCAGATACTCAGATGAGACTCAATAGTGCCATTGAACAGCCTGACCAATTCATTGAGGGTGTGATTGATGGCAACCAGAGAATTTTGATGGCCAAGAAAGTGGATATTGGCAGCCAGAAAGAATGGTACATGATATCTAGTATCGATCCTGAACTCGCGCTCAATCAGTTGAATGGCGTGATGTCGAGTGCGCGTATCCTTATCGTGGCATGTGTGCTTGGCTCGGTGATATTGATGATTTTACTGCTGAATCGCTTCTACCGCCCAATCGTGTCACTGAGAAAAATCGTCCACGATCTATCTCAAGGTAACGGAGACCTGACTCAAAGGCTTGTTGAGAAGGGGAATGATGACTTAGGGCATATCGCCAAAGACATCAACTTGTTCATCATTGGTCTGCAAGAGATGGTTAAGGACGTCAAATTTAAGAACTCGGATCTCGATACTAAGGTACTGAGTATTCGTGAAGGTTGTAAAGAAACCAGCGATGTACTGAAAGTTCACACTGATGAAACGGTTCAAGTGGTCTCTGCAATTAACGGCTTATCTGAAGCATCAAACGAAGTCGAGAAGAGTTCTCAGTCGGCGGCAGAAGCAGCAAGAGAGGCCGCTGTGTTCAGTGATGAGACGAAACAAATTAACACCGTGACGGAAACCTATATCAGTGATCTTGAGAAGCAAGTCTGCACCACCTCTGATGATATTCGCTCAATGGCGAATGAAACGCAGAGCATCCAGTCTATCGTGTCTGTGATTGGAGGAATTGCGGAACAAACTAATTTGCTGGCATTGAATGCGTCAATTGAAGCGGCGAGAGCGGGTGAGCATGGCCGAGGTTTCGCGGTGGTCGCTGATGAAGTCCGTGCGTTAGCCAACCGAACTCAAATCAGTACTTCTGAAATTGATGAAGCGCTGTCTGGCTTGCAGTCTAAATCAGATGGTTTGGTTAAATCGATTGAGTTGACCAAAAGTAACTGTGAAATGACGCGTGCCCAAGTGGTTCAAGCGGTAAATATGTTGGCCAAGCTAACGGAACAGATGGAAACGGTAAGTCGTTTTAATAACGATATTTCGGGTTCGTCTGTTGAGCAGAACGCCCTTATTCAGAGCATTGCTAAGAACATGCATAAGATTGAAAGCTTTGTTGAGGAGCTTAATAAGCTAAGCCAAGATCAGTTGATTGAATCAGCAGAAATCAAAACACTTAACGGCAGCGTTAGTGACTTGATGAGCAGCTTTAAGGTTTAACTTTTCTAATATTTATATTTAAAAATCAACATACTAAGTTTAGTTGTTGATCTGAGAGCCACTCAATAGCTTGCGAGTTTAGAGTGGCCTTTCTGCGTTTTTCTTGAGTCTAACTCTACGCAATACTCATTCATCCCACTTCATTTGCCGCATCTCACATTCTGATAAATATATAATTAACATAAAATAGTACAAATATACATTGTCACTCTATTCTTATGGATAAGTGAGATAAATGTGAATAAGCCAATCTTCGTTGTAGTACTCGCTTCGCTTACGTATGGCTGCGGTGGAAGCAGCTCCAGTGACAGCAGTGATCCTTCCGATACCAATAACCCAGGAATGCCCGCTGGTGTTGTTGCTCCCTATGATATTACCAAGTATCAAAACATCCTTTCCAGCTCAGATCTTCAGGTCTCTGATCCTAATGGAGAGGAGGGCAATAAAACCTCTGAAGTCAAAGATGGTAACTTCGATGGTTATGTCAGTGATTATTTTTATGCTGATAAAGAGACGGAAAATCTTATCTTCAAAATGACGAACTACAAGATGCGTTCTGAGGTTCGTGAGGGAGAAAACTTCGATATCAATGAAACGGGTGTAAGACGAAGCTTGTATGCGGAAATAAGCTTACCTGATATCGAGCATGCAATGGCGAGTTCACCTGCCGACCATGATGAAGTGACGTTGCTGCAGATACACAATAAGGGGACTGATGAGAGTGGTACGGGTTATATCCCTCATCCGCTATTGCGTGTGGTTTGGGAGCAAGAACGAGATGGCCTCACAGGTCACTACTGGGCAGTCATGAAAAACAATGCCATTGATTGTAGCAGCGCTGCTGACTCTTCGGATTGTTATGCCACGTCATACAATCGCTACGATTTAGGTGAGGCGGAATTGGACAGTTTTACCAAATTTGATCTTTCTGTTTATGAGAACACACTGTCGCTCAAAGTGAATGATGAAGTAAAAGTGAATCAAGACATCGCTTACTGGCAGCATTTATTGAGCTACTTCAAAGCGGGTATCTATAACCAATTTGAGAATGGTGAAGCGATTGCTTACTATCAGGCGTTGAGATACACCACGACTCAAATCGATGGATCAAACGATTGGGACATTAATGATTGGAAGCTGACTATTCCACCGAGTAAGAATGATTGGTATGGAAGCGGTGGTGACAGTGCTGCTGAGTTAGAACCAGAACGTTGTGAATCGAGTAAAGATCTTCTTTCAAATGACAGCGATGTGTACGACAGTGATATTGATCTTTCTTACTTCAATACTGATGAAGGAAGAATGCACTTTAGAGCGGATATGGGATACGGCACCTCTACCCAAAACTCTAGCTATA
Organism: Vibrio sp. 10N.222.55.C6; assembly: GCF_041473395.1. NCBI lineage: Bacteria > Pseudomonadati > Pseudomonadota > Gammaproteobacteria > Vibrionales > Vibrionaceae > Vibrio > Vibrio sp. 10N.222.55.C6. The sequence continues at coordinate 36,081 of NZ_JBFRSD010000034.1, forward strand.
TTCGCTCTGAGCTCAGGGAGTTGTATCAAAGCAGTGTTCAGCCAGATTGCAGCACCAGTGATGAAGATACCAGTTGGTATTTGGACGACACCAGAACCAACACAACCAGTCACGAGTTAACGGCAAGCTTGCGAATTGAAGATTACCCGAACATCAACGGCCAAGACCCAAAAGTAGTGCTCGGTCAGATCCATGGCTGGAAGATCAATCAAGCATTGGTCAAATTGCTTTGGGAAGGTGAGGGTAAGCCGGTACGAGTGATACTGAATGACGATTTTGAACGCAACAATCAAAGTTGCGGCCACTGTGAGCCATTCAGCGTTGAGCTTGGAACTTACACCGCCAGTGAAGAGTGGCGCTATACGATTCGTGCCGACCAAGATGGTATTTACCTTGCGACCCACGATTTAGATGGAACCAACACCGTTTCTCATTTAATCCCTTGGGGACAAGATTACACAGATAAAAATGGGGACACGGTCTCGTTGACGTCAGATTGGACATCGACAGACATCGCTTTCTATTTCAAAGCGGGCATCTATCCGCAGTTTAAGCCTGATAGCGACTATGTGGGTGAAGTGTTTGATGTGAGCTTTAGTTCTCTAAGAGCAGAGCATAACTGAGTTCTCTGATGTTTGATGAGCCATGTCGGTAATGAGGAAGACCATATTGATACCTACAATGTGGTCATTTTTGTTTTTGGACACTTACAGTGATGTGTTTGGAAGGACAAATATTTTGCCCGAACCCTGAAAATACACACGATTACAGCTCGCTTGTTCTGGCCTTGCTATCTCATTTCGTATTCTCAATTCTTATATATTGTCTTTTATCAATAGGAAATGTGATCCAGTTAAAGTATGGAAAAATCGGAAAGTGTTCCTAGTCTCATTTATCCAACGAAGCGTTTTATTTGTATTATAAGATTACGTAATATTTTCATGTTATCGCAAATACTGATAGGTGAATCGCCTTATAGCTCGTGTTTGCTGATTTAGCTTTCACTTACGAACGCTGTCTTTGTATTATAATAATGGATTAAATATGAAACAAATTACTCTAAAAACTTTACTCGCTTCTTCTATTCTACTTGCGGTTGGTTGTGCGAGCACGAGCACGCCTACTGCTGATTTTCCAAATAACAAAGAAACTGGTGAAGCGCTTCTGACGCCAGTTGCTGTTTCCGCTAGTAGCCATGATGGTAACGGACCTGATCGTCTCGTTGACCAAGACCTAACTACACGTTGGTCTTCAGCGGGTGACGGTGAGTGGGCAATGCTAGATTATGGTTCAGTTCAAGAATTTGACGCTGTTCAAGCATCTTTCAGTAAAGGTAATGAGCGCCAATCTAAGTTTGATATCCAAGTGAGTGTCGATGGTGAAACCTGGACGACGGTACTTGAGAACCAACTGAGTTCTGGTAAAGCTATCGGTCTTGAGCGTTTCCAATTTGAGCCTGCGGTAAAAGCACGTTACGTAAGATATGTTGGTCACGGCAACACCAAAAACGGTTGGAACAGTGTGACAGGATTAGCCGCAGTTAACTGTAGCATTAACGCATGTCCTGCTAGCCATATCATCACTTCAGACGTGGTAGCAGCAGAAGCAGTTATTATCGCTGAAATGAAAGCGGCAGAAAAAGCACGTAAAGCAGCGCGTAAAGATCTACGCTCTGGTAACTTCGGCGTAGCAGCGGTTTACCCTTGTGAGACGTCAGTTGAATGTGATACTCGCAGCGCACTACCTGTTCCGACAGGCCTACCAGCAACACCAGTTGCAGGTAATGCACCGAGCGAAAACTTCGACATGACTCATTGGTACCTGTCTCAGCCATTCGATCATGACAAAAACGGCAAGCCTGATGATGTGTCTGAGTGGAACCTTGCAAACGGTTACCAGCACCCAGAAATCTTCTACACAGCGGACGATGGCGGCCTAGTATTCAAGGCTTATGTGAAAGGTGTACGTACCTCTAAAAACACTAAGTACGCACGTACTGAGCTTCGTGAGATGATGCGTCGTGGTGACCAGTCTATCAGTACGAAAGGTGTTAACAAGAACAACTGGGTATTCTCAAGTGCACCTGAATCTGATTTAGAAGCTGCGGCAGGTATCGATGGCGTTCTAGAAGCGACATTGAAAATCGACCACGCGACAACAACGGGTAATGCGAATGAAGTAGGTCGCTTTATCATTGGTCAGATTCACGATCAAAACGATGAGCCGATTCGTTTGTACTACCGTAAATTGCCAAACCAACCAACGGGCGCAGTTTACTTTGCACACGAAAGCCAAGACGCAACAAAAGAGGATTTCTACCCTCTAGTGGGCGATATGACGGCTGAAGTGGGCGAAGATGGTATCGCGCTTGGTGAAGTGTTCAGCTACCGCATTGATGTTAAAGGCAACACGATGACGGTTACACTAATGCGTGAAGGCAAAGATGACGTTGTACAAGTGGTTGACATGAGCAACAGCGGCTACGACGTTGGCGGCAAGTACATGTACTTCAAAGCCGGTGTTTACAACCAAAACATCAGCGGCGACCTAGACGATTACTCACAAGCGACTTTCTACCAGCTAGACGTATCGCACGATCAGTATCAGGAATAATGAATAAGTTGAATTTACAACTAAAATGGCAGCTATTATTAGCTGCCATTTTTTCATTACCGATAGGACTACTTTTATTTAATCCTAAGGCTTCGCTCTACAAGTTTTGGGTTTTAGGATACTTCGTCAATAAAAAAGGTTCAACGCGGATTAGCGGGAACTAAAAAAACGGCAGTAAGTGATATGGTTTAGTCGCCAAACAAAAACCATACACAAACGACCGTTTTCATGCCGAATCATACTTTCCTACCTTCATTCTGGGAAGGTTTTCAAATAATAAAGTCTCATCAGACAGCATCACTTATTACCCTGATTCTTAAACCTAACTCTGAGGCTAAGTGCCTTTGTGGTATCGAGGCCGAGGCTATTCATGAGTATCAATGGCGCCATGTAAAAGAGACCATGTTGCTCGGTGTTCTTGTTGAACTTTCTGTTTAAACACGAAGAATTAAGTGTCGTAACTGCGGCATAAAAACAGAATCTCTATCTTGGTTGGAGCTTTAAGCTCGTATAACGGAGTGCCTAAAAAGATATATAGAACAAATGCTTACTGAAGATAAAAGCGGCTTTCCCCGGAAAGCCGCGATGAACCATAAAAAAGGCTTAGAAATTTATAAGCCTTTTTAAAGAATGGATAGTCACCATGTTTAAAATGAGTATGTAACACCAACGCGTGTTTTTAACTGACGTTCATTCTCTTCCGCTGAGCCGTAATCTGATGTCCAAAATTCAACATAAGGTCTTAGGTTATCGAATTTATAGCCGATTTTTACACCTAAATCCCATTCCCAATCTTCACCATTCGCTTTGACTTGATCTTCGTAGCTTTTGACGTAGTTCGCCTCATAACTTAATTGAAGGTTTTTTAAATCTTCGTCTTGGAATTTATAAGCGCCAGTCAATGTAAATTTACCTTGCTGAACAGTCTCACCAGCTAATGCTATTTTGTCGCCGTTAACTTTTGTGAGAGAACTGCTTGAACTGTCTGTGTAGTTTTGGAATTCATGACGGTAACGAAGAGCCGTTGTTAGACCGAAGTCAGCTTTATACCCAACACGAAACTGTGGTTTAAATGTTGTTTTTTCATCGCCGAACGTAATAGGCATACCTGGCTGCAAATACCACTTTTCATCTAACGCATAACGAACACCCCAATCAAACTCAGAATCTCCGCGTTCCAATTGGTTATATATATCGCCTTCTGCATTTGGAGCGAACTTTTGTTCAACGCTAAAATATAGCTTTGTCTCGTCTGCTATTTTCGTACTTCCGCCAATTTTAATACGATGCGCGTATTTATCGTCTTCATGCTTATGTTCTGCACGGTAATCAAGAGTTGCGCCAGTCGCTGTGCCTGCAAGAAGAGTTGTAGCAACAATTGCAGCAATTTTTGTAACAGAGTTCATACCTTTGTCTCACTATTATTTTTTTATTCTGGATACATCCAATGTACCCGTGGCTCACAAACCAATACCTTACATGGTATTAAATTAATGTATGACAAATATGGTATTTATTATTGAGTCAGATTTCTGTGAGATCTATCAAAAAGTTCTGACTAATGGCCCAAATATATAGCTAAATGTTATGAATATCTCAATTTAGGGCTTGTGTATTAAATCAATCATGACGTACTTCTCATATTCACAAACCTTAGAAACTCACTTTTTTGCATGTGTTAAAATAATACAAATATTAAGTGTTTCTATATGTTAATAATGATGATTTTAACCATCGTGGCTTAAACATAGGGAGCATGTTGAGAGGCATAAATATAAACCATAGCCAGATGTTTAATAAAAGTTACAAAATGGCTAAATGTAAATTCTATTTATCGGTTGGCTTATTTAAGTCGAAGAGAAAATATTTAGTACTAATTCGTGTTCAAAAGTGGTTTCTGTACTGAGTGTGTACTCGGTATCTGTTAACAATAAAGGATGAGTCATGTTTAAGAAAAACATATTAGCAGTGGCGCTATTAGCGACTGTACCAATGGTTACTTTCGCAAATAACGGTGTTTCTTCCCCCGTACCTGCCGATAAATTCGATATGCATAATTGGAAAATAACCATACCTTCAGATATTAATGAAGATGGTCGTGTTGATGAAATAGAAGGGGTAGCCATGATGAGCTACTCACATAGTGATTTCTTCCATCTTGATAAAGACGGCAACCTTGTATTTGAAGTGCAGAACCAAGCGATTACGACGAAAAACTCGAAGAATGCGCGTTCTGAATTACGACAAATGCCAAGAGGCGCAGATTTCTCTATCGATACGGCTGATAAAGGAAACCAGTGGGCACTGTCGAGTCACCCAGCGGCTAGTGAATACAGTGCTGTTGGCGGAACATTAGAAGCGACATTAAAAGTTAATCACGTCTCAGTTAACGCTAAGTTCCCAGAAAAGTACCCAGCTCACTCGGTGGTTGTTGGTCAGATTCATGCTAAAAAACACAACGAGCTAATCAAAGCTGGAACCGGTTATGGGCATGGTAATGAACCACTAAAGATCTTCTATAAGAAGTTTCCTGACCAAGAAATGGGTTCAGTATTTTGGAACTATGAGCGTAACCTAGAGAAAAAAGATCCTAACCGTGCCGATATAGCTTACCCTGTTTGGGGTAACACTTGGGAAAACCCAGCGGAACCGGGTGAAGCAGGCATTGCTCTTGGTGAAGAGTTTAGCTACAAAGTGGAAGTGAAAGGCACCATGATGTACCTAACGTTTGAAACAGAACGTCACGATACGGTTAAGTATGAAATCGATCTGAGCAAGGGTATTGATGAGCTTGATTCACCAACGGGTTATGCTGAAGATGATTTCTATTACAAAGCGGGCGCATACGGCCAATGTAGCGTGAGCGATTCTCACCCTGTATGGGGGCCAGGTTGTGGCGGTACTGGCGATTTCGCTGTCGATAAAAAGAATGGCGACTATAACAGTGTGACTTTCTCGGCACTAAAGTTGAACGGCAAATAGTACATAAGGCTAGTTAGAAACAGGCCTTAAGGAATGTTTTCGAAGACCACTGAACCGAATGTTGAGTGGTCTTTTTGTTTTCTATGAGATTTAAGATGAGCCGGGTATCAGCGAGAGTACAATGAAGCTTACCAATGAACGGTACAGCTGAAACAATACAACCTTGTCAAAAGACAAGGTTGTAATCAGAAAGCGTAGAAAGATTTTAGGACGGCGACTCGATACCGGACTTAGTCATACATCAACTCTTTAGCTTTGTCGGCATCAAACTCCTTTAGAGACTTTCGAGCTAAGTGACGGAATGGGAAAGCTTTAACGACTTCTTCGAATGGTTGGATAGCAAAGGCCCAAAAGATAGAGCCATCTAAACCAAAGATGATCAATGCACACAATGGAATTGAAATTACCCATTGACCAGTAAAGTTGATTTTGAAGACTGCGGTCGTTTTTCCTAGTGCTCTTAATACATTCCCATGAACCGTGTTGTAGCCACGGACAATCGGCAAGAAGATGTAGAGTGGGGCGATAACGGCCAATGCTTGATAGGTAGACTCATCCAAGTTCGGGTAAATGTCACCAATGACCAGACTTAATCCTGCGAACAAGATTGCACACACAAAAGAAATGACGACCGCAATATCAATACTGGTATCGACGTTTTTGACTAGGTCATCCATCTTTTTAGAGCCAATCGCTTGGCTGATAGTAATTGCGGAAGAGTGAGCCCAAGCGGTAATAAATTGAGAGACAGCCCTAATCCAAGGCATCACCAAAGTAATCGCTACGTAAGCGTTGATGTTAAGTTGCGAATACAACAATTGATATATCGTTGCGCCAATCAAAAGCATGGTCACGTTCGCTGCTACAGGGAATATTTCGATAAAGTGACGGCGAACGTTGGTAAAGAATTCAGAGCGCTGAGCGTCTAATTTGAGTGAAATCGCTGAGCTTAAATGCACGCACAAAACCAAATACAGCAAGCGGATCGTTATTGCAATAATGCTGCCTAATGCAGCGCCTTGTACTCCAATCCCTTCAAAATTAGAAAAACCATGAATCAGCACATATGAGAGTACAGCATTGATAGGCAGTTCAATTAAGTAACCTTTGAATGGGACTTTAGTTCTGCCTAGCGCATTAAATAAAGCAATGATCACCTGCGTTAACGCGGTAAAAATAACGATGTATTTCGAGATGTCTAGATAGCGGCTGATTTCTAAGTGAAGGGAAGCGTCATCTGTTAAAGCTTGAATCAAGGGTTGTTCGAAAAAAGTAAGTAGAAGCCAAAATAGTGTTGCTACGCCAAGGTTGATAAATAACCCTGCCCAAAATGCTTTAGATAATGATGCGGCGATGCCAGAGCCCACTGCGCGGCTTAATACTAACTGAGTACCGTTTGCCAGCGCCATTTGAATTCCCAGTACAAAGGCAACGATAGTCGTCGCAATCCCCATTGCAGCTAAAGGGATTTCACCAAGAGGAGAGACAAGCAGTGTGTCGATCATCAACATCGACTGCATCAAGATACCGTTTAAGGCGAGGGGCCAGGCGAGAGAGAAATTTTTCCTTACGTACGATTGTGAAGACACAAACAACACCTTATGTGTATAACCGTAAGCTTTCTCTGAGGTGGCGGAGTAGAGCGTTTAAAGAAGAAAACACTACGGTAGTTGATGGTTAAAAAATGGGTGCTAAAACAAGACTGACTTGTGTCTTTGAAAAACAAGTCAGTTTGGTTAATCTCGGTTATGCGATGGCTAATTCAACCCTAGAGAGCTTTTGGTTCTCATCGTCTAGCAGGACTTGAGAAGCAATTCGAGCTTGCTTGGCATCGCCAGACATTATTGCGTCGTAAATCGCTTTGTGTTCTTCTAAACAGAAGCGACCGCCTTCAGCGGAGTGGTCGATAAACTGCTTGAAGATAGTCGACAGAATGTTCGCGAATGGAATGTAAAATTGATTACCTGTCGATAAGAAAATCGTTTGGTGAAACAGGTGATCGTTGGTCGTCCACTCTTCATAATCGAAGCTATTTGCTGCGATGGTCATTTTCTGGAAAAGAATCGAAAGCTCTTTGCGTTGCTCTACAGTTGCATTGGTTGCAGCGAGCGCACACGCTTCCGGGTCAATCGCTTTTCTTAAGCCTAAAAATTGAGACAAGAAGGGTTTAGTATCTTCTAAATCTTGGATCCAGTACAGCAATTGCGGGTCCAAGAAGTGCCACTGTGTTCTCGGTTTGATACGAGTGCCCACTTTTGGCTTCGACTCGATTAAACCTTTTGCCGAAAGTAGCTTAGTTGATTCTCGAAGGGCAGTTCTGCTCACTCCAAAGATTTCGCACAGCTCCATTTCGCTGGGTAACTTTTGATTTTCTTCTAACTCGCCTGACAAGATCTTGCGAGCAATTTGTCTCGCCACTTGAACATGAATTCGGCGGCTTGAATCTTCCACCAATGTAAATATTGACATTTAAACCACCTGAAATTGAAACTTTGAAAACACTAAAAGCCAGACGAATCTGGTGTTTAGTGTCAGTGTATACGTCGAATTTAGTGTGAGGTTTTCCCTCATCTACTCGGGTCTGTTAACCTTATATAGTGTGGCGAACTTAAATCGCTGAGTGAGCTTATATAAACCAGCTAACTAGGGCGTTATTTGTCCGCCGTTAACATCTAGGATTTGACCTGTGATGTAACCGCTGCAAGCATGTGAGGCAAAGAAAGCAAAAGTAGGTGCTACTTCTTCAATACTGCCAAAGCGACCCATAGGGATATTGCTAGCAATGGTCGACTTTAGCTCATCGCTTTTGCCGTCATGAAATGCGGTATCGATAGTGCCTGGTGAAACTATGTTGAAACGGATATTGTCTTTAGCAAATTCTTTTACCCAGTTCCGATGGATATCGTGTAACCAAGCTTTCGATGCGGCATATACACCAGCACCCACACCACCACCTTCACGAGCGGCAATCGAACCCGTGCTAATAACACTCGATGTTTGGCCAGACTCTGCGGCAGACGCACGTAAGTGAGGAATAGAGAACTTGGTTGTCATCAGCGCAGAGCGAACATTAAGGTTCATTACGCGCTCATAAAACTCATCATCGATATTTTCTAGATTGGCGCGACCACCAAGGCCACCGGCGTTGTTAATCAACACGTCCATGCCACCAAAATGATCAGTGAACTCTTTGACTAACCTTTCGCACTCTAATGTGTCCATTAGGTTTGCAGGAAAAAAGGCAACATCGCCACCCAGTGCGGTAAGTTCAGATAGAACGTCATCGACTTTTGGGCTGAAAGCACGACTATTGATGCCGATTTTTGCGCCGTATTTTGCAAAGACACGTGCGGTAGCTAAACCCATACCAGCAGTAGAGCCAGTAATTAGAATGCGTTTGCCTTTTAAATCGTTAAACATCAGAGCCGCCTATATTGTAGATTATTCACGCCAATAAATCATACAATAACACTTGCTATATTCAAGGGTGTTTATCTAAAAACGGGTTATTACCGACATAAATAGTGAGAGTAAGGGTGGTTTTGTGAGTTCACGCATACATTGAAATAGTAAATGAGAACTATTTGTATGAATTAATAGGTTGAATTGGTTTTATAAACCTAAAGATGAGCAGGTTTGTGAAATATTGCTCCAACCTTTACTGGTAGTGACCTCACGTTATTCTTATACTTAGTTGGTGCAGATATAAATCAGTGCTATAGTCAGAGTTAAATAATACATATCTAATAAGTAAGTAGACACATGGCTGGCTCTTTCAATTCGATTTCAGGCTCTAAGCGAAGCCTTCATGTGCAAGTTGCACGTGAAATCGCACGTGGTATTTTGTCGGGCAATTTGCCTCAAGGCTCTATCATTCCTGGTGAAATGGCTCTGTGTGAGCAATTTGGAATTAGTAGGACTGCATTAAGAGAAGCGGTTAAGCTTCTTACTTCAAAAGGCCTACTAGAATCTCGACCAAAGATCGGTACTCGCGTTGTTGACCGTGCGTTCTGGAACTTTTTAGACCCGCAATTGATCGAATGGATGGATGGTTTGGCAGATACAGACCAATTCTGTCATCAGTTTTTGGGCTTACGTCGCGCGATTGAACCAGAAGCATGTGCATTGGCTGCTCAGTTCGCGAGCGCTGAACAACGCATTGAACTGTCGGGCATTTTCCAACAGATGGTAGAAATATCAGGTGCTGAAGAGTTTAACCAAGACAGTTGGCTAGATATTGATATGAAATTCCATAGCCTCATCTTCAATGCAACAGGTAATGACTTTTACCTTCCATTTGGCAATATCTTAACGACAATGTTTGTTAACTTTATTTCTCATTCTTCAGAAGAGGGAAGTACGTGTATTAATGAACACCGTCAAATTTATGAAGCAATCATGGCGGGTAACAGTGATAAAGCACGCCAAGCTTCTGCAAGTCATCTATTAGATACTAATCACAGATTGCCAGTAGCAAGCTAGCTTAGTGTTTTGGGTGAGGTTTCAACTCTAAGGTCTTAGCCGTTTCTATCGAGCGTTGCTCTGGATACCTAGTGGAGTCAACCTAAAATTGCTGTTACTACAGACAGTTATCTATTGAAAGCACGTTTAATACGTGCTTTTTTTACATCCAAAATTGATGAAAACTTGACCGATGTCCAATATTTAGTCTTATGTGCGTTGTTTTGCTAAAACCGCTAGTAACCAGCATTGTTAGTTATATAATAATACTAATCAAATTAATGCGAGTGTGATTATATGCCTCAGTCTCTATTGCCAAATATTCTTCAGTTCATCGGTCAGATAGACCCTTTCGATAAGATCCCTAAAGAAGCGCTTCGTGACCTCGCTTTTAATGTTCAGATTACCTATCTAGCCAAAGGGGATGTCGTCGATCTATGCGAGTCAGGAAAAGAAAAGTCGCTCTATATCATTCGAACAGGATCTATGGAGCAAAGAAAATCGGACGGTGTGCTTCGTGCACGGTTAGGCAGTGAAGATCTGTTCGGCTTCACGTTCTTAGATTCTGAAGTTAATGATGATAAAGGCTATAGAGCTGTCGCAATTGAAAACACCTTACTTTATGTTATTCCACACTCGGCGCTTCAAACACTTTTCAAAGCTTTTCCAAGTTGTGCTGAGCATTTTGCTTCACAGGCCCAAGTTCGTTTGAAATCGGCACTGGATGTGGTTTGGTCAAACAAAGAGAAAGGCTTGTTCATTCGTAAGGTTGAAGAAGTCGCAAGCGGACAGGTGGCAATTGTTAAGTCTGAGCAAACCATCCAGTCGGTTGCGGTTGAAATGCTTCATCAACGCTCACCGTGTGCCGTGATCTATGAAGGTGAAACCATTGTTGGTTTGATCACCGACCGAGACATGACTAAGCGAGTGATTGCCCACGGCGTGAGTACTGATAGCCTGATCTCAGAGGTAATGACGCACTCTCCACTTACTGTAAAACCGGATGATCTGGTGCTGCATGCGGCCTCTATCATGATGCAATTTAATATCCGTAACTTGCCCGTTGTGAAAGAGAATAAGGTCGTTGGTCTTCTTACTACGTCTCATTTGGTTCAAAACCACCGTGTTCAAGCGATATTCTTGATCGAGAAAATCAAATACGCGGGCAGCGTGAAAACCATGTCTTCGTTCACCTCAGAGCGACAAGCTATTTTTGAAGCGCTGGTGGAAGGTAAAGTGGCGCCTGAAACCGTCGGCAAGGTAATGACCATGATTATGGACGCCTACACCCGTCGATTGATTCAAATAGCGATTGATAAGTTAGGCCCACCACCGTGTGATTTCTCTTGGATCGTAGCCGGATCGCACGCACGTAATGAAGTGCACATGTTGTCGGACCAAGACAGCGCGATTGTTCTTGCTGACGATGCAACCGACAGTGACCGTATTTACTTCAAACACTTATCGATGATGGTGACCAACGGCTTAGCAAGCTGTCACTACCCATTATGTCCAGGTAAATTCATGGCTGCGACGCCAAAATGGTGTCAGCCACTCAGTGTATGGAAGCACTACTACAAGAAGTGGGTGGCTAACCCAGAGTACGAACGCTTGCTTAATATCAGTGTGTTCCTAGAAATTCGTACTATCTACGGCAACAGTGAGTTCGAAGGTATTCTGCGCGATGAGCTGCATAGCAATATTCGCGGTAACCGCGAGTTTTTAAGCACGCTAGTGAAAGACGCGGTCAATACCAACCCGCCACTTGGCATCTTCAATAGCTTAGTGCTAGAGAAGTCAGGTGAGAATAAGAAAACGTTGAACGTGAAGAAGTACGCGATCAACTTGATTATCGACTTAGCGCGTATTTATGGCCTTGCTGTGGAGTGCGATTTGTCGGCGACTGACGAACGTTTCGCTGCTGCCAATGAAAAAGGCATGCTGAGCGACGATGCATTCAAGAACATTCTGGGTGCTTACCAGTTCATTCTCTCTTTCCGTTTTGGCCATCAACTTGAAGCGCTGAAGAACGGGGATGTGCCTGACAACAACATCAACCCAGATAGCTTTGGTAGCTTTGAGCGTAAACACTTGAAAGATGCCTTTAGGATCATTGCTGACCTTCAAGAAGCGGCGAAAATTCGTTTCGGAGCACGTTAATGAAGCTATGTTCAACTAATAAATGTTTAAAACGAATGCTAAACTATTTTCACCCGCTTGAACGAATTAAACGCAAGCGTAAGCAATATTTGGGTACGGTTAAGCTGCCAGAAGCGTTACATGATCTGGTAGAACAGCCTTGTCCTGAAATGACGGATTTGGCCAAAGACAGCGACTATATCGTGTTGGATCTCGAAACCACAGGCTTAGACAGCGAACAAGATCTTATCTTGTCTATGGGATGGGTCGATGTGGTGAAAGGACGAATCGATTTGGCTTCTGCCAAGCATATCTACCTGAACAATGATTCTCAGATTAACGCTGAAACTGCGGTGATTAACCACATCACACCACAGATGCTGGAAGAGGGCGCATCTATTCATGATGCGATGCTCGCTTTCTTCGAAGCAGCGAAAGGCAAGATTATCGTCGCGCACGCGTGTGTAGTCGAAGAGAAGTTCATTAGCCAATACCTTCTTCGCTGCTACGGTTTAAGAGCGATTCCTCTGCTTTGGCTTGATACCTTGTGTATTGAGAAAAGCATGGAGAAAGCGATCAGCAATCATGAAGAAGTCGATTTAACCTTGGCAGGGACTCGCGAAAGGTACGGGCTTCCTGAGTACAACAGCCACAATGCATTAGCCGATGCCGTTTCGACAGCGGAATTGTTTTTGGCTCAGCAGAAGCGAGTTGTGCCTAACGATAATGTGACCGTTGCCTTTCTCTATCGGATTAGTCACTAGGAAAAAGAGCTGCAAGTGCGCGGCTCTTATTTTACTGATTTTAAAGGAAAAAAAGCCAGCGATTAAGCTGGCTTTTGTTTAGGTCTTAGAAAATTAGGACAGTAATTATCTTAGATTATTCATGTAGCTATCGATTAGAAGCTGTAAGTAATACCTACACGGCTACGTAGTTGACGGCTTGAGTCACACACCGTATCACTTGTACATTGAACGTTGCCAAATTCTACGTATGGGCGCCAGCTCCAATCTGCTTCTTTGTAGCCGATCTTCATGTTGTAGTCCCACTCGTACTCGCCGTTGTTACCCATTTTCCATTCGTCATTAAAGAAATCTTCTTTGTAGTTTGCTTCAAAGCCAAACTGCCAAGCGTTCCAGTTGTAATCGATATTACCCGTAATTTTACCGGCATTTAATGAGTCGTGTTGCTTACCATCAAGGCCTGTTGAAGTTTTACCTGATGCATAATTGCGGAACTCATGGCGGTAACGAAGTTTCGTTGTTACACCTGAATCAAATTTGTATTGAACACGTACTTGCGGTTTGTAAGTTACCGCTTCATCACCGAAAGTAATCGGCATTGAAGTTGTTACACGCCAGTTGTTATCGAATTTGAAGTGGTAGCCGTATTCAAATTCGTTATCACCACGTTGAAGTTCGCTTAGGTTACCCTTGTGCTTCATTTCTACGCCGTAGTAATGATTACCTGTGCTACCACCAATTTTCACTCGACCAGCCCATTCTTCCGAATCGTGCTTGTACTCTTCACGAAAATCTAGTGATGCCGCAGACACGCTGCCTGCAAAAAGAGTTGCTAATACTGCAAGCGTTACTTTATTCGTTTTTATCATTTTATTGTTTCCACTGTATCTAAATAAAAAATGGTTAATAAAGGACCAACGTTGAGCCCTTTGTTGTATTGGGATTAAAGTTTTGGGTAAAGTCGTTCTACGTCGCGCTGAGCCCATATTTCCGCTAAGTTCTTTTTCATTGTGAACTTGCTAAAGTCTGTCTAAGTTGCCAGTTTCACCATTCAGGGTTTTCCCTAGCAACGCCGGCTTTTAGGTAAAGCGGAGTTATACGCTCAATGCGATGACGTTTGTTTTCGTGTGTAGGGTTACTCTTTCTTTTGAATTAAAATACTACAAATATGCTAGCGATTAGAATGGTGAGGTTCTGTGAATTAGATCGTGTTGTCATGATAAAACCACTATTTACAAAGGGTTACAAAGTTAGGGTTTGAATTAAGCCTTTGTTTTTTAATGGTTATTTTTCAGGTTATGTTAATTTTCTGAGTTTTGTCTATCAATAAATGTGCGCTACAGCAAAAAATTGAATCTTTAGTTGTCATTTTTATTTGTAATACATTATTATTTACTAACTTTATGTGGCAACTCATATCGTCAGTACGTTAAACAGGTGCACATGCATCTGTATGGTTTTAGGTAGTGATTCTGTCGGTTAGTTTTAAGTGACTACCGACGTGAATGGATGAACTTATGGTTCATAGCTGCATTGGGATGATGGTTTTAAGGCTAAGGCTTTGTTTAAAAGCGAAGATAGTTTAAAAGCGAAGATAGTCTAAAAGCGAAGATAGTCTAAAAGTTAACATACCTAAAAGTACGATGTATTTGCCGTGAGGGGATAAAAAGCCTCAATCAAAAAAGGTTTGAAGTGTAGTAGGCAAGGCAGTTACACAGCCTGCTATAGAGATCGGAGTTAGAACGATTGGATATAGTCGCTCTAAACTGATGAAAAAGAAGAAATCGTTGAAGTGCTTGTAAGAGCATTTTGATTATTGCTCCCAACTATTCTAATTATAACTTCTGCTTTCCTTTAGAAAGGTAGGAGATGGTAGTCGAAGATCTACCTTTGCGCTCATGTTGATACAGGCAACATGAGCGTTTTTTTATTTGAAATTTGAGTAGAGAGTCGTGTGCGGCTCAATAAGCGTGTAAACCGCGGCTTAAGAATAGGCTTTTAGGTTGATGACAACACGCTCAAGTGAGTCTGTTACAGCATCAAAGCCACGAACATTCACGCTTAATCACATGAATGTTCGTTTCCCTTCTCTTCTCTTCTCTTGTCTCTTAGTTGCAGACGTGTAGCTGCAAACTTTAACAGCAGGCGTTTAGTTATATCAAAGAGCTCCGTGAGAGCTGTTCTTGAGGCTTAGCTTTCTGTAGGCATCCACACCTGTTTAGAGGTGACTTTGTGATCTTTAAAGGTCAGTTCTTCCACTTTGTCACCGTTAGTATTCCAGCGAGTAAGTTTTCCGTTCGCGACTTCACCTTCATCAAACTTCGCTTGGCTGGCCTTATTACCGTTCGGGTAGTAGTCCGTTACCAATCCATCTTTTTGTCCGTCGCTGTATTCAGCTGTCAAGCTTTGTTCCCCATTGGGATACCAGCGAGAGGCGGTGCCTGATAGTTCATTGTCTTTATAATTGAGTTCTGCTTTTTTCTGTCCGTTTGGATACCAGGTTTCAGCTTTGCCTTGCAGTTCACCTTTTACGTAATTCACTTTAGAAGCGACTTGGCCATTCGGATACCAGTTAGTTTCTAGCCCAAGTTCTAAGCCATCGGCAAACTGAGCTTGGGTCGCGACTTGGCCGTTATCGAACTTCTCTTCAAATTGACCAGTGAAAGGTTTTGAATGGTTTACTTGGTAAGCCACGCCTTTACGCATCTGTAAGTAGTCAACAGCATCTTCACGCGGTGTTGCTGCATAGCTCATAGAAGATACCGTACTAAGAGCAATTAAGATTGGAACGTATTTCTTCATAATGACACCTTTTTATTGGACGGGGAAAGTGTAACGGGTGTGTTAAAAGCATTTCACTTCCGTGTATCCCTGTCAGTATCTAATAGTGGTTTTCAAGTTTTCATTATTGGCTGCCTAATATAGGGAACTTTTAAAAGCAAATTATCGATCTTATTTGTACTACAAATATATTGGTTTAATTCATTTTTATAAATTATATCTAACGATATTTTTGCTGCTCTTCTTTAAGCTTTGATCGTCAAGAATAATAGTTTTTAACGATTAATCTTCGATTTTTAGAGACTTTGTTCATATTTTTCGGGGTTTTGGTCGAAATTTAGTGCGGATAACTGCACTGACTTGAGGAATTGCGCTCCTAGGTGGTGCAACTTTGAACTCGATCACTTGTATGATTAATTGGGTGTCAGACTGTAAGATCATTGTCACGCATTTGGATTATTGTAGTACAAATATACTTGCCATTTATTTATAGTGACCTCAACAAAAAAACATAAATAAAAGGTCTAACGATGGAACTCAATACCCTGATAGTTGGCATCTACTTCCTATTCTTAATTGCGATAGGGTGGATGTTTCGAACGTTTACAAGTACGACAAGTGATTACTTCCGTGGGGGAGGTAATATGCTGTGGTGGATGGTAGGTGCAACCGCATTTATGACCCAGTTCAGTGCTTGGACATTTACTGGTGCAGCAGGTAAAGCCTTTACCGATGGCTTTGCCGTAGCGATTATCTTCATCGCGAACGCATTCGGTTACCTAATGAACTACCTTTACTTCGCTCCGAAGTTCCGTCAACTGCGTGTTGTGACGGTAATTGAAGCGATTCGTATGCGTTTTGGTAAGGTGAATGAGCAAGTATTTACTTGGTCTGGTATGCCAAACAGCGTTATCTCTGCAGGTATTTGGTTGAATGGTCTAGCAATCATCGCATCGGGTATCTTCGGCTTTGATATGACAACGACGATTGTCCTAACGGGTCTGGTTGTACTAGTAATGTCAGTAACAGGCGGCTCTTGGGCGGTAATCGCATCTGACTTTATGCAGATGGTTATCATCATGGCGGTAACGGTGACGTGTGCTGTGGTTGCGATTTACCACGGTGGCGGCGTTACGCAGATCGTTAACGACTTCCCAACAGATTCATTCATTACGGGTGATAACCTGAACTACATGAGCATCTTCAGCATCTGGGCTGTGTTCATCTTCTTAAAGCAGTTCAGCATCACCAACAACATGCTTAACTCTTACCGCTACCTTGCTGCGAAAGATTCAAATAACGCACGTAAAGCAGCTCTACTTGCTTGTGTACTAATGACGCTTGGTCCAATCATCTGGTTCATGCCTTCTTGGTTCATGGCAGGTCAAGGTGTTGATTTAGCAGCAGCTTACCCAGAAGCTGGCAGCAAAGCCGCTGACTTCGCTTACCTTTACTTCGTTCAAGAATACATGCCTGCAGGTATGGTTGGCCTTCTGATTGCCGCTATGTTCGCAGCAACAATGTCTTCAATGGACTCAGGTCTAAACCGTAACTCAGGTATCTTCGTTAAGAACTTCTACGAGCCGATTCTTCGTCCTAAAGCGACAGAGAAAGAGCTAATGGTTGTTTCTAAACTAACGTCTACCTTCTTCGGTATCGCGATCATCTTGGTTGCTCTGTTCATCAACTCTCTTAAAGGTCTGAGCCTTTTCGACACCATGATGTACGTGGGCGCATTGATCGGCTTCCCAATGACAATTCCAGCATTCTGTGGCTTCTTCATCCGTAAAACACCGGATTGGGCAGGTTGGGGCACGCTAGTTGTAGGTGGTGTGGTTTCTTACTTCGTTGGTTTCGTTATCACTGCGGACATGATTCAAAACTGGTTCGGTCTAAATGAACTAACTGGCCGTGAGTGGGCTGACCTGAAAGTGGCTATCGGCCTTATCGGTCACATCATATTTACTGCTGGCTTCTTTGTTCTTTCAACACTGTTCTACAAGCCTCTTGCTGAGCACCGTGAGAAAGACGTAGACAAGTTCTTCAACAACCTAGCGACGCCACTAGTTGCTGAAAGTAATGAACAGAAGAAACTGGATAACAAGCAACGTCGTATGTTGGGTTCACTTATCGCGGTAGCGGGTGTGGGCGTAATGACTATGTTCGTACTGCCAAACCCAATGTGGGGACGCATGGTATTCGTTCTGTGTGGCTTGATTGTGTTCTCTGTTGGTCTGTTACTTGTTAAAGCAGTCGATGACAAAGTCGAGCAACAAGACGAAGTGACTCCAGCCGAAGGCTAATTTAATACGCATCCTAAATAACATCACGGCCACCTGAACGGGTGGTCGTCATTTTTATAATCCAAACTTTAATGTGAGATGTACGATGAACAAAAAACTATTATCGGTAAGCATTATTAGCGCGTTCGCACTCGCTTTTGCAACAGGCTGTACAACACAAGAAAAAACAGCACCCGTAGTCAGTGTCGCTGAACAAGCTACGCCTGCTGTTAGCGAAATTGACCGTAGTTACCTATTGAGCAGTGACCGCTTAACAGAGGTAGATGGCGACACTTTAGCCGTTGCTTCGGAAGAGCAAGTGGCTGCGCTTAAAGCACAATTTGAAAACCTAAAAGATGGCGACGAACTGGTGATCCCTGCCGGTAAATACGCGAACTTAGGTCAAGTGACGATCACGGCGAATGACATCACTATCAAGGCCGAGCAAGCAGGTTCTGCGTGGATCACTGGTTTGATTCAGTTTGAACTGAAAGGTGATGACATCACGCTTGATGGCTTGGTATTTACTGAGGGCGGTCCTAACGAACGCTTTGGCGCAGTTCGTATGATGGGTAATGGCAATACGCTTCAAAACTCAACATTCTACTACTTCAACCACGATTACACGTACGAGCCAGACGAGCGTCGTTCTGAGTATCCAAAGTATCTTTGGGTTTCTCTATGGGGTAAAGACGGCAAAGTCATCAACAACCGTTTCGAAGGTAAGCAAAAACGCGGCACTTTGATCGGTGTACAAAAAGATGACACAGCCGACAACCACCTGATCGCAAATAATATCTTCATGGATCAAAAGCCTAACCAATTCAATGAATTCGATATCAAAGAAGCGATTCGTTACAACGGCAACAGCTGGGAAGCGATCCGTATTGGTGATTCTAAAGCTTCACAGTGGGATTCAAGTTCTAAGTTCGTGAACAACCTGATGATCGATATGGATGGTGAGCGTGAGCTTATCTCGATTAAGTCGGGCGACAACACGATCTCAGGTAATACTATTTTCCAAAGCACCGCGCTTATTTCACTGCGTCACGGAAAAGGCAACACGGTTGAGAACAACATGATTCTTGGCAATGGAAAGCGCCTAACCGGCGGCGTCCGTATCTACGATGAAGATCATGTGATTCGCAATAACTACATTGCAAACACTCGAGGCCGCGATGGTTTGATCGAAGGCAACGCTGACCTACGTGGCGGCATTGTTATTAACACAGGTATTATCGACGTAGCGAATGGTGAGCAGCTAGATCAATCGGTGAAAGGCAAAGAGCTGAACAAGCAGTGGACACCGAAAAACATCACCATCGAGAATAACTCTCTAGTCGACACTGAGTGGGGCATTGTTTACGGCAACCAAAGCCACCGTGTAAGTTTGTTTGACAACGCAGAAGTGGAAGGCATTTATGCGGGCGTTGATGTGGCGTTCAAACACAACGTGGTTGATAACTCGCAATCTCCTGAGTTTGTAAGTGTGCGTGCAACGCAAGATTACCCATTAGTCGGCGCAACCTACACAGACGAAACTTACGTAGGTCAAGTAACGGATTCTGGGTTGATTGAAAGCTATTCGGTTGAACTGCCAAAAATGACGGTTGAGAACGGTATCAACGCTTATCAAGGCGAAGGTGCAGACGTGTCTAAACTTGCGGTCGTGACGGCTGAAACAGCGGGTCCGGACTACGTGCTTGAGAATACGACTAAGTAAGTTATTGGCTATGGGTCATTACTTAATGGCTAATGCTTAATGGTTTGAGCTATCAAATCAATTCACGATAGCTGTCTTGACCATTAACACTTAAAAAGCCTCAACAGATAATGTCTGTTGAGGCTTTATCGATCTTAGGTTGTGACTATCTCGATCTTACGTCGTGACTACTGTGATTTATACTTATGCAGCAGATCCCAAGGGATATGACATAAGTGGTGATCTTCAGGGAAGTGACTTAAGTGATGCTGGTGGATGTCGTCGCTGGCAACATAATTGGTCAACGGCAACACCTCAACAGCGATACGGTCGGCATCATCTCTTGAAGAAATATAGTGCTTAGCTTCGGTTAAGTGTTCTGCATTAGTGCTGTATACACCTGTGCGGTATTTCTCTCCGACATCGACACCTTGTTTATTCAAGCTGTAAGGGTCGATAATCTCAAACAAGTGTTCCATCAAAATCGTGACTGACGTGATGTTTGGATCAAATTCAATTTGTACGCACTCCGCGTAGCCATTGTAATCGCTTTGTGTGCCGTCGCTTTGTGTCGTTTTGTTCTCTGTTGGCTGGGCGCTTCCATTAGCACGGCCTGCTTCTGTGCTGATAACACCAGGAACGTATTTAATAAATTCTTGTACACCCCACAAGCAGCCGCCAGCTAAATAAATTTGTTCCATACTTCTCTTTGAGCTCTCTGTGTTTGTTGATGTTCGTTAGGTACCCGAATCAATACGATGATACCCGTACGTATAAAAAAGCGTCTATAAAAATGAGCGCGCAAATAAAAACAAGCGTTTAGGCATTGTAAACCTGTGCGACTGAACAAACATAAGTTTAATATGATTTGTGATTATATAAGTCAGTATTGCTTTGTCATCAACTCGAATCTCAACATCAAGTGAGCGTTACTCTAAACATGTTTGATCAAATAAAAGACTTCATTAATCCGAGCAAGAACCCAGACTTGACTCAGGCTCATGAATATCAGCGCAAGCATCTTCCTACATTGTGGCTGTTGGGCAAAACGGGGGCGGGCAAGTCATCGTTTATTCAAGCGGTCACGGGCGACTCTTCTGTAGAAGTGGGCAATGGTTTTACGCCTTGTACCATGACGGCGATGTCGTATGAGTTTCCGCAAGACAAACCCGTGATGAGGTTTCTTGATACCAGAGGACTCAGCGAAGCGAATTACGATGCGAAAGAGGATTTGGAAGAGATTGGTCAGGCAGGTAATGCGTTAGTCGTTGTAATGAAAGCCGACGAACCTGAACAATCCGCTGTGCTTACGGCTCTAAAACAGATTAAGAAACAGAAGAAGATTAAACACTTGTTGCTGGTTCATACGGCGGTGTTGTCTTCCAGTGAACCAGATCGAGCAAGGCAAATTCAGTTCAACACCAACCAAGTAGAGAAGGCTTGGGGTAAAGAGTTTGAATCGGTAGCGGTCGATTTCGAAACGGATGACAACGCTATGTCTAACAGCGAAGCGGTTTACAACTATGACATCTTGTTAGAAAAGCTGAGCAGTATTCTTCCGGTGATAGGAATGATGGTGCAAGACAAAGAACATTCCACGCAAGAAGAAGCCAACTTTGATCAAGTAGAAAACGAAGTGCTTTGGTATGCAGGAAGTGCCGCAGCGAGTGACCTGATTCCGGGTGTTGGTTTGGTGTCGGTACCTGCGATTCAAGCCAAAATGCTTCACAGCTTGGCCAATCAATATGGGGTCGAATGGAATAAGAGAGTCTTTAGTGAGTTGATAGGCACTCTGGGAAGCAGCTTTGCTTTGCAATACGGAATGAAGCTGGGCACTCGACAGTTGATAAAGCTGATTCCAGTTTATGGTCAAACGGTAGGTGCGGTGGCTGCAGCGGCAATGAGTTTCGGCACCTCTTATGGTTTAGGTCGCGCGGCTTGTTTTTACTTCTATCATAAGAACAAAGGTGAAGAAGTGTCTGAACAAGAGATGCAGAAGATCTACAAAGAATCTCTGAAAAAAGGAAAGGCGGCGTCGGGTTATGAAGAAAATTAGAAACCTATTTCGATTACTGGCGGTGCTATCGAGCGGACGCTGGGGCATTGCCCTGATTTCGGCGATCTTCCCAAGCATTATCATGATGGGTTTTGGTGTCTTCTTGGCGATCAAATACGGTTATCTACTCGAAATGTCGATTGCCATTGCCGTGAGTACCTTGGTGTTCACCATTCCTTTATTCATTTCTAGCCGTTCTTCAAGCCGCTCTTCAAATAAAGAGTCTTTCTCGAATAAAGAGAGTGGCGGCCTTGGCGAGGATACTGCTGAAGCTGAATCACAGCATAAAAAAGCTGATATCAACGATGCATTGGTTAAGGCTTCGGCTGATTGGTCTCAAAAAGAACTGTCGATCTGGAATGATTCAAAACACCATGTACGCCAACAATTAATGGTCGACATAGAGTGGGGTAACCTAGACCAAACCGGTTTAGAGGTACTTGAATTTGTTGCGAAAAAGTTTGATAAGAAATCACTCGATTTTTCGATTCCTGAAGGGCTAAAGCTGTTCGAAGAGGTCAGCCGACGCTACAAATTGGTAGTGCGAGAGCATATCCCCGGCATTGAGTATCTCAAGGTTTCTTACATCAAAGCGGGCTACGAAGCCTACGATAAATACGGTGAGCTAGGACAGAAGATCTTCAAAGCGGCTATTTGGGGTAACCACCTTAAAAACTTGTATTTGAATCCACTCAAGGTGATTTCTGATTTAGGACGAGAACAAGCGACAGCAACGATGACAAGGGGTGTGGTTGATGACATGCAATACGCCGCCAAACAAGCCTTGTTAGATGAAGTTGCGGCGGTGGCGATTGACCTCTACAGCGGACGTTTCAGCATTGAAGATGAGGCACTTAAAGTGTCTGATGTTTCTGAACTCGACGAACAACGCTTTGCTCCAGAGCTAGAGCCTGTGCGAATCGTGCTGGTGGGACAAACCAGTTCGGGTAAATCTTCACTTATCAATGCACTCAAGCAAGAGTTGGTTGCAGAAGTGGATGTGCTGCCATCAACCGACACTTCAACGGTGTATAACGCGTTTGTCGACGACAATGATGTTCGCGTTGTTGATCTTCAGGGGCTTGATGGCAATCCTAAAACCGAAGCCTTAATGCTGAAAGAGATGACCCAAGCGGATGTGGTGCTATGGGTGCTTAAAGCCAATCAGTCTGCACGTGATTTGGATAAGCAATTGAAAGATAGATTTGATGCTTTCTATGACGATCCTAAGAACATCTCACGCAAGAAACCGATTGTGGTGTCGGTTGTGAATCAGGTAGACAGATTAAAGCCTGTAGACGATTGGCAGCCACCGTATGACTTAGAGAATCCAACATCGGCCAAAGCGAAGATCATTGCTCAAGCGCTCGAATACAATCATATATTGCTGCAAACCGATATCGTGTTACCGCTGGCGATTGCGCCAGAAAAGGTACAGTTTGGTTTAGATACTTTAAGGCAGACGTTGATAGAGCGTATCGCTGATGCAAATAACGTTCAGAGAAACCGCCAACGTTTAGAAGCCATGAAAAGAGGCTCGTCGGTTAAAGGCCAACTGAATAAAGCAGTCAAAGTGGGTAAGAAGGTGGCACCCAGCGTATTGAAAGCGGCGACACCAAAACTGGCTGAAATGGCCATCAAGCAAGCCGTGAAGAAAAAGTAATCCACGACTGCGGCTGCAAAACGGTTCTGATGAGGCTGAGACTCATCAGAACTGAGTTTTTAGATCGTGAGAGCTTATCTTTTTTGTTAAGGCTGGGGCTTTAGTGCTTAGCTTTTCTAGATCGGCGAGTTTTAGAGCTTGGCTTTTTAAGCTCAGTAGCTCTCTAGAAGATGGATTCCTAGAAGATAGCTTTTTAGAAAACAGCTATATTAGCCCCTTATTAGAGGAAGAATTGAGTTTAAAAGAGACTCGATATTATTAAGTAACTCGCTGAACTAGTTTAATAGTATATAAACTGCTGTGATTCACAGTTTATATAACACGCTATCGTATTTAATTATCATTCTAAATGTTGATCACATTTATACTTTTCTAAGCTGTATTTATAAAACAATTGTACTATATTTAAATTTCGGATCATCTTGATTTCAACGTAGGGATATATTGTGAACATGTATCTGAAATGGCAATCAACAACATGGCTAACCTTGTTAGCTTGGTATACCTTAGATCACCAGCTCTCGTTCCGCCTTTCTTCAGAGTAGTACCCTCTAGGCGTCACGCGCCAGCAAAGCAGCGAGCTTTGTTTACCTATCAGCAGCTTTGATAACCTTTGAACGTATGAATGTCGCACTTATTATTCCGTGTAGGGTATTCGTTTTTTGTCGTTCTCGCTAATTATCTTAGCCTCTGTTTAGGTTTGATTAATAAGTCATTATTTAATTTGTTTATTTTCACTGTTAATTTTCTGTGTATCTTTATACGGAACTATTAATTTAATAGTGAGGACTCGTGACATCTAAAGAAAATACATTTCGACCTGAACGGAATGTATTGAAAGGTATTATTATGGAAAACTTCAAACATCTACCAGAACCGTTTCGTATTCGTGTTGTAGAGCCAGTAAAAAGAACAACTCGCGCCTATCGTGAACAAGCCATTGTCGACGCGGGCATGAACCCATTTTTGCTCGACAGTGATGATGTGTTTATCGACTTACTGACAGACAGCGGAACAGGATCTATCACTCAGCGTATGCAAGCCGCGATGTTAATGGGTGATGAAGCTTACAGTGGTAGCCGCAGTTACTACGCATTGTCGAATGCGGTTAAGGATATCTTCGGTTACGAGTTGACGATTCCAACACACCAAGGACGCGGTGCAGAGCAGATCTACATTCCGGTTCTTATTAAGAAGCGTGAAATGGAGAAAGGGCTCGATCGCAGCAAAATGGTCGCCTTGTCGAACTACTTCTTCGATACAACACAAGGCCACACCCAAGTGAATTGCTGTGTGGCGAAAAACGTTTATACCAAAGAAGCGTTTGATACCTCGGTGAACGCGGACTTCAAAGGCAACTTCGATGTGGTGAAGCTGGAAGAAGCGATCTTAGAAGCAGGCGCGGCTAATGTTCCTTACATTGTGAGTACCATTACTTGTAACTCTGCTGGTGGGCAGCCAGTGTCTATCGCCAATCTAAAAGCCGTGTATCAAGTTGCTCAGAAGTACGACATCCCTGTGATCATGGATTCGGCACGCTACGCTGAAAATGCCTACTTCATTCAACAACGAGAAGTGGGTTATCAAGATTGGACAATCGAACAGATCACGCGTGAGTCATACAAATACGCGGATGGCTTAGCCATGTCTGCCAAGAAAGATGCCATGGTACAAATGGGCGGCTTGTTGTGCTTTAAAGACGATACTTTCATGGATGTGTACACAGAGTGTCGAACCTTATGTGTGGTGCAAGAAGGCTTCCCAACCTATGGTGGCTTAGAAGGCGGCGCAATGGAGCGTCTTGCGGTTGGCCTTTATGACGGTATGCGCCAAGATTGGTTAGAGTATCGTATTGGTCAGGTTCAGTATCTCGTTGATGGCTTAGAAGCGATGGGTATCGTGTGCCAACAAGCAGGCGGTCATGCTGCGTTTGTGGATGCGGGTAAACTGCTTCCTCATATTCCAGCAGGTCAGTTCCCAGCACATGCTTTGGCGTGTGAACTCTATAAAGTCGCGGGTATCAGAGCGGTTGAGATTGGCTCATTGCTGCAAGGTCGTGACCCAGCAACAGGTGAACAACACCCATGTCCTGCTGAGTTGTTACGCCTTACCATTCCTCGCGCGACCTACACACAAACACACATGGACTTCATCATCGAAGCATTCGAAAAAGTGAAAGAGAATGCAGGACAAGTGAAAGGGCTCGATTTTACCTACGAGCCGCCGGTGTTAAGACACTTCACTGCGCGCTTGAAAGAGGTTGAAACCGTTGAAAAACAGACAGAAAAAAAGAATGAACAAACGCTCGAAGAAGCATTTTAAAATAAAAACATAAGCGAATAGTCACTAGAACCCTAATCAAAGGCTCCCTCGGGAGCCTTTTCTTTTTTGGATGGTAGAGGAGTTAGGCAGTTAAGCCTTTAAGTAGTTAACCCGTTAAAAGCTGAACTACGCTTGTTTGTTTTTCAGGGTAGATTTCAACATTTGGAATAACCACTGATTCAAAGGTGCGTCTTTTTGCGAGCGGCGGCAGCTCATCACATAGCTCACATCTATGGTTCATGTTCGATTGTTAAAGTTACCCCAACAAAAACACAGATACCAAACGAACAAAGAATTAGAAATACAATGAGGTGATGTATGAACAAGTTAATCGCACTTGGATTGATGGCTTTATCTATGAACACGGCTTTCGCGGCTGACGGTACTTATGCGAGTACTCTCGATATGACGAGAAGCGAAGGTAATCAAGTAAAGGCTGAGCGTGTTGAATCTGAGCCAGTGCTTGAAGGAAGAAATGACGCCGCTAATGGCGGAATAAAATTCCACAAGAGCGTCGATCAAGACCAAACGATCCAGCTTACAGGTCGTCGTGATTAACGTTAAAACGTGCTTACCATTGTCATGAGAAATGCTGCGCCCTTGGGTGCAGCATTTTTGTGTTGGGATTTGGGTTATTTTATAAAATCCAGCGTTCTAGCCTTGGCATGTTGTGTAACGTGTGGCATTTTGTTCTCCTCTAACTTAAGAACGCGACTCGGTGTTGGTTAAGCATGACAAACGAGCAAGCGAACGATTCGAAAAGGGATAGGAATGACTCGAAAAGAAACGGGAATGATTCGTCACATTTTACTGATTAAGTTTAAAGAAAACGCTGAGGCTTCAGAGGTTCAAAAACTAAAGATGTTGTTCGAAGCGATGCCAAACAAAGTTGAAGGGGTCACTTCAGTCGAGTGGGGGCTAAATGACAGCCCTGAAAACAAGAATCAAGGTTATACCCACTCAGTGTTAATGACATTCGCCGATGAACAAGGCCGTCAGAATTACCTTCCGCACCCAGAGCATGATGCGCTGAAAGATGTGTTTCGTCCGTTGCTAGACGACATTATCGTGTTTGATTACTCCCTGTAATTAGGTTCTGAGTAGGCCTCTTGTGTTTTACTTAGCTTCAATAATGAAGGGTTAGGGCCTAGCAATTAAGCCCTAACTCAATAAGAAACGACTTACTCTGTTGGCGAAATAGTGACTGGTGCAAACGATGCGACAGCATTCCCGCCTGCGCCCCAGCGGTAGCGAGGCCAGAAGATAACTGTCTGATTGGGGTAGTACGTCTGTTTGTCGTAGTCCAGATAAGGCATCTCAACGAGGTCTATCTGTGGTTCTAAACGACCTTTATGTCATCTACTGTTTACGCTCATTTTTATTCCGTTAACCTGCCAATAGGCAGTAAAGTTAACGCAAAGCGTGAATAAGAATGGCATTACTTTTAAATAATGCCGTTGTGCCACGGTTAAGCTCTAGTCAATTTGATAGCCACTTCTGATTCCAGTTCACTTAATGGTCGAGGTTTACTGAAGTAATAACCTTGCAGCAGATCTATCCCCAGTCCGTTTAGGCGTTGGTTATGATCAGCAGTTTCCACCCCTTCAGCTACAACACGATAGCCCAAGCTTTTACCCATCATGATCATAGTGTTGACGAAGTCTAAGTTGGTCTGCCCTTGAGTTATGTCAGAGATAAATGAACGGTCGATCTTTACTTCACTTAGTGGAAGTTGCTTTAGTAGAGATAGAGAAGAGAATCCCGTGCCAAAATCGTCAAGAGAGATAGAAATTCCTACATCGTGTAGTTCTTTAAGTGAGTTTATGCATAACTCGTAATCGACAATTGCTGCTGACTCGGTTATCTCAATACAGAATAACGTCAAAGGAAGCTGGTATTGGCGAATAGTTCGAATGATTTCTTGAGCGAAGTGAGGCTGTATCAGCTGTTTTGCACTGATATTAATGGAAATATGGCTCATGGTTTGTAGCCATTCAGATCCTTCAACATCCTTACAAACTCGATGAATGATACATTCACCAAGCTTGCTGATTAGGCCAGCTGATTCAGCAACCTCGATAAACTGGTCAGGAGGGACATCCCCCAATGTTGGAGATTCCCATCTTGCTAGTGCTTCAACAGCAGTAATCTTTTCATCTTGCCCACAATATTGAGGTTGGTAGTGCACCTTTATTTCTTGTTGAGCGATGGCACGACTGAGTTGGTGCTCTATTTCGATTATGTTTTCCGTCTCTTTTGCCATTGACCTTTGAAAGTTGAGATAGCTTTGTCCTCCCAGCTTTTTAGCTTGATACATGGCAATGTCGGCCTGCTTAATTAATTCTTCGGCACTTACGCCATCATAAGGATACATAGCGATGCCTAGGCTTCCTTGGCTGATAATCTCAATATCATCAAGGATCAATGGGTTTTGAACGGCATTTAAAATCTGCGTGGCGAGTGCGTTGATGTCTGCTTCGGAACTGACATTACACAAAAACAAGAATTCGTCACCTCCCAAACGTGCGACAAGGTGTTCACTTGATAGCACGTTCTGAATATGTTTGGTCACGTGGCAAAGAAGTGCATCACCGACGTGATGACCAAAAGAGTCGTTGATAATCTTAAAACGGTTAAGATCCATCAACATGACCGCGCGTTTTTGGTTAGGTCGATTCACAATGTGTTGCGCGATGCTTTCCATTATTTTCCGGCGATTAGCGATGCCAGTAAGCGCATCATAATACGCCATATGTTGAATCTTTTCCGCATCTTCTCGCTCTTGAGTTACATCCGTCATTGAGCCAATGAAGCGCACAGCCTGCCCTTCTGCATTATGAACCGCTGAGCCATTGGCATGAACCCAGATATATCCGCGATGTTGCGTCTTCATCCTGAATTCACATTTGAACGGTACTTCTTCGTTTAAGTGGTTATGAATGGCGGACTCGAGAAGTTCTAAGTCTTCTGAGTGTATATATTGGAACAGATGGTCACATCCTAACTTACGATCAGAAAAGGTATCTTGACAGCCAATCATTTTGGTTAACCGACTGTTCCAGACAAGAGTATTGGTTAGTAAGTCCCAATCCCAGATACCATCGTTTGAGCTGTTAGATACTACTTTGAGCTGTTGCAACAACTGTTGGGAGTTCTTCTGACGATTGTTACTTGTATTGATAAGCTCGTCGCGCTCGATGAACAGTGCGAGCATATCTAAATAATTGTTGAATACCGATTGTGTACCGATATCTTGGTGATCTTGCAATGAATCAACAACAGCGACGAGCTTCCAGTGATCTTCTTGCCCTGAGTTGATAGGAAGAATGGAAGCAACGAAATGATCATAGCGTTCGAAAAATGGGAAATTGCGAATATCGTCTTGAATATCTGTTTGTTGCGGTAGGGTAGTTGGCTGAGTCATGCCTTTTTCTACCCATTTCCTAATAGTGTATTGCTCCGAATTACACTCAGCGAGACAGGCCCAGTCAAGATTGTTTCCGTAAAGGCTTTGAGCATCTCTAATTGAGTCAAAACCTCCTTGTGCTTGTGAATAGAAATTTTCGAATATCTCAGCGGGAGAACGCCCTTGCACATTTAAGAGGATTTGGCGAGTTGAGTTGATATCTTCTTTATGTTCGAGATCTGGGTTTGTGTTACCGCAAGACTGATGAACGATGAGCTTTTGCGGGACACTATTATTGGCATTATTAAAAGGCTTCCCAGAAATACGTTCCAACACGCGGTGAAATACTTGCGTCGCTAGAAGCTCAAGCTGTTGGTCTACTGTTGTTAACTTGGGATTGAATTGTTGACCGACGAAAATATTATCAATGCCTACGATGGCGACATCGTCAGGTACCGAGATATTGCTGTGAGACAGTTGCTCCATCATACCTACAGCATTGTGGTCAGTTGCGCAGATAACCGCAGTGCATTTGGATTTACGCTGTATAAATTCTATTGCGGCTTCTCGTCCCCCAGATAGAGAACAATTCGACACGCGGAAGAAATGGCGTTGGTTGAATGAGCCTTTATGATCAATCACCGTGCGTTGATACGCTTTGAAGCGAGACCTGATATCATTAACAGTGAGATCGCCACAAAAGCCGATTTCTTCGTGTCCTTGACTTTGTAACCATTCATAGAGCTTAGTGACACCATCGCTTTGCACACTATAATACTGCTCAACGGGCAGCGGCGCATAGCTTGCTCCAATAGAAATGACTGGAATGTTTGCGTTTATAGCTTCTTCGATCAACTTTACTGTCGCTGCATGGAGAACGACCACAAGGGCATCGAGATGATTAAAATATATAGGAAGTTTAAAATCTCTTCGCTCACCCGAGCGGATGAAGATCAGATTGACTTTATGGTTTTTCGCAAGCCTTCTAAGGGTTGCATTTAGCTCGCCCATGTAGAAGCCACTGAGCATAGGCAGCACAATGCCAACGGTAGGACGTTTTTTAGATGTAACAATAGTCATGTTATTAGCCGGTCGAAAGTTGTGTTGTGTAGAACTGTTTTCGGGGGAGAATAGGTATCTTTTTATTATTTCTTCCATGCTCTACTAAGCGAGCTTGAAAATAAACTTACGGCAAAAGGAAATGCAAAACCACGCACAATCCGAGTAAGTCTAACTCATATATTTGAGAGGTTACTCAGAAGCGGTCCTCAATTTATGGACATGACTTAAGCGACTGATCTGTTCTGACAGTACCTAGAATAACCGGAACGGATTATGACTAGAAACGCAGAAACCACTCTCCTGAATTTAATTGCAACAATAAATGACATACAAACGTAGAGGTAGCGCACAAAATCGAAAAAGGGGATATCGCGATTACGTAATCATTGATCTAGCCGATAGTGAGATAGTGATAAGAGGTCGATAATTCGTTGTCGGATCTAAATTAGAACTTTAAATCTAATTTCTAAGTAGTTGTTATCTCAGGAAGAGTTTTTGTGCTATGCGCCCCTATATTAAATACATTATCCCTATTTTAATTCCTTTCATTATCCTCGTAATGCCGCTATCAGCGTTTCCATTTGAAGGCCTTACGATTATTCAACAACGCGTTATCGCGATCTTTTTATTAGCGGCATTGTGCTGGGTGTTCGAGCCCATCCCGATCTACGCGACGTCTGTTGTTATTATCGTTCTGCAATTGTTGATGTTGTCAGATAAAGGGCTGATCTTTTTAAGGTTTGAGCATGGGCAGGAACATTTTGGTGAGCTGTTAAAATACAGCGATATCATGGCGACATTCGCTAGCCCAATCATCATGCTGTTTTTGGGTGGTTTCTTCTTAGCAATGGCCGCCACTAAATATCGATTAGACGTAAACTTAGCTCGCGTGTTGTTGAAGCCATTTGGACAAGACCCAAAGTTTGTGATGCTCGGCTTAATGTTGATCACTGGTATCTTTTCGATGTTTATGTCTAACACGGCAACAACGGCAATGATGCTCTCTATTTTAACGCCGGTACTGGCTGTGTTTGGTCCGAAAGACCCCGGTCGTGTAGCGTTTGCGCTTTGTATCCCGGTTGCCGCTAACATCGGTGGCATTGGTACTCCGATCGGTACCCCTCCGAACGCTATCGCACTTAAATATTTAGTTGGCGATAACCTCATTACGTTCGGTGAATGGATGGCATTTGGTGTGCCGTTTGTTGTGATTATGATGGCGTTAGCGTGGTTTTTAATAGGCTTTATGTACAAAGCTGACCAAAAGAAAATCGAGCTAAGCATCAAAGGTAAATTCCTTAAAACGCCTAAAGCCATTGCGGTGTACGTCACTTTTGCGCTGACCATCATTCTTTGGTTAATGGGCTCAAGCCATGGCATGAACTCTTATACCGTCGCTCTGATTCCTGTCGCTGTGTTCTCACTCACAGGGATCATTAATAAAGAAGACCTGAAAAAAATTTCTTGGGACGTACTGTGGCTTGTATCAGGTGGTATTGCGCTTGGTTTAGCGCTCGATAAAACTGGCTTAGCAAAGCTCGTGGTACACAGTATTCCGTTTGATAGCTACTCACCCTATGTGGTGTTGTTCGGAGCGGCGTTCTTGTGTTTGGTAATGGCAAACTTTATGTCTCATACCGCAACGGCTAACTTGTTAATGCCAATTATGGCTGCGTTAGGTTCGTCTATGGCTTCACTCACGCCACTAGGCGGTGAATTAACGTTAATTCTAGTTGTGACTTTTGCCGCTTCATTAGGTATGTCGCTGCCAATCAGTACACCACCGAATGCGTTGGCTCATGCCACTGGTCATGTGCAAAGTAATCAAATGGCCAGAATCGGTATTATTTTGGGTGTGGTTGGTGTGCTATTGAGCTTTGTTATGGTGTGGCTGCTACATTCAATTGGTCACATAGGGTAACGATACGTGTATCAACAAAAGTTAGAAGCACTTATCGAGCGCTATTTTAACCAAACAGAACGTCGGGTGACGTGCTGTGCCGGTAACACCATTATTGAACAATCAGCGTTAAACACTCGTTTATATTATGTGTTTAGTGGAGAACTGGAAGGGTTTTATACCGATGCGAATACACCGCAAGTGCGAGTATTTAGCGCGGGTAGTGGGGCTTTTATAGGCGTTCATAGCTTCTTTTCAGGTAATTGGACAGCATCTTCAACGGTTGTTGCTAAAACCGATGTTGAGTTAGCGTGGATCGATAAAGACACGCCTGCAGAAGATGAAGGTAAATTTGGTCCTCTTACCGCACAGTTCACACCTGTGATTGTCAATGAGTTGTCGCGTCGTCAACGCCGTGCAACACAAGAAGCGATAGCGAAACAAAAAGCGCTAGAGAAGTTACATACTGCTGAGCAAATGACGACCTTGGGTCAATTGGCTGCAGGGATTGCTCATGAGCTTAACAACGCTATTGGTGTCGTAAATAGTAAATCTGGTCGACTTGAAACGGTCATCATGGATCTGCTTGAAGAAGTGCATCCAGAAGCCAGTCAATTTTTCGATTTTGGGTTAATGCATGGTCAGAAAACGTCGTCGTCAGAAGCACGAACACGTGGGCGACAATTTGAAAGAAAATATGGTTTAGACAAAAACATTGCTCGCTCTCTTGCAAAGGCGATTCCAATTGATGCTTTATCTGCAACAGACGTTATTTCAAAGCATTGGCTGAAAAAACCAGAAGAAGCGATTCGTTTTTGGCAGATGGGCTGTGATTTACATGATTTGCGTTTGGCATCTAGACACACCGTCGGCATCGTAAAATCGGTTAAACAACTTGGCAGAGTTGATATCGACACCGAAGAAGCGGTTGATATTAACGACTCCATTAACCATGCCTTATCGTTGCTACAAAGTGAGTTACGTAGAGTGTCTGTGCGATTGAGCCCTGCGGATTTACCGTCTTTTAAAGGCTCGAAAACAGAGCTCGTTCAGATTTGGGTCAACATTATAAAGAATGCTTGTGATGCAATGTCGAATTCAGACGATGCCGCAATAGAGATTCAAACCAGATTAAGTAAGAAAAGGATATTAGTTACGATCGCGAATAACGGCCCTGAGATAGACGAGGCGACTCGTAGAAAGGTATTTCAGCCCAACTTCACCACTAAAAAAGGTGGTTTATCGTTTGGATTGGGCTTGGGTTTATCAGTAGTTAAGCGGATTGTGGCAGGTTATGGCGGAAGTATTATTGTGAAAAGTGATGCTTCTAAAACGGTATTTAGAATCAAGTTACCAATAGAGGGTGAACATGGAGAAGCTTAATTTAATCTGTGTCGATGACCAGAGAGAAGTACTGAGCGCAGTGATACAAGATTTAGAGCCGCTGGCGAGTTGGCTGAATATTGAAGATTGTGAATCAGCGCAAGAAGTGCTTGATCTCATTGATGAACTTGACGCAGAAGGCGAACACATTACCGTCATCGTGTCTGATCATGTGATGCCAGGGAAAACGGGTGTGGAGTTACTCACTGAAGTGTCCCATGACAGTCGCTTTCCGAATACCAAGAAAATTCTTCTTACGGGGCAGGCCACTCATACTGATACCATCAATGCGATTAATGCAGCAGGCATCGACCGTTACTTTGAAAAGCCTTGGCAAGCAAGCACATTGGTTGAGTGCATTCGTACTCTTGTCACTGAGTACATATTTGATCAAGGGCTTGATTACACGGACTATCAGAATGAGCTCGACCAGCAGGTTGTGTTCAGACGCTTGCGTTAGCCTCTTATGTTAGCGACTTACATTATTCACTAGTGTAAGTCGCTTGAAATTCTATGCACCGAAGGACGCTTTCTGAAGGGTTTTTCTTTGAAAGATGTAATCTTTCGCTGCTTATTTTACCTACCTCTTTTAGTCGTTCAGGTTTTGGTACTCAGTTATTAACACACTGGTTGCTGGCTTTAGTCTAAAACTCATACGCTACGCCAACGCCAACGCCAACGGATGCATTGTGTTTTCTTCAGGAACGATTCCCTGAACATACAGCAGAGCTAAAATGTGTCGCAGAGTTCCCGTGTCGTTTGTTAGAAAAGTAAGTCGAAATTATTCAAAAGTGATTCTTAACGCGTGGGACGTGGAGTTCTAAGCCAAATCGGTACTTACAACGTAAAGGACTAGGCTTTTGACGGCTTACTGCGTAATAATGCATTCGCCCACAAGTGGGGGTTTATAGTCAGTAGGATTTTAAAATGAGTGAGATTGCTCGCTTTATATCTGGTGAAGCGCCGGACAAATTTGGTCGAAATATAGAACAGTTATTGGCTTACAATCATTTTTGGTTGGAGCATGACCATAAGTACATTCAAGTGTTCTTCCCAATAGATGAGGGGACTAAGTTTAATCAACATGCCCCGTTGGTTACTCAAGAAGATAAGGTGCTTTTTGCTAATTCAGAAGCGCTCCGCACAGCTCATCTACAAGTGCTTGACCTGATGCTTGAGTTTTGGGGTATGCAGCGAAACGGGAGTGAAATATCTTCATCGTTACCACTTAGCCCGGCTAATCACGTATGGTTAAAGAATCATGACCATAACCAGCTAAGGTTAACGCGAGCCATTCGCAGTTTGTACTTGTTGGGTAATGAAGAGGTTGCGGCTCGGTTATGTGACTTTTTAGTATCAGCGGCGACCGAGACAGGGTTGGTGTCGGATAAAACCGTTCAGTATTGGCGCAATGCCTTGGAAGGTTAGGGTTTTTCTGTGCAGAGCTTCCGGCACTGCTCATAATTGATTCTCAATGCGCGGTATTTTGTACGATGCCGCTTTCTCTATATTCAACATTTGAATGCAATTTGTGGAATATATCAAAGTTAATTAAACTGATGGTAAGTTATTACTTTTCATTATGTTAGGGTTCTTTTCTTAAGGTCAGCGGATTAGGAAGAGGCTAATGAAAAAGGGATTTGTGATAGCGATATCAATCGGCTTTGTTGTCTTCTTCCTTGTTGGTCGTGAGCTTCAGTGGTTCGGGTCCAGTAATTCCGAGTCGTTTCCTAAACTTCCGGATAGTCCCCAATTTGTTCCTTCTATCGATTTCGACGGTGAGTGGCTAGGCCGCCGTATTAACACCACTGGCAATAATATGTGTGAACGCACAACCATCACCGGAACTATTCGTGAGGGTAAGGCTACTCTAAGGCTTACCTACAATGGAACACCGTTAGAGGGTTGGGTGACGGAAAACGGCGACTTACGTTTATATGCTAAACATCACCAATGGGATTATCGTTTTTCCGCACGTGGCAGTGGCAGTAGATTTGACGGCCGATGGCACTTAACCAATGGGCCGTGCCAAGGAAGTTGGTTTCTAGAAAAGGTCGATGGCAAGTAGGGTTGTTACTACAAGACGCCGTTTAAAATTAACCAGCACAAGGTTCTTTTAGGAGAGATAAGTGATCAGATTAATCGCCGTGTTCATTGTGGCTTTCGGGCTAGGTGCATATGCGAGCTTACATGTTTTGACAGACTATGTTGTGAGCATTGAAGACAGTCATAAAGCTGCGGTGCGGCAAGGTTTTGAAACCTATAAATATGCAAATACAAAAGACCTTGCCCCATTAATTAAAACATCGAACTTGTTAGCTCGTTATAGTGCTTGTGAATTAGAGGGAGATGAAGGCGATGCGATTGCATTAGCCCTGTCTATTAACGCTATTTCCTTTGGGATGTTATCGAAGCAAGCGTCTGACCTCGATCAAGACACCTTTAGGACTGGTTTGATGATGTACGGAAAACTCAAAGACAACGAAAAAGCGTCTGGTCAGTTAACTGAAATACTTACTACGTACTGTAAAGATAGTCTTCGCTATCTATACGACTGTGAAAAACTTTCTAATTTGTTAGGCGAAGAATGGGATACACAATGGAAGGAAGTGAAATCAGTATGTACCTAAAAATGATTCAACATATACGGCATTTTGCTATGCCGTATTCAGATGTGATTTGAAAACAAAGGACACAATATGGAAGTAAGGTTGGTCAAAGGTTCAGAGCCTAAGTTCGCTGAATCGATCACCAAAACGAATATGGCGAGTTACTATCAAGCTCGTGGAATCGCTTGGGGTCATAGCCAGTTTTTACGCAGCTGGGATGAGCTGGATAACTATGAAATTTATGTGGGGGATCGCCGTATTGGTGTTGTTCGCTTCAGTTACGCTAGTGGTACAACGTTTCTTAGGGACTTGCAGATATTAGCTGACTGTCAAGGTCAAGGTTTTGGCTCTAAGTGTCTCGATTTGGCTATTGAACATGCGAACAATCAAGCATCGGCTCAGTTAGTGTTGCGCGTGTTCAGTGAGAACCCCGCCATTAAGCTTTATCAATCAAAAGGTTTTACTCAGTTGTCTGAAGTGAAAGGGCTCGTTGAAATGGAGCTGCCTTTAGGGTCATCATTGAGAGGGTGTCATGGATAACCGTATCCAACTAAATTTTGTTAAGTACTTATTTTCAGAGTTGCTGTTTATTGTTATTGCATTAGGTCTTGCCTATTGGATATTAGATGGTGATCGTTCATCGCTGCTAACCATAGGGCTGATAATTTGTGTTCCTCCATTAATAAAAATTCTAATGTTGTGGTGGAAGCTTCGCGATAGCTCGTTTGAAATCACGAACGGTCATGTACGTTTAAATGGCGTTGCTTGTGATGTGACTTTACAGCGTAGCTTTCTTCCGTTTGAAATTGGCTCATTCATCAAGCTTTCATACACGAAAGGTGCAATGCAGAAACACAATATTTACCTTTCTAAAGGCGCAATGAGCAAAGAAGAATGGAGCCGTATGTTAGCGTGTCGAACTAGGTCGCCATAAAGAAGCGACATCGCTGTTACTTGAGCTTTTAGTTTCCACGACGAATAGCGATGCGATTAAAGAGTACCAACGAGCGATCTCTTTATATGCTCAAGACCTAGATAAAACCTGGTAAGCAGCGCGTAAAGCTCATTAACTCACATAACAAAAAGCCTAAGCATCAATATGATACTTAGGCTTAAAGGCATAGTTTTTGTTCTTTAGGAAAGCGTTACGCTGAAAGCTCTTTACGAACGATCTCTGCGCCAGCACTGAGCGCATTAAGCTTCGCTGAGGCTATCTCGCGAGGTAGGGGAGCCATGCCGCAGTTGGTGCAAGGGTAGAGCTTGTCGGCATCAACGTACTTAAGTGTTTCACGTAGAGTGCTAGCCACTTCTTCCGGTGTTTCAATCGAATCGGTTGCAACATCAATCGCACCGACCATTACTTTCTTGCCTCGTACGAGCTCAAGCAGCTCAAGAGGTACATGAGAGTTGTGACACTCTAAAGAGATAATGTCGATATTCGATTGCTGCAGCTTAGGGAAGACTTCTTCGTATTGGCGCCACTCGGTGCCTAATGTCTTTTTCCAATCCGTATTTGCTTTAATGCCGTAGCCATAACAAATATGGACTGCTGTTTCGCACTTAAGCCCTTCAATGGCTCTTTCCAAACAAGCGATGCCCCAATTGTTCACTTCATCAAAAAACACGTTAAACGCAGGTTCATCGAACTGAATAATATCCACGCCTGCCGCTTCAAGTTCTTTGGCTTCTTCGTTGAGGATCTTTGCAAATTCCCACGCCAGTTTTTCACGGCTTTGGTAATGCGCATCGTAAAGTGTATCAATCATGGTCATAGGCCCCGGCAGAGCCCATTTGATCGGTTGGTCGGTTTGCTGACGTAAGAACTTCGCATCTTCAACAAACACAGATTTCTGACGAGAAACTGGGCCTACAACCGTCGGTACACTCGCATCGTAACGGTCGCGGATTTTAACGGTTTCACGCTTTTCAAAATCAACGCCATTCAGGTGTTCAATGAAGGTCGTTACAAAGTGTTGACGTGTTTGTTCGCCGTCACTCACAATATCAATGCCTGCTTGCTGTTGCTCGTGCAGAGAGACACGCAGCGCATCTTGTTTGCCGTCTGTGAGTTCATCGCCTTGAAGTTTCCATGGCGACCAAAGCGTCTCTGGTTGTGCAAGCCAAGACGGTTTCGGCAAGCTGCCCGCTGTTGAAGTCGGTAATAGTGTTTTCATAATAATATTGCCTATCCTTGGGTGGTTTGAGAGCGCAATAGACGATTAAAGTGCGTAATTTGCCGACCAGTTCTCTAGAACTGATTGGTATGGCTTAATGAACTTCTCTTCTGCGAATTTACCTTGTTCAACAGCTAGCTGGCTTCGTTCTTCACGGTCGTACACGATTTGAGTCAGCGAGTGATCCAAGTTTTTCAAGTTTGGTTGGTAACAGTTACCCGCAACCGCGTTCGCGTTGTAAATCTCAGGTCGGTAGATTTTCTGGAACGTACCCATGGTACTGATGGTGCTGATAAGCTCTAGGTTAGAGTAATCGTTCAGCAGATCACCAAAGAAATAGAAGGCCAAAGGTGCAACACTGTTAGGCGGCATGAAATAACGAACCTGTAAGCCCATCTTTTTGAAATATTGTTCAGTTAAAGAAGACTCATTCGGTTGGTATTCAAAACCTAATACTGGGTGTTGGTTTTCAGTGCGGTAATAGGTTTTATTATCTGACACGCTTAAGCAAATAACAGGTCGTTTATTAAAGTTCTTTTTGTAAGCGTCAGAGTTAACGAAATATTTAAAAAGCTTACCGTGTAAGTCACCAAAATCTTCTGGAATGCTGAATTTATCTTGGCCTTTATTATGATCCAATAGACGTACGCTAAAGTCATAATCTCGAACATAAGAAGAGAAGTTATTTCCGATAATGCCTTCAATACGCTCGTTAGTTTTTCGGTCTACAATATTGGTTTTCAGCACTTCAATTGAAGGGAATGCTTCGCCGTTGCTTTCAATGTCCATATCAACAGAAATGATTTCAAGTTCAACAGAGTAACGGTCGCCCTTAGGGTTGTCCCAGTGTGCTAACGCGTTGAAACTGTTATCGATCATTTGTAGTGCATTACGTAAGTTCGCTTGGCGGCTGTCGCCTCTAGCCAGGTTAGCAAAGTTGGTTGTGATACGCGTGCTGTCTGCAGGCTGGTAGTTTTCGTCGAGGCTAATGCTCTTAATCGTAAAATTAAATTCTTTATTCATGCTGATTTGGTATCCCAATTTGTTTTCTGATTCTCTCGGGCTTTAGTATTAAAACGGCTTTTATTTTTTGCTTGTGACCGGATTAAGAATCGAAGGCTATGCTGTCTGAAATTAATGCTTAGTAGAATTAATGTCGTATAAAGTTAATCGCTTAAGGTTTTTATACGTTGATAGGTTGACCATTAACAATGGTATTACTTCACATTGAACATGAGGAATATTCATGATCTATTCTGTTTGAATATTTAAGCCGGTGTCAGTTATATTAATTAGCTTGATGGAAATATAACCACATTATTAGTGTGTTATTTAAGACAATTAATTTAATTAAGAGATGGATGAAATGAGTGAATTGCTGTTGTTGATTTTCTACTGTGCGTTACTGGGCAGTGGTGTTGGGTTTCTAGCCGGTTTGTTAGGTATTGGCGGAGGGCTGATCATTGTTCCTGTGTTAAGCAGCATTTTACTTCACTTAGAGATTCTACCTGCGGATCAAGTGGTTGTTGCGGCCATCGCTACTTCGTTGGCATCGATACTGTTCACCTCAACTTCTTCTGCACTTGCTCACCACAAGAATGGAAACGTGCCTTGGGATCTGGCGCCTTGGATCATGCTCGGTGTTGCTCTAGGTGCACTGGTTAGTGGCTTTATGGCGGCTCTGTTGCCGGAAAAAGTCGTTCGTATTGTGTTCGCCGTGAGTGTGGTTCTTATTGCGATCAAGATGTTCTTAAGCAGTAAAAATGATGCACCTAAGGAACGAAAACTGCCAAACAAGGGCGTGCTAACGGTGCTGACAACCATTACGGGTGGCTTGTCTGCCATGATAGGCATTGGTGGTGGTGCATTGCTGGTTCCGCTATTAACGTTCTTCTCTGTCGGTATGAAAAAGGCCATCGGTTGTGCCTCGGCTTGTGGCATTGTGATCGCGTTGTTTGGCTCGATAGGTTACATCAGTTCAGGCAGCAGCCACTTTGCTCTATCAGATGGCTTTGCTGGCTTTGTTTATCTGCCTGCGCTGTTGGGTATTGTGTGCACGTCTTGGTTTACGGCTCCGTTAGGCGCAAAAGCCACCAACCATTTACCGGTTCCAACGATTAAGAAAATCTTCTCAGTACTGCTGGTGGTTATCGCAGCAAGCATGGTTGCTCGTTAATAAAAGATCGTTCAAGTGTGAATATACAGAACAAAAACGAATAAATTGATCAACCACCAATAATTAGAAAAGGGCAGTTTCATAACTGCTCTTTTTTTGTTTATCGGTCTATGCTTATACAACTATGTACATGAGTATATTGATAAAACCGTTTAGTTATGAACAGTTCACCGCTATAGCTAAATGTATTTTGTTTGATTCAACGGAATGCTATCAATGAGTGATTTATGGATCCTTTAACGCAGGGCGTGTTAGGCGTTTCTTTGTCACAATCTGTCAGCAAAAAACAACATTTGGTTGTTGCTGGGGTATTAGGGCTGCTCTCCGGGTTAGCACCAGATTTGGATGCACTGATTAAGTCTCAAAGTGACCCTTTGTTGGCTTTGGAATTTCATCGACAATTTACCCATTCACTCTTCTTTATTCCCATTGGCAGTTTGATCTGCGCTTTGGTTCTGCATCACCTGATTGCAAAAAAACGTGGGCTTTCTTTCAAACAAAGTTGGCTGTTTTGTGCTCTGGGCTATGGTACTCATGCACTGTTAGACGCTTGTACCACCTATGGCACGCAGTTACTTTGGCCTTTCACCAACGCGCGTTTTTCTTGGAATACCATATCAATCATCGATCCTGTTTATACGCTTCCCATTCTAGTGTTGCTTGTGTTTGCGACGTTAAAACGAGCGCCTTGGCTAGCGCGTGTTGCGTTTACTTGGGCGCTAATTTATCCAACATTAGGGATGATTCAGCGAGACAGGGCAGAGGCGATTGGGTGGCAATTAGCGCAAGAAAGGCAACACACACCGATTCGATTAGAGGCAAAACCAAGCTTTGCGAATATCTTGGTTTGGAAAGTGGTGTACGAAACAGAGGCTCATTACCATGTAGACGCAGTGCGGGTTGGCACATCGGTAAGCACGTATCCCGGAGAGTCGATTGCGAAGCTGAATGTTAGCAGGGATTTACCTTGGCTTGACCCGGACTCTCAACAAGCCAAAGACATAGAACGTTTCCGCTGGTTTTCAAATGGTTATATCGCTCAGGACCCAACAGACGAGCTGCGTATTATCGATGTCCGATATTCAATTGTACCAAATCAAATGAAAGCACTATGGAGCATCAAGCTATCAAAAGCAGTTGATGCAAACGCGCATGTAAAATACGAAACTCATAGAGACAACACGCCAGAATCGAGACAGACCTTTTTCGATATGCTTACTGGCGATAAATGAGCTAGTTTTAAACTGATCTGCACCGTCAATACTGGATGCTACGTTAAGCGACTTTCCATACGTTTAGTTATCTCTGAATTGTTAATTTAGGGGAAGCTATAGCTCATTTATGCCCCATTGTGTGTTCACTTCGATGAGTGAACTACATCGGCAATCTATTTTTACAATACATAAACTAATGGTTAGGAAAAGGCCCGACACATTTTCTTTCTTCACTCTAGGTAGTCAGCATATTTAGATAGTATGGACAATAGGATAGAGTCAGACCATACTCCAGTCAAAAAGCTCATCGAAGCGATTCAAGATCTTTAAAGGTTACGGAGACTGAATAAGAGTCAATTTGATTGTTGGTTACTCTGTGACCGGGGGGAGGTGAGAGTGCACGAGGGGTCA
Organism: Vibrio sp. 10N.222.55.C6; assembly: GCF_041473395.1. Taxonomy (NCBI): domain Bacteria; kingdom Pseudomonadati; phylum Pseudomonadota; class Gammaproteobacteria; order Vibrionales; family Vibrionaceae; genus Vibrio; species Vibrio sp. 10N.222.55.C6. The sequence continues at coordinate 78,160 of NZ_JBFRSD010000034.1, forward strand.
GCGTTTTTGAATGAACTCTTCAATACCTTTACAGTTGAAGTATAAAATGAGGCGGCCAAATAGCCGTCCCAGACACACCATCTGACTTGTTTATCCACTCATTCCTTTAAGCCAAAAATTAATTCAATTTCATCATCAAGTCTTCTGCCCGTTGGTATAAAACCAAGCTTTTGATAAATAGAGAGCGCATTGCCTTTTTCTTTATCCATCGTGGTCAGGGAGACGCCTTTTAAACCGGTAATGGAAGCGTATTTCTTACTGAAGTTAATCGCTTGACTCCCCAATCCTTTTCCTTGGAAACGATGGTCAATCATGACGCGCCATACATATAAATGCTCCTTTTGAAAGTGTTCATCGTGTGTGTCCAGTATTCTAGGGTCAATCAGAGAGATTAGCCCCGCAGGTTTATTGTTTAAGTAAATACCATAGTTGATACTATCGTCGTTAAAACTGGCTTCTGCAAGCCACTCTGCGTTGTTAGCAATGAGTTGTTTTTGAGACTCTTCCACTGAGAGATCAATAATGTCATTGATAATGGTATTGTTTATTTTTAAAAAGCTAATTTTATTCATGCTTATTTACCTTGGGTAGGTGTTTCATTAAAAGTAACTGGCCAATGTAAGGATCTTGATAAGCTAATCTTGAGTTATCAAAATGGTAATGTCGCTTTTGCTCCTGTCTTTTAACATAGACTCTTCAAGTATCTTATAGATCTCTTTATCTGGCGCATATTAGAACGCGCCAATTTTTTTAATTAAGGTATATGTATGTCTTAATTAAAAACGATGATGGAAGTTATTGTTTCCTTTTTGCCTGCCCCCATGACAGAAATATTAGTTTCAAGCGTTGCCCACGATGATTCAAAAATAGGGTACGTATAGTATTTTTACAATAGTGCCGTCACAAAACCCAAAACAAACTCCCTGATAGAATGCTGACGAGTGTGATTAAAGATAACTTTAATGTGTTCTCAGCCAGCTACATTTTGTATATCACTTATCAGCTAAAATGGTGGCCAATATCTTATCGCCTTTGCATTCAACACTGACGTTCATTCCATTGACGAGTGCTCTCTCATTAGGCGCACTTGCTCTCATATCGAGTCCACTTGTTTAAATTTGGACAACTAGTTCGGTAAGCGTTAAAGAAAGAGTGCTGGTTACCCTGAAGTTTTAGTGTAGGCCACATCTTGATGTTATCGAAGATGGCCAATCGCAATGCAAAAATAGACACAGCCCTGGAATATTGAAGCTAATGTTATCGAAAGCTTTTCTGCACTATTTTTTTAGTTTGCGTAATTGGTGTAGCCAAACTTAACACCAATGATACGAACCGCCATATAAGTTTTAACTCATACCATTTGACGTATTATTGCGGAATCTTTTGTCTATGACAGTATGACTTTGTAAGTAAAATCATTACATAATGAAAGCGTATTTATTAAGTTGCCAGTTCAAACCTTGATGTATTGTTTTCATAAAGTTCAACGTTAATGTCGGTTTTATCTAATAGTCATAAGATGTTGCTCCTAATGAATTGATAGCAGCGTAGCTTCTTACGTCTAAAGCGGGACTGTATTGGATAAACCTGTGATAAAAATACAACGATTCACAAAAATGCTGTGCTTGGCCGACATATCACTCAGATTGACATCACTCATGGAAGTTGATTAAACGACTTTATATACTTGTAGTAATTCATTGTTTACTAAATTAGTAAAATCACTGACACGCTTTTGTCCATTTCCTTCCAACTACAATCGTGATGACCAAATTAAAAAGGAGGTCATCATGGTAGTTTTCAACAAAACGAAACGAAGTGGCGTCAAAAAGCCTTTTCGGCTTGAGGAAATTTGGCGGATCAGAACCAGATTAGAAATTGAAAATAATTTGATGCAGCTTGCGTTGCTCAACTTAGCTATTGATAGCAAACTTAGAGCAAGTGATTTGCTCGTTCTCAGAGTTTGCGATGTATCTTCGCAAGATAGGATATTTAACCGCGTTAAGCATATCCAGCGCAAAACAGATATTGAAGTTCAATTTGAGATAACGACAAGAACTCAACAGAGTCTAATGAAATGGATTTTGATGGCTTCGCTACATGACAGCAATTTTATTTTCCCAAGCCAAAGGCGAAAGCAACAACCGATTAGCTATTCGTACTATCGATACTTAGTGAGGAGATGGGCTTCTAATCTGGGGTTGGATCCTAACTTGTATGGCACTCACTCGATGAGGCGAACAAAAGCGACGTTAGTCTACGCAAAAACGAAAAATATCCGAGCGGTGCAGCTACTACTTGGTCATACCAAGGTAGATAATACAATCCGCTATCTTGGGGTTGAATTAGAAGATGCATTGTTGCTTTCAGAAGGTACTGAGTGTTAATCGAAAAGGAACCTAAATACTTAGGTGTTTCAATTGCTATTACGCTGAAAGTTGTTACCCATTCACCGCTACACTTGATTATTTTCAATACATTAAGTGCAAATACTACTAATCTGTCCAAGGTTTAGATGGCCTTAAACAGATTAGGTATACACAAGCTTAAATTAAACGTTGGAACGCGCGTTTTTCTTCTTTGATTTATAGGCTTTCATTGAAATTCTTAAAGCAAGCTGTTTTTGTTTAATTGAAATGAGTTGTCTAGTTACGACCTTATGGTGTAACTCTGTGATAAAGTTTTTTTCCCAAGGCGTAAGGCGGTCAAACCTCAATAAAATAGTGTCATTGAGTACATTGAACAACTCGTATTGGCTTTTATCCATTCGACTGCTAAGCATTCAATTAGAGCACTTAGCTAGAGAAATGACGTTAAGGCTTTCTACTTTCTCATTTTTTCCTAAGGTAATGATTCGATAAGAGATCCCACTCTCTAATAGTGGTCTTATTTCGATGTTGTCACAAAAACTAACGGCGACTTTTTCTACTAATCGGTCCATATTCAAAGTTTTCTTTTTTACGAAAACAAGAGTGACACTATCGCCCTCTGACTGTGCATTTACGAGTGTGATTGAGCCTAACTCTTGTGGAAGTTGGCTTGAAATAACTGTCGCTCTATAATCGGCAAGTCCATTAGATTTTATTGGGCTTATCTGACAACCGTTAAGCATGACACTGACGAAGAGAATTACAGTTGTTCGTAGCATTATGCGCTCCTTCTTCCTTTCTTCTCCCTTTAGGTGCCTTAAAATATTTATGGATATAACGTGAAGACATAGAAGATAAGAGCGCACTGTAATCTAAACTGAATGTGACTTTTTCCCCTACAAGTAGTGGTTTCTGTGAGGATTCAAGGACAAGGTGATCGCTAGTTGAAGACATGATCTTAATCCCATTCGGAGACTTAAGCCCGCCGACACAAACATCTTGGCGGCCTAATGCCAGAATAGCTTGCGATACCTCCCCTCTATCTTGAAGGTTTTCTTTTTCACCAAAAGCATTTAACCCCCGACTTCCCCAAGGCAAAGTCGGTTTAATTTTGGATTCAATCACTTCAGCGGTCAAAGAAACCGCATCCGTATGTAAGCCTTTGATATTTTCGTGCTCTAAAGGCTCACAGCCTAAAAAAATGGCTTCTCCTATACGAAGGTTATTGACTCGAGTTAAGCCTGTTCTCTGAAGAGCCCAGTTAACTGAAGCAGAATTACCCCCTGAAATAATTTCTAGACTGATCCCAAATGTAGCTTCAATTCCATCGGCAAGATCAGAAAGAATACTCATATTTTGATCATCTGGAGCGACACCATACCGACAGGCTAAATTCGTACCAATTCCTTTTATCGTGATGTTCGGTAAAGAAATAACTTCTCGGATAAAATCAATAATATGATGGGGCATCACACCTTCTCTGAGATCGCCAAGCTCAACCATAATAATAATATCGTGACGGCAATTTTGTTGTTCCGCTGCATGTGAAAGCCTCTTAATCACTTCAACTTCAGAGTTTAAACTCATATCACTGTATTTTATTACGCTCGCTACTTGACTTAGCATGGGTGTACGTATGAGCATTTTAGGGATAGCAATGCCAGATTCAGTCATCTTTTGAAGATTTTCGATTCTTGAATCGGCTAACATTGTTGCGCCAGCATCAATAAGAACTTGTGCGATGATAGGGTGGCCGAGGAAGGCTTTTGTTACAGGCGTAACGGATATATTTTTCAGTGAGAGCTGAGTAATCAGGAATTGAGCGTTATGGTGAACTTTCCCACAATCGATGTCTAACCTAGGGTAGTTCACCCTTTTTCGGCCAGTTTACTTTCTATTATAGGGAAAGCTGACGTTACGATGTGCAACAGATGTTCGACAGGTTGTGACAAGACATCAGTAACAGGTAGACCAAATTCGGCAGTGTAACTGTCTATCACACTGCGTGTTTCATCCAACGACATATCTTCATGATTCAGTGTTAGTCCAATAACATTGGTATTAGAAAACGTTTCGATAAGATTGATTTCTGAGGCAATCGAAGGCATTGGGCAATCAGGAAAATCACTACGATATAAACGTTTAGGGGCATGTTGCAGTATCACACCCGTTGGACAGCTGCCACGTAAGATAAAAGCGCTGGTTGAAAACGCAGGGTGACTCAAGGCTCCTTGCCCTTCAATAATAATCAGATCCGGGTTTTCTTTTTCATAGGCCTGTACAATGACAGATTCCAACTCACCGGCACAAAATTGTGAAGGAACAGCATCGAGTGCAACGCAGTATTGTGCGCCTTGCATAATGCCTGTTTGACCGGTGGCAATCAGAACGACGTTAAGGCCTTTTTTAGTCAGTTCATTCGTTAATATTGTTGCTGTTGTTCGTTTTCCTAGCGCGCAATCCGTCCCCATGACAGCAATTCTCGGACATTTAACGTTGTGTATTTTCCCGATAAACGTTTTCAGATCGCCTTTATTTTTGGGTTTGCGAGTATCGAATATTCGAACGTTATTCTTTAAGCTGGCTTCTAAAAATAGAGGATCATCGGTTAGGAATTCATGTAAGCCATTTACGATGTTCATTCCTAGTGACATGGCATTTAAAATTATGCTTTTATCTAAGTCAGATAAAAAGCCACTTGATGGCGCAATGCCAAAAATGAAGTAATCAGGAATGCTTTCTGCGTGAATGATAGCTTCTTCAGCATTAGCAAGGATAGGTATTCCATTGGCTTTGTTATCAAGAACTTCACCAGCATCTAAGCCAGCAGACTCACTATCAATAACCGATAGAATACGATAGCTTAACGAATGTCTCACTAACCCATTAGCGGTTTTACCATCAATTTTACCAAAATTACCTTCGCAATATATAATCGCAGAAGGGATGACAGGTTTTACTTTCTGAGCAAGTGGTAACCAAGGTGCGAAATGGGGTACATCGTTGTTGATTTCTACATTTTCAATTCTAGTGAGTTTGAAGATGTTTCTTAACTTTTGGGTTGAAATGGACATAATTAAAGCCTGCGGTGAGGCTTAGGAGGGCAACTAAGGAGTGCCGAGATGTGAGTTCGGAAAAGAAAAGAAGTCCCCACTAAGCGGTAGGGATAACAACCAAGGTAACACACTCACCAGACTTTTGTTGATTATTATTAATACGCTTTCTAAGTCTATCACTTTCAGGCTTCACCCATACTAACGTGATTGATTAGAGATCTAAGACTCATTGTTCAACGTCGCCGTATCAACCTCTCAGCTTTAAGGTTTCAAGATACTTTTTCTAATATTAGTTAAGTGAATTAGAGTTTTGAGTTTAACGCGTTTTTGTCCAATTTCGTGCTAGTAGGTACCAGAATCTTCCGTGATTGTTAAGTTCGATGAAGGGATAAAACCTTCAAATCAATCTAAGTATGTTTTGAAAATGTGATTAAAAAGGCTGAATCAATAAACTGATCAGCCTCTATCAATTTTTTCCATTCAAGGTAACGGCTTCTTAGGTGGTCTTTGAAGTATTGCGCATTCAAGGTTTCACCGGTTGCGCCTTTCACCAAATCATCAGTAGTAAGCAGGCTGCCTTTGCTCCAAATGTTCGATTCTAACCAATTGAAGATAGGGGATAGGTCACCGCTTTCAATCACTGAGTTCACATCCACTGTTTTCTTCATTGAAGCCATGAACTGAGCCGCGTACATCGCACCTAATGTGTAAGGTGGGAAGTAACCGAATGCGCCGTCCGTCCAGTGGAGAATGTGACCTGCATTTTAAGGTAGTTGCGGCTGTCCAAATTCTTGCTAACGGGGCGACTTAACTCACAAAGTACGAAAAGTGGGGGCAGAGTACAGTTCTTGACTCAAACGAATTCGCTAGTTTTTGCTCTGTAAATCGCACTGAAAGAGTCACACACATACAAGGTAGTATGAGCATAGCCTTGAACAAGCCCAAAATCCTCGCTGAGAGCGTTTGAGGCGGTCTGAGGGTTGTTTTTGGTAGCTAATTTACCCATTTACCATAATAAGAATGATGAACTCCGACTTTAATTGCATGAAACGAGAGCTATCTATTTAGTTTCACTGCTGCGACAATCTTAATTTCTTACTAAACTGGAATTAGTATTGAACTAATAAAAAAGGAATAGTTATGCGAATTGTTTTTTTTGTTTTTGCTCTTTTTTTTTCTTCCCTTTCATTTGGAGGTTTTAAACCAATTCACGATAAAGCCTTAGAAGAAAAAGCACTCGATGCATTAGAAGTTCACTTAGTAGCTGAAGGTTTGATAAGAGATGATGCTGAGCTAGCTCTCGCGTATGAGGAGGGAGGGAAGAGTATTTTTTTCTTTCGAGTAAGAGAGCATGAAGGTGGGGATGAGTTATATAGGGTTTTTTGCTCAAAGGCTAGGTGCCGTTTTAGTTATAACTGACAATTGAAGTTGTAGTGGTCTAATGATCCCTGACAATCACGTAAGCGACTTTTTCTATCCTTTTAATAATTCATGCTTTGCTTAATTGGCAATCTTGCTAAAACGGAAATGTCCAGAGGCTTCATAAGCCTGAAGTTTTACTCGTGGCGCTTTTCTTGCAAAGTGCCTGCTAGCTCAGAACTGCCCCATTCGGTGTTAGTACTTTTACTCATTCACATCCTGTTCATGGGCTTTTGCCCTACTAAAAGTTATCTATTCTTAAATTGCTGTTAGTTGTGAACCCTCGTGATGTATCTCGGGGTAAATTCGACATGTCTATCAACGATCTGGCACTTTTATTTTGTGGATGAATGTCAACTCCGCATGGAGCTGTAACAGTAAGTACATCGTGCATGCACGGGAGTATCTATTTTAAATTTTCAGGCTTGAACTCATTCGTTTGACGCGTTCTTAAGCAACATAACGATAAAAAAGTGCTAGATTACATATGGTTACTCCACTGCTTTATTTTAAATAAAAGAGGTTTTCTATATGTCGATTGATTATGAGTATATTCAAAAGTTTCTAGTAGCCGCAGAAGACTGTGTGCCTGATTTCAAGCTTAATTATCCTGAGTTTTCTGAGTTCTTTGACCCTACATCTCAAGATAAGTTAAAAACTCTTCTTTTTTATTTAGAGTTGTTAAATGACTTAAATCTTATCGAACCACTGTCTGGGCCAAAGAATTTGGGTGTTCAGCGTTTTGGAGAAACATATAAACCTCATTATGTACCCATTCGTTTAACGGCCCAGGGACATCAGTTTTCAGCAGACTTAAAGAAGACTGGTATGGTTGACAAATTTAAAGAAACTCTAGTAGAGCAAGGCCCACTAGCTGCCGTTAAGCTAGTCACTTCACTTTGCTCGAAGTTAATTGATAAAAAGGCTTCAGATTTAGAATTGATATAGTTAAGAGCGAGCGACTTGTTAAAATTGCATGTATACGATGTATCTGCTCTGAGGCTCTCAGATCAGACAGGTTGCTGAAGAATGCTGCACAGGCTTTTCGTTGGGACTGAAAAGCCTAGATCCTCGTGAAATGTATAATTGTCCAGTATGTGGTTTATTGAACGCAACAGTACTTAATGCACACCCTTGCAACAAAGCTTCAAGAAACCAGTGAGTTAAAGTCTGTATAGCAGAAAACGGTAGATTTTAAATTATGGTATAAATTCATTTCATTTGAATTTAATGGGAGTTTTAGGTGGAAATACAATCAAAACATAATGATGATGCAATTCAGTTGCTTGAGCGTCGATTGCAGGATGACATGATAGCTTTTAGTGAGGAGTATTCATGCTTTACAAAGGAAATTGTTGATATGTATATCTACGCTCGTGATTTTCTAAGAATGAACTTAGGGGATGAAGTCCTGCGCGGATATGCCGATTCAGTTTTCTATTCATGCGTTCGGTTTGTTCGAAGTCTTTACTTAGATGAAAGCGCAAGAAAGATTCAATTTTCAGATCAAAAGTACCCCCAAACTTTGTTCCCTGATGAGCAGTACAACGCTGCAAAGAGGAACTATGAATTACTAATAGAAAAATACGAAGAGTTTACGGGCTAATACTTTCTAATCGTATTATTTAACGTTACGTCACTTAATGCGCACAACAATAATCAGTCCTTCGATCTAGCGCGAGTTCACTGCTCGCGCTAGCTACCCACAACTTGATTTGCAATACCTGTAGTTATTGATGGTTTGCTAAATTAGCAAAAGCACTAGCTAATAAGTGTCCAGAACCTTCACAGATGGCACTTCGTAACTCAGAAGTGCCCCTTTTCTAGTTAGAACCAAAGCTACCCTTCAGCCATAATTGTGACTTTTGACTTACAATACTTGTACTATGCTTTTTTCAGCTTGGTTCTACTTACACAGCAAGCTCTGCAATTAGAAACCTTCAATGTAGTTGGGCGTTTTATCTACAGATAACGACTTCTCAAATGGTCTTTGAAGTATTGCGTATTCAAGGTTTCGCCCGTTGCACCTTTCACCAAGTCATCAGTGGTCAGCAGGCTGCCTTTGCTCCAAATATTTGATTCTAACCAAGTGAAGATAGGGGATAGGTCACCGCTTTCAATCACAGAGTTTATATCTACCGTTTTCTTCATTGAAGCCATGAACTGCGCCGCGTACATCGCACCTAATGTGTACGATGGGAAGTAACCAAATGCGCCGTCTGTCCAGTGGATGTCTTGCATACAGCCGTTAGTGAAGTTGCCTTGAGTGCTTAAACCAAGGTAAGACTGCATCTTGGTATTCCATAACTCTGGCACGTCAGTGTGTTTGATCTTGCCGTTGATCAAGTCACGCTCAATCTCGTAACGCAGGATAACGTGCGCAGGGTAGGTCAGTTCATCGGCATCAACACGGATGAAGTCTTTCTTCACGCGCGTGTAGATCTTCTGGAAGTTTTCTTTCTCAAATTCTGAGCCTGAGAATTGCTGACCAGCCAAGTTCGCTAAGTGTCCAATGAACGGGTCGCTGCGGCCGACTTGCATCTCGAAGAATAAAGATTGAGATTCATGAATGCCCATAGAACGAGCTTCCCCCGCTGGTTGTCCTGCTAGGTGTTTTGGTAAGCCTTGTTCGTAACGTGCGTGGCCTGTTTCATGCACAATACCCATTAAGCTTTGAACGAATTCCGCTTCGTCATAGCGTGTTGTGATACGCACGTCTGAAGGCACGCCGCCACAGAATGGGTGAACACTTTCATCCAATCGGCCGTGTTCAAAATCGAACTGAAGCAGCTTCATGACTTCTAAACCCAGTGCTTTCTGTTTCTCGGTCGAATAGATACCTGATGGTGCGTTAAATTGCTCGCTCGATTGTTTTTCGATCACTTCATCAATTAAACCTGGAAGCCAAGTTTTAACGTCTGCAAATAGGGTATCAAGTGAAGTAGAGCTGGTGCCCGGTTCATAAATATCCAGCATCGCATCATAAGGCGTTAGATTGGCTGCGTCTGCGCGAATCTGCGCTTCTTCACGAGAAAGCTCAACCACTTCACGCCAGTTCTTTTCGAATCCAACCCAGTCGTTGTTACCGCGTTGGCTACGCCACGCATGTTCACATTTTGAACCCGATAGAGATTTCGCTTCAACCAGTTTTTCTGGAAGTAGGTTTGCTTGTTGCCACTGGCGTTTTATTTCACGAAGTGACGATTGTTGCTCAGTGTTCAGCGCTTCATTTTCAGCGTCTGCAATCCAATCCCCAAGCTGTGGTTGAGTCATTAAGCCGTGAATATGAACAGAAAGCTCGGCCATCGCTTCACTACGAGCTTGGTTACCACCTGCTGGCATCATTGAAGCTTGGTCCCAACCACAAATAGAAGCTAGGTGTTGAAAGCGTGAACATTTTTGAGAGTGTTCGACTAGTTTTTTGAATGCGCTCATTTGACTACTCTTAATTTGGTTTCTTTAAATGATCCTTAGGGCTGCGTCAGCGTTAAGGTTCATCTCGTGTACTTTGATTATGGCTTTGCTTTTTAATGACGCCGACCTTCGCAGTCGAAGATATAGCGAGAAAAGCATGAGGCGGTACGATGCCTTGAATTTACTATTTCTTAACAAATCAAACTGTTCTATTGTGCACAAAATCAGTGAGTTGTATAGCTGGTGGCAATTGTTGCTTGCGAATTGTTCAGATACACGGTATTGATGATAGATCGCTGAACAAAAATGACAATGATATGGATATTTTGAACTTTGAGGCATTTCTAATTGCCATCACTATTTTAACGCTAACGCCGGGCTTAGATACGGCTTTGGTGATTCGCAATACTAGCCGCTCTGGCTTAGCTGACGGTTGTATGACGAGCTTTGGTATTTGTAGCGGCTTGTATGTACACGCGTTTTTCTCTGCTGTGGGTATATCTGCAATCCTCGCCCAATCCGCTGAACTCTTTCAAGCCGTTAAGATGGTAGGTGCGGTTTACCTCATCTGGCTTGGCTTAAGCAGTTTGCGAGCGTTGATGAAAAACGGTGGCGGTTTGAAGGTCGGAGAACAAGCTCAGCAGGCTTACAGTGCAAAGCGTTCTTTGCGTGAAGGCTTTCTGTCTAACGTTCTTAACCCAAAAACAGCAGTTTTCTATCTGGCCTTTTTACCTCAATTTGTAAACCCTGAAGGTTCGCCTTTATTGCAATCTATGTTGATGGCTTCGGTACACTTTATGATTGCGATGGTATGGCAATGTGGTTTGGCTGGCGCGCTTAACTCGGCTAAAAATTTGCTCAAAAACGCGAGTTTTATGAAGTGGATGGAAGGCGTGACGGGCATGGTGCTGGTTGGGCTGGGTGTTAAGCTTCTGATGGAAGAGCCTGTGTAGTTCACCGTTTTCAGTTGAACATGAATATATGAAAGCCCACGATGTGTCGTGGGCTTTGTGCTTTATTACTGGTAGATCTTTGTACCGATCTTATTCTACAGCGCAGTTATTCAACGACGCTAATGTTCATCTCAGCACCTTTGAAACCTAAGTCACTCAACTCATCGGCGTTAAAGTTGGTGGTAACTTCGATGTCGCCAATGCGCTCAGTAGATTCGTTGACGGAATCAGTACTTCTTTTGCTGCGTAGATTGTTAGTAATTGGTGTTGCTTGTCCAATTTCGATAGTACCTGCAAATTGAGATTCAGCGTAGAAATCTCCAGACACGTAAGAGTGGAAGGGGCGTAAGCTTCCGCCAGTCGCGTATTGCATGCTTGATAAGCCAGCTTCTTTAATCGCCCAGCCCCAATCCCACCATTTAGTTTCACCTGGGATGTAACGGTGATCCCATTGGTAGCGAATGTCGGCAGATTCACTGCTGCCACGGCCCATGGTGAAGGTATGAGCCTTGTACGGGCGGTTATCTGGATGAGAGTGCCACGCGTTGCCACCCCAACGAAGGAAGCCGTTGAATTCAACATCGTAGCTAATATCGGCGTTGAATCGGTACGGGTAAGAGATGCTTGAACGATACAGCTCAACTCGAATCGGTAGCTCCGAATTCGCAGGAACCATAGGACGAGCTTGAAGTGTTACTTGTTCGCTAGTGGAGTTGCCATTTGTTTCAGCGAAGCTTTGGTTAGCCTCGAACTTAACGGTGAGCTTAGTTTCGCCAACCAAAGGCCACTTGAAGGTGTTCTCTGTTTGAACGCTCTGTGAGAATCCGTAGCTGTTCGTTTTCGACCAGTTTGTTGATTCGTCTACTTTTAGGTCTACCACCACTTGTTGCGCGATGTTGCTGTTGTTTCTTGCCGTCGCGTAAACCGTTTTCACTAGTTCACGATCCGACTCGACAACATCACCATGCCAAAAGTTGTCGTCGTTAACGGTGTAGGCAAAATTGTCGACGGTGATTTTGGTTTTTTCATCACAGCGATAGCCGCTACAAGAGCCATTGTTATTTCCTTGTATTACCCAACTGTTGCCAGAGCGCTTTATCGTCATGTCTTCGCCCACGTACTGACTGTTATTACCGCCAACCCAAGCGTAACCTAGGTTGTGGGCTAAGTAGCTTAATGGGCGTACAAAGTCGTTACGGTTGTTCACTAATTCATACTGAACATCGATTTCGCTGCCTTCCTGAACCGATTTGGCGGAATAGTTAGGGATTTCAGATTGGTCGTTGTTTGGGTAACAGAACGTTGACCCACTGCTTGATTGCTTAATTTCGCCATGATAACCCGGCCCCATGATTACCCAGTTTCCTTTTAACCCGGTGATCTGCCAAGTGCCCATGCGAGCGACCAAAGTACTCTTCTGCTCTTCTGCTTCATAACGGTCTATAGGACGATAACCAGAGCGACAGACATCTTCACCAAGTTGGTCAAACACTATTTGGTCTGGGTAAATCTTCGCATTTACACCGGTTGATAGAACAGACAACACTGCGGTTGCTAAGAGACTTCTGTTTACTGTGATCATTAACAATTCCCTCATTTGTAATTTTTCTATTTTGATAATGTTTTGTGTGCCGTGCAGTTAACAAGACAAGTTCACTTTTTCATGTTGATAAATAGATAGATACTGAAAAGGGTTGAATTAAATTACCCAGTTAATTCAATGGCTTGTATTGTCATTAGTGTTTTTACGGTGAAAGAGTATGCAACTGAACGTAAATTGTTTGATGGGGCTCAAACCGTTTTTAGAAAAATGAAGGCCCATTATTCGGGCTTAGACGTCAAAATTATTTGACGTTATTTTTGGCGTTTGTATGAATGGTTAATTAGAAGAAAAGGTATAACCATTCACAATACTCGTAGTTTTAAGGTGGGCAGGTAGTGAGTGACAAAGAGTAAAAATCTAACTTGAATATTTTGCTTTGCTATCGGTTTTAAAATGCAAACACTTAAAGTAAGGAAGACTGTAATAATTGTATTACTAATAAAATAATGAAAATAACCATCCGTTTTTTATGTGTAATATCGGAAAAGCTTGCTACTTGATAATAGGGCACTTTTTGCTAGTGGTTAAACTATCTCTAATTATCGTTTGGCCAGAAGTTGCGTTCGGCCTGTATTACACGTTTTAATGATGGCAAATAAATCATTCGAACTTAAGATATCAATCTTTACCGTTAATGGGTCATTGTTGATTAACAGGTAAGGCGCCAATCGGCTGTCATTCATTGTTTTATTTATTTTTTGCACAGAGACTAAGTCAATGGTGCCAGAAATAGAAAAGAAAAGTGATTGAGAAGGACGGGCTGTTCCTCTGAATCGCAGAACAAGTGGGTCGGGCATGTTGTCGTCTTGAACGGACATCAGGTGCAGCACCTTGTTGTTACTTATTTTCGTTAATCCGTCGGTACGTAATACATTGTCATTCACTATCAGGTCCACCACGCTATGTTGGTAGCGATGCTCTTCTTTTGGTTGGGGCGAAGGGATACTCCATATGCCAACCAATAAAACGAATGCAGAAATGAGCGCAACGATTGGCATCATAATTGACCTCTTTCTAGGAATAGGGCCAGTTCGGTACTGGCTTGATCTAGTTGGGTTGGCGTGTAAAAGATGTTGACGGACTGGCGTGTGGCTTTGTTCAGAATAGAGAGCTCAGAATATTCCGCTTCTTCGCTAATGTACGCCACGCAATCACATTGATACTGATAGAGAATGCTTTCTAGCTCTGGCGTCATCGCCATTTCAGGGGCTTGGAAAACTTGTATTTGACCTATCCATTGCTCGCTGAGCCGGTTAACGGGGTTGATATCGCTGAGGTTTCTCTCATTAACCTTAGCAAAAGCCAATAACGCTGATGCCAACAGTAAGCAGCCAGTGGTGAAGTAGCACAACTTGTTTCGGTTTTCAGCAGTGGGAAAGTAAGCCGACGAACTTTGTTTAGGGTTAGGCTTAGGTTCGACTGCAACAGCTGCACCGATAGCAATACCGTTATTGCCGACGGGTATCAGGTTGCTCGCATCAGCAAGGGGAGTTGTGGCTGCATTATTGATGGGGGAGTCGATTACCACGCACTCATCGATAAGGCGATAGCCCACCTTAGGAACGGTGACGATTGGGGTTTCTTTGATGCCTAATCTAACGAACCCTTGGCGCAGTAAACTTATACTTTTCGCTAGTGACGTATCCCCTATGAACTCGTTTCCCCAAGCGAAGCTAATAATATCTTGTTTGTTAACAATATCGGGTGAGTTTTTATGTAATAACTCCAGGACCCGAGTTTCACGGTATCCTACTTTAATAGAACGTTCATCGTTATAAATACGGTTTTTAATCGGGTCGAATCTGATCATATAGCCAACGTTTTATTTTTATTATAATTCTCTCTACAATGTAGATGACTATAAACTGACTAATATATGAATTAAAGTCACATGTTTTATTCTTCTGGTTTTTTGTGTCGTTGAAACGAAAATAAATTTAATATGTTTGTTACAAAACGCCTGACACCAACGCACAATCTGTTAAATATAAGTAATATCTAATTAAGTGTTGGTTTTATTAGTGTCCTTTTTAGTAGTCTACTATTCGCTTTATTAAATCGCATAGTAGTCGATTTAATATTCTTGTTATTTATAAGGGCATATGTTCTGCATAATAATTTAAGACGTTTCGCTATGTGATGAAAATAAAAAAGCCCGCAGTTGAGTGCGGGCTTGGTATTCAATCACTTCAGTTTACGCTTTAACTGCTTCACAATCATTTGAAGACGTCAACGGTTTGAAGAATAGCTTGGTTTCTTCGATAACAACGTGGCGCAGCAAGATAAGCCCGATTAGGTTCGGAATTGCCATTAGGCCGTTCACGATATCAGCCATTATCCAGATCATGTCGAGCTTTAAGAATGCACCAGAAGCCACCAACGCAATGAAGATGATCTTGTAAGGCAATACAGCTTTGGTACCTAGCAAGAACACAACACAGCGCTCACCGTAGTAGTTCCAACCTAAAATTGTTGTAAACGCAAAGAAGATTAAGCCAACAGAAACCAACATAGGGCCAAGGGTATCTGCATTCAGACCAACAGCGAATGCGTGAGTGGTCATCGCAGCGCCTGAAAGATCAGTCTGCCAAGCACCCGTTAAGATAAGCGCCAAACCTGTCATCGTACAGATGATGATGGTGTCGAAGAAGGTACCTGTCATAGAGACAAGTCCTTGTTTCACACATGAGTCTGTTTTAGCCGCTGCTGCAGCCATTGGTGCGCTACCTAGGCCAGATTCGTTCGAGAACACACCACGAGCGATACCTGATTGGATAGCAAGCATGATGCTCGCGCCAAAGAAACCACCGGTTGCTGCTGTGTTGGTAAACGCAGAAGTCACAACAAGGGTAATGGCATTCAGTAGTTGGTCGGCATTTGAAATCAGAACGCTTAAACACGCGACGACGTACATAACCGCCATAGTAGGAACAACTTTCCCTGCCACTTTAGCGATAGATTGGATACCACCAAGGGTAACCACTGCCACTAATATCGTAAGAACGACAGCAGACATCTCACGCGAAGCGCCAAATGAGATTTGAGTTGCGTCCAAGATAGCGTTGACTTGTGGGAAGGTACCGATACCGAAGCAAGCAACGCCGAGCGCGAAGACAGCGAACATTACCGCTAAGATTCGTGAGCCGACACCGTATTGCAGGTAGTACATTGGGCCGCCAACCATTTCGCCATTGCTATCGGTTCTGCGGTATTTAACGGCGAGTAGACATTCTGCGTACTTGGTCGCCATACCAAATACAGCGGCAAGCCACATCCAGAATAGGGCACCAGGGCCACCAATCTTGATTGCGGTCGCTACACCAACGATGTTACCTGTACCAATGGTTGCTGAAAGTGCAGTACACAAAGCCGCGAAACTCGATACGTCACCCGTACCAGATTTGTCTTTGCTGAACACCATTTTCAGTGCAGTTGGGAGGTGTCTAAACTGGAGTAAGCCTAAGCGAAAAGTAAAGTAGATACCTGTACCCACTAGCAGAATAAGCAGTGGTGGTCCCCAAACGAATTGGTTGATGGTTTGTAGTGTAGCTTGTAGGTGGTTCATAGATTCCCCTTAATAAATTAAAAATTTAAGGAGAAGAGGGAAGGCAGTGCAGATCTCAGGGATCGGGGGCACTACTTAATACATACGGATTTCTAGATAGAATTCTTGTGTTAATTAAGGCTGTTGCTTTCCACTCCTCTGTCCTTTTGCCTGAGAGTTTCACTTAGCGAATCACTTATAGATAAGTAACGGGCACTAAGCTTGCTCCTTCGGCGACCGATCTAACGGTTCTCTCCAGAGGTTCCTCCAACGACAGTCCTCACTTTTCTGGATTTCTCCAGCATAAAGCACCTGAAAGATTTACTTCTTCGGCGGGTCAATCTAACTAAATGTTAATGTTTAGTTAAAAACCACTCTCCTGCAGTCTTCATCGGAACAATTACCTAAATAATTAGGTAATCTGTAGGCGTATCCTAGATCATATAAAATGTGATGTCAGCTACAAAATATCTGTTTGCACAAATGTTGTTCAACTAAATGATCAAACAACGAGTCTCTGACGTAACTTGCTTATTTAAATGGTATAAAATAGAGAAACAAGGAGGAGTTATGACTCGACTAATAGCGATTGTTTTTTTATTGGCTTTGGCATTTGTACTATTTCGTTACCGGACAAACGAAAAACTGCAAAAATGGGTAGTGATAGTTATCGTTAGCAGTTTCCTTTTGTATACTGCCAGCTTGATGATTTCGGAGTTAACTCGTTAAGCCTGCCTGTAAACAGGTGGGATGAATGTGTTAGTAAAGCTTAAGTGCTTCTGGCTTGAGCGATAGGTTTAACTGAGCCTTCACAATCAGTATTGGCATTCGTGTCAGTGACCGCGTAACGTTAAATAAATTTTTGGGAGTACCCGCTAGTGAACCAGCAATCTGGACAAAGCGAACAAGATGAAGTGGTTGTTATAGAAGAACGCGATAAGCGCAGTCAGCTCTATATCGGCATTGCTGCGGTTATAGGTTTAGCACTGGGTGGCTTAATTGGTTCTACAGTTACGGCTTCTAAGTGGGAGTCCACTTACCAGGTACTCGAAACTCGTTATCAAGAACTGCATGACAGCAGAGCACAGTTGATGACATCCGTTGAAACTAAAGTGGCAAAAGTTGATACCGAAATCGATGCGAAAGTAGAAGCCGCTCTAGTGAAACAAACGGAAGAGCATCAAAAAGAGCTCCAGGAATTAGCGAAGCAGTCTTCGGTTTTAGAGAAGGCGAACTACTCGTTAGAGCAACAGCTAAATGAACAGAAGCAAACGTTAGAGCAAACTCAGCAAGACAACCAGAAACTTAATCGTCAGGCTGACATGCAATCGACTTTGTTTGAGCGTGCGCGTGAAGTTTTCCGAAAAGAATTACAGATTTCTCAAGAACTTGAAAAACTTGAGAAAGAAAGAGATCAACTCGAGCAGAATCTTGGTTCTCTTAAGAAAGCGTGTGATGTTTACTTAGATGGCACATCATGGGATGCGAAATCTGACGCGTGTGAGAAGCAAGATAACGCTAACTCTCGACTGAGTGATATAAGACAAATGATTGAAGTCCACACCATGGACCTCAAACAGATCAAAACTCTCACTGAAGAGATGGGTCTATAAGCCGAAGGCTTTACCAACCTAACGTTAGTTTTTCACTAAATATTGAAACGCCCACATCACACACGTGATGTGGGCGTTTTGCGTTTGTCGAGAGCATAGATCCGGTGCTTTCTCATTATTGATTATTTGCGTGTTTTCATTGTTTGCTTAGATATTTGTGAATAGTTACGTATATCCACAATGATATGTTACTTGTTGTCTATTAAATGACTTTGCATACATATTTTCAGCTCAGAGTCGCTGCATAATAGTGTTGTTCAGGATGAACACGCAGTCGATTGCTAGCTCGCATTTGGCTGCTTTGACGACAAGGGATGGAGTGATGCCAGAGTATCTTTGTGAGAACTGCACCATAGCTTATTGTTTCGATGATTGTCGCTCGCCATTAGCGCAAAAAGAGATGATCAAAGTAGAAGAGTTGGTTCGTCGTGTCGATGTTGAACACGATGATGAACAGAGTGAAAAGGGTGAAAAGAGTGAGCAGGGCATTGAAGGTAGTTATTCGCCTAATCGTTCAGACATAAAAAATCCCCACAAGCCAAGCTGGTAGGGATTTTGGATAAGTTGCAGTCCTGTTCTCGCTTTCTCAAGCAAAGGGTCTTACAAAAATTTTTAGAACAGTTTCGTTTTTAGAGCTGTGTCGTTTCTTAGAATGCAGTTAGCTACTAGAGCAAAACCTCATTCCACTAAACGTTATTTCTCATACGTTTTGATTTCGCCTGATTTCACACGAGCAACAAACGATTGCAGTTCTTTCTTCACAACTGGCATCAAGAAGTACAGACCAAGAATGTTGAAGATAGACATCGCAAAGATAGCCGCATCAGAGAAGTCGATTACCGCACCAAATTGAATCGTGGCACCAATAACAACAAACACACAGAACATCACTTTGAAAATCAGCTCTGTTGTTTTGCCTTCACCAAATAGGTAAGTCCAAGCTTTAAGACCGTAGTACGACCAAGAGATCATGGTAGAAAACGCAAACATGATTACTGCGAGAGCGAGTGTGTATTTGAATACTTCTGCCGTTTCAGTAAACGATGCAGCAGTCAGCGTTACACCCGTTAAACCAGAGCCATCGAATGGACCTACGTTTAAACCAGCGATAGTGATAACCAATGCGGTCATTGTACAAATGATTACCGTATCAACGAACGGTTCTAATAGTGATACTAGACCTTCGGTGATTGGTTCTTTTGTTTTAACCGCTGAGTGAGCGATAGCTGCTGAACCTACACCTGCTTCGTTCGAGAATGTTGCACGTTTCAAGCCTTGAATTAGCGCACCAATAAATCCACCAACAACACCTTCACCAGTAAATGCACCTGTAAAGATTGCGCTGAACGCAGGGCCAACTTGATCAAGGTTAGAACCGATAACAATCAGAGCCATACCGATATACAGAGCAGCCATCCAAGGAACAACTTTTTCTGTTACCGATGCGATAGAAGGCATACCACCAACAATCACAGAGAAAACTAAAGAGGCAAGTACAAGGCCAGTGATCACACCGTATTCACTTGGTACATCAAATGCGTAAGTTAACATGGCGTGTGCTTGGTTAGCTTGGAACATGTTACCGCCGCCCAATGCGCCTAAAATACACATTAATGCGAAACCAATAGCGAGCACTTTACCTAGTCCACCTAAACCTCTTTCACCCAGGCCTTGGCTTAGGTAGTACATTGGACCGCCCGAAACAACACCTGAAGGTAGGATAGTTCGGTATTTCACACCTAAAGTACACTCACAGAACTTAGAAGCCATACCCAGAAGGCCACACAAGATCATCCAGAATGTCGCGCCAGGACCACCAATCGCAAGTGCAGCACCTACACCGGCAATGTTACCAAGCCCGACAGTACCAGAAAGCGCCGTTGTTAACGCTTGAAAGTGAGAAACCTCGCCGTCCTCTTTAGAGTTAGGATCGGTATACTTACCTTTGATAATGTCTATCGCCATGCCGACACGTTTAAATTGAACAAAGCCAAAATAAACAGTGAAGATGATCGCAGCGAGCAACAGCCAGCCAACAATAATAGGGAAGTTGGCTTCGCCAACCGGTACACTTTTAAATATGAGTCCAACGAACCATCCTGTGTAGTCGTTGAAAAACCCATCAACACTTTGACTTAAGTTGCTGATAGCTTGGTTAAATGATCCTTCTTCTGCAAATGCACTGGAACTAAACAATAATATAAACCCAAAAAATAATTCACGTATGTTTTTCATGGTTTTCCCTGTCTTTTTAATAAATTATGTTTGTTGCTGTTGTGTTTGTTTTCTATTTGATTTGTATATCTCAGTGGTTTATCTACTTCATTCGACGGCAACATAAACGGCTGTAGCTAGGTCGAAAAACGAAATAAATATAAGTACTGATCTTGCTTTGTATGGATATCCTTTTGGTATGTGCACCAATAAGACTATGGTATTCGGGCTACCAAGTCCTACTGATAATCCTATACATAAAAATAATGCCAACAAAGAAATTTTCACAATAAATTTACAATTGTTCGGGTTTTGTCATCATTTGGGAATAAGTCGGTGCTTTGTAGGCTGAGAAAAGTATATGCAGTAGTTGTTTTAGGGACGGGTGAAGGAGAATTCAGAGTGATGGGCTGTAGGGGCATAGGGGGGACATAGAGGGAACGTAGGAGAGTTCGAGTATTCGATATGTTTTCGAGGTGTTTAAACATACGAAGGCTAAAGGTGTGTTCGGATCTGAGGATATTAAAAGCCCTTTATCAGAGCTTTTTGATGAGCGGGAAGCATGAATACTTTCCGCTAGCACATAAAACTAAACGGTTCGATGACTATTGCTATTGCCAACTGTGCTTTTGCTGGATTTGTGGTAGAGCTTAAGTGCCAATAACGAACCCCACAATAAAACCTGTCCCCATAGTAATGTCCATTGAGACGCCACTTCTTGCCAAGATGCACCCATCTGATTAAGTGCTAAGAAGCCTTGGATAGCCGGTGTGCTTGGGAATAGCTGTGATAACAGAACTAACCATTCAGGCATCATTTCAACTGGCCAGATAAAACCTGAAGAGAAGATCAGTGGCATTGAACTGATTAACACTACTACCGTGACGAGTTCTCTTCGTGGTACTAACTCACCAATCAAAATCCCTATCAAACAACTGGCCAGTAAGAAGGGCAGAAGTAAGGTTAAGATCTGTGTTGTTGAGGCGAGCTGGTTTATCCCATACATCGAAAAGCTAGCGCCGAAATAGTACATCGACAACAAGTAATAAATGCCGACTAAGGTACAACAGCGAGCAAGCATCAGTTTCGCTGGAGAGGTCTTACTCCAGTAGCCAAATGTCGATTGAGCGTTTTGGGTTGCACCCACTAAACCAGAAGCCATGGCTAAGGTTTGTTGCAGGATCAAAACAAAGACGGCTGGAACCACGTAATCGATGTATCCCATGTGACTATTAAACGTTGGTTTCAGGTTCAAGCTGAATGCACTGTAACCTTTGGCTGCCGATTCTAAAGGCACACCTTCGACTAACAAATGGCTGACCTTAACTTGCGCAGCTAACGTACCACCGGCCTTGGCAAGCCCTTCAACAATGGTTCCGTAGACCAAGAAGTAAGAAGCATCACCAGCGTAAGAAAGTGTCGGGCTCTTACCGAGCAGCAAGTCTTTATAGAAGTTTTCTGGAATGACGAGGAACCCACCAATCTCTTGGTTAAGTACGGCTTGTTTCGCATCGGCGATGGTGGAGTCTCGACGGACCAATTCGATCTGAGAGGTGGCATCCACCATACGCTCTAATTGATAGCTGCTTTGACTCTTATCCAAGTTCACAACCGAAGCTTTCAGTTGTTGAGGGACTTGATTAGCGTAAGGCAATGGATACAAGAAGGAATAGAAGACCACACCACCAAATACCGTAAGAAGCACGACAGGGTTGCGCAATACCGCTAAGAGTTCTTGCTTGAGCAGTTGAGTAAAGCTCATCGTTTTACTCCTTGTTGTGCTGATGCTTCTGGCTGTGTTGACGGCGTTGTTTTTGCAGATATAGCTGCTTTTGTAGATGGATCTGCTTGTGCAGTTAGAGTTGATTGCGCCAAGTGTTTCTTAATTAGCAACATTACCACGAAAGCAGGAACTGCGTACCACAACATAGAAGAGAGGCTGATCAAAGACTGTGTTGCGCTCACACCATAACTAGACTGCGCCGTTTGTACTTCGATGTAATGACTCACGGGCAATAAGCTTCTCCAAATTTGAGCAGCTGTGTTCATGTCTGTTACTGGAAAGGTAATACCCATGAACGCAAAGCTTGGTGCCGTAAATGCGCCAGCGAAACTCATCGCCCTTGCTGGATCAAGTGTTAAGAAGAAAAACAAACAACCCATAATGATACAACTGATCACGGTTAGCAGTTGGGCAATAGTCAATGCCACAAAGCTGCCGTTAAATGGCCAGTCTAAGAGCACATAGAACCAAAAACTAAACGCGATACCAAACATCAAAAACAAGACAAGGTAGGGCGTTAATGTTGATGCGAGTGACTTCATAGGGGCGTTGGATAACCAAGCGTGAAGCCCACGAGCTCTAACGTTCGCCGTCAAAACCAATATCGTGCCCACCACAATCATGATCTGCCACAGTGCAGGAATAACCGCAGACACCAAGAACTGTGCATAACTGGTGTTCTTGTTGAACAGCGGCGTGATCTGGCTTTGTACCGTTACTGCTTGGCCTAATGCGGATTGCACCGTGGTATCACCGTGTGACAGCTGTTTCACGACTTCAAGTTGCGCGTTAAAAGTCCCTTGAGCCTGCAGCAAGGCAGAGTTCACCAGCTTACCGATTAAGATAAATTGGCTGTTATAGAATACAGACACTTGCGGATTCAAGCCGAGCAGAAGGTCTCGGTCGAAGTGCCTTGGTATCACAACATAACCATAGATATCACGTTCGATCATCGCTTTCGCCGCATCACTCGCAGAGCTGTATTTCTGAGTGACTTGCAGCGTTGGTGACGCATCAACAAGGCGTGTGAACTGTTGCGAGATTTGACTGTGCTCAAGGTCGACAACTGCGACCGGTAAGTCACGAGCGATCCCTTGTGAAAAAATCAGCCAGATACTGGCAGCAAGCAGCAAAGGAATCCAAGTTAGGCAAGACAACAACCATTTGTCTTTGCGGACAATCGCCCACTGCCGAAGCAAGGTATTCTTCGCTCTATGATGCTCAGTTGATTGCGAGCCTCTAGATTGCGATCCAGTATATTGAGAGTTAGCAGACATAAGTCACCTAAAGCTCAACCACTAGGCTCATGCCCATACGCAGTGTTTCGCTCGTATCGACAGGGTGCGCTTCTACTTCAAAAGTACGTAAATCGAAGCCTTGTGCTGCGTCTGTTGAGCGCCAAGTTGCGAAATCACCCATTACGGCGATGTGAGTTACTTGGAAAGTTAATGATTTATCCAGAGCCGGTAGGTACGCCTCAAACTGGCTGCCTTTCTCGAAATGCTTAAGCATGTCTTCACGAACATTGAGCACAGCCCAAGCATCCTTGGTGTCGATAACAGTCACAACAGGGAAGCCTTGTGGTGCAAGTTCTCCACTGCTCAATAGAACCTGAGAGACTTCGCCATTAAACCAGCTGTGGATCTGTGTGTCTTTTGCGTAAGCTTCAACTTCCGCTACCGCACCCGCTGCCATTAACGCTTTTTGAGTGGCGGCCACTTTGGTTTCGTCACGCGCACCTTCTTGCGCTAATTGATACATTTGGAATGCAGCGCTTTCGGTGTACTTCGCCGCTTGCCACTGTGTTTTGGCTTCATCACGCTTCTGCTCGGCAACCACACCATCGTTGTAAAGGTTGTTTACACGTTGGTAGGTTTTGTCCATCAGATCGGCAGCTGCTTTGGCTTTCAACCATTGGTCTTTAGCCGCTTGGATCTGTTGAGTACGCGCGCCATTCTCTGCTTCTTGTGCTAATGCACCAGCGGCTTTCTGACCAGCTTTTGCTTGCTCTAGCTTCGCATCAATCTCAGGGCTTAGTAGAGAGAAGATCAATTCGCCTTTTTCAACCGAATCGCCTTTGCGCACGAATATTTCATCAATTCTGCCAGGTACTTTCGATGAGATGCTGTATTGCTGCGCATCGATTTGACCTTGAAGCTTAACCGGCTGAGGTTGATAAGCTTGATAGAAACTGTATCCGACCCAGCCAATAACGCCGATACCAACTAAAGATAGAAGAAGGGGCTTAATAGGTTTCATGAATTATCCTTTTGACTGGCTAACGGTGTCTGTTTTTGAGTCGAAATCAGACGGAACAGAGGAGGTTAAGTAACTGGAGTAAGCATTCATTTCGCTGGTTAGCGCTAACAGCTTGTTGAGAGAGATTAGGTATTTGAAGCGAGCAGCAGATTGCTGGGTTTTAATGCTCGCAAGATAAAGCTCGGCATCAACCACTTCTAATGAGTTAGATAACCCTTGTGTGAAGGCTTTTTTACGAAGTAATAGGTTTTCCTGAGCTAAAGACAAGCTCGAGTTTAGGCCTTGAACCTCTTCAATCGCTTGGTTTGCTTCAAGGTAAGTCTTTTGTACCAACACGGTTAAGTCTTGCTTAGCTTGTGACTTAAGGAATTGAACCTGTGATACGGCACTGTGAGCCGCAGCGACTTTGTCGGAACGGCCAGAGGTATCAAGCAGTGGCACATTCACACCAATGCCAACCAACCAATCGGGTTTCATTTCACTGGCTAGAGAGTCATCTTCATACAGGCTGTAATCACCATAAAGGTAAACCTCTGGGTAGTATTTACCTTTCTCGGCTTTAATTAAGCTGCTTGCTTGTTTCTCTTTTGCATCAAGAATCTTAAGGCCGGGGTAGGTCATGAGTGTCTGGTCAATGAACACGTCCATATGAGGCAGGTTCTTATTGATAAACAGTTGTTCAGAGGGTTCTACACTTTCATTTTGACCAAGGATTTGGGTCAACGCCAATTGCGCAATTTTAAGATCGTTCTGAGCTTTCGTGCGCTCTACAATCGCTTTATCTAAAGAAGCATCGGCTTGTAGGCGCTCTACTCGGGCGATTTGTCCTTGCTGTTCAAGCTTGATGGCGAAATCACGATGCTGAGTTAAGCCTGCTTCAACGGCTTGACGCGTTCTCACAACGTCTTCCGCTAAGATCACCGAGAAGTAATACTTACTTAAGTCTTCGTAGCGAGCTTGTTTCTCCATCAACAGTTGGCTTTGCGCTTCTTCGCTTTTACCTTCAGCCGCATTTTGCGCAGCGGTTATTCGACCACCAGTGAAGATAGGCCACACAGCACGAATGGAAGAGCTAAAGATGTCTTGTTCGGTAATCGTTGAGGTAACGCCACCAACTAGAGGGCGCAAAATCGCGGATATAGCAGGGTTTACTCCACTCAAGCTATCTGAAAACTGTTCACCATTAATCGTCACATCACTATCAAGGTGCGTGTAGTTAGCCCCTAAGGTAATAGAAGGAAGATTGAGGCTACTTGTTGAGTTCTGAAGGTGTTGATAACGTTCAACGTTGGCTTGTTGAGCCGCAAGAGAGTTGTTGTTCTCTTGGAGAATTTGCCACGCTTCAGAAAAAGTGAGCGGAGCTGCATAGCCTGGCGAAGCCATAGTGCCGAGAAGCATACTGGCGATCGCAAGGTATCGGAATTTTGGTTTGGTCATCTGCATTAAATACCAATTAGAGTATTAACTCTAATGTTAACAGGGCGATAGTCATTTGTCTTGAATAGATTGTCTCATATGAATAGAAATTTTCATAACTCGTTAATCAAGTGTAAATAAGATTGAGTGACGTGAATATCAAAGATAAATGAAACTTAAAAAGCACGCATAAGCGTGCTCTTTAAGTTCAGTATAGAAGTGTTTTTACAAAATGAAGTGGCTTATTTAAAGCTAGGACAATGGTGATCGGCGCGCCATACCAATTGTCTTGAACCTTGCATTGTTTGTAATAAATCTCTACCTGACATTTGCGGGAATGCTAACAATACCTTGAGATCGAGAGGGGAGGTGCCATCTTTCTCATAGGCTCTTACGTGAGTAAAAGTCGATTGTAAGTGTTTGAACAGCATAGTCTTAGTAAGACAAATTCCAAAGTTATCGCGTTTCATTGCCTTGTTTCCTTTTCAACAATGTTTATACGTTATGTTTGTTATCCTGTTTCTATTGGACGTTGCCACTGATCGATACTTCCTGCTCATCAATGTTTTATTATTGGGTGATGCTTTTATCAGTCACCTCTTCGTTGTCTGGCTAGCCGAGTTTGAAATAGCGATGGATGAATAGGGGAGAATACTTAATCCGTTTGTTCATCATTCGTAACGGCGAGCGTGCAACTTTTAGTTATAGATACGTCCAGCGAGCGAAGGGTTGTTGCTATTTTGTTAATCGAAGTTTCGATTCAAAGCGCGGTCTGAAAATCATGACCTATGGCTTAGCAACAATAAACTTCTTCATATGCAACCATTATAATTGTATTTATTTTAAACAACCTAAAAAACACCTAAAAGCTTAGTGATCTAGCTCAATATTTATTCGTTTATTTTGGTTTTTAAGCTAATCAGTCCTAAAAATGAACGATTAATCGAGATGAACAACGTAAAGGATTATCAATTAACAATCTGCTCAATTATTTAGTTGAGTAGCAGTCACAAATTCACGTCCCTAGAAAGGTCATGCGATTAACTTGGTGTTAACATTGATCGTCTAACACTAGGGACGGTGGAATATGAAATGGAGCAGTATCAGTTTCCGTAAAAGGTTACTGATTATCATGACGGTCACTGGCCTCGTTGAACTTTTGATTCTTGCAGCGGCTGGTTTTTATTACATCAAACAATCTCAAGAACAAGAGATGGGTTTGAAAGCGTTAGGTGTTGCTGAATTTCTATCTGAATCGCCGCTTGTCACCAGTATTATTCAAGAAAATGGGACGTTGGACCCTATTGGCGTTCCCTACGTTCTGTCTGAAGAAACCCAAGTTAAATTTCGTAACCTTACTCAGCTCATTGGCGCGGCGTTTATCGTTGTGGGAGATGATAAAGGTATCCGCCTGATTCACCCTTATGATGACAGGCTCGGTAAACCCATGCGTGGTGGCGATAACCAAAAAGCATTGGTATTGGGCGAGTCTTATGTGTCGACAGCCAAAGGATCGCTGGGTTTTTCAGTTCGTGGTAAATCCGCGGTAAAAGACCCCCAAGGTACCGTTATTGGCGTGGTGTCAGTTGGTTACTTATTGGATTCTTTGCAAGATCGAATCGAACCTTACTTAGCCTTTTTGATTGTGATGGCGTTGCTGGTGGTTGCGGTAAACGCTTTGATTTCGAGTTATGTATCTCGTCGTTTTCAGCGCGCTATTTTAGGCTTTGAGCCTGAAGAGATAGGCCGACTGTATGTTGAGCTAGATGTAACCATGAGTACCGTGAAAGAGGGCATTCTGAGCATCGATAAGCACGGTATTTTACGTTCAATTAATAAAAGTGCCTGCGATATTTTATCGATAGACAGGGATAAAGCACTCAATCAACAGCGCCTTTCTGATGTATTGCTAGGCAGTGATTTAGAACAACTGCTATCAACCGGCGACACCGACCACGATGTTGAGTTGTATTTAAACAATAAGCGAATTATTGCCAACCGTAGCCCCATTATAGTGGCAGGTGAAGTGGTCGGAGCGGTATCGAGTTTCCGATTACGAGATGAAATTAACGATTTAACAGACCAGCTCTCACAAACCAAAGAATATGCAGATCTACTGCGTTCACAAACCCATGAGCATCAAAACAAGCTCAACACCATCAGTGGCTTGATTCAGATGGGCGAGCTGGATTCAGTCCAGCAATTGATTGGTCAAGAAACCGCGCACTATCAAAGCTTGATCGAGTTTTTACGTGAAACCGTTAAAGACCCGCTCATCGCAGGTATGCTCCTTGGGAAAACGGAGCGCGCGCGAGAAATTGGTTTAGAGCTTAAAGTTGAAGAAGGCTCAAGGCTTGAAGCTCTGCCTAGCTGGTTAAACGCGGATGACGTTGTCACAATCCTTGGCAACCTGATTGATAACGCCTTTGATGCCACCATGACGGCGATTAAGCAAGAGGGTCAAATTGCACCAGCGCGTCGGGTTATTGAAGTTTCAATCAGTGATTTTGGTAATGAAATTATCGTAGAAGTAGAAGACAAAGGGTGCGGTTTGCCGAAAGAGTTGGCAACCAAAGCACTTACCGAAAAAGGCGTATCGAGCAAAGCGAAGCAAAATCGTGGTGTGGGTTTGTATCTGATAAAGCAGCTGGCAGACCGATATCAAGGGCAGCTTGAAATGGTCGACAACCACGATTTTGGCACGCGAATGACGGTTTATCTGCCAAAAGAAGAACAATAATAATTAAGCACGAATCGATCTTGCGAAGATCATCGTGACGGAAAAAGCATGGTTAAAGGAAGAACATAAATGAACGCAATCACGAGAGTCATGGTCATTGAAGATGATATTGCGATTGCAGAGCTACACCATCGTTATTTAGAACAGATGGGTGGCTTTGACGTGGTCGGTATTGCCACCACACAGTCTGAAGCGCTGATGCAACTGGACATCTTAAAACCGGATTTGGTGTTATTGGATGTGTATCTACCGGACGGGTGTGGGCTCGAGATTCTTAATCACGTAAGAGGGAGCAATCAAGGCTGCGACGTTATCTTGATTACTGCTGCTCGAGATGTGGATACGCTGCAGCAGGCAATGCGCGGTGGAGTGGTCGATTATCTATTGAAACCAGTCATGTTTCCTCGTTTGGAAGCGGCGCTGAAAAAGTATCAATCTCAACAGCAAGAGTTTGAAAGTGTGTCGGATTTGAATCAAGGTTTGGTTGATAAGATGCTGCAAGCCAATGCCAAAGCGGACTCTGGAAAAGTATCCACCTTACCCAAAGGCATTGATGGCGTAACGTTGGATAAGATCAGAGCCATTTTTCAACAAGCTGATGCCGTTAATATTACCGCCGATGAAGCCGGAGAACGAATTGGTGCTAGCCGAACCACCGCTAGACGCTATTTAGAATTTTTGATTACCACTGGTGAGTTAGTCGCAGACTTAAATTACGGTACCGTGGGGCGGCCGGAGCGCTGCTACAACAAAGCGCAAAGATAAACACGACACCATCAAAATAAATATAAAGCCAGTTGAATAAGCTGGTTTTACCTTTTTCTCCCTTTCCTATTGCTTACTCCACCGACCAGATACCGTTCTTTCTTGACTACACTGTTTGAGAATGCCGATTTGCATCTCCCGTGGGTCAAATGAACGGAGCTATCGATTAGAATTTGTTCGAAATGAGTCAATATTTAATCGATTGCTTTCACAGTGGTTGATGTAAATCAAATAGTCATAGACAATACTGTCCCGAATAGAGGTGATAGCTTTCACCCTCGTTTACCAAACGCATTCTCAAATTTAATAGGTGCTTACTATTGATGTAATAGTTAAGACCTATTATCTATTTTCGTATGTCGCTGATACCTTTGGCGAATACTAAAAACCTTGTTTTTATAGGAAAGATGATGGTAATACCTGAAAACAGCAGCATCGTTATTTTTGGTGCGTCGGGAGATCTAACTTACCGCAAGTTAATTCCTGCTCTATACCACCTGTATGCTAGCAATCAACTACCAGAATCCTTTGCGATTCTTGGAGTGAGCCGTACTGAGTACAGCGATGAGTCTTACCGTGAGAAGCTGAAGAAGTCTCTTCAGGAAATGGAAAAAACTGAACCTGAGACGCTGAATGCATTTATTGAACATCTGCATTACCAAGCGATCAACACTTCAGATGTAGACGACTATGCTCGTTTAGCACAACGTCTAGACAAGCTTGAGCAAGACTACCAATTCGAAAACCATAACACATTGTTCTACTTGGCAACCCCGCCAAGCCTATACGGTGTGATTCCAGCAAACCTTGCTGCGCATGGCCTTAACGATGAATCGAACGGCTGGCGTCGTCTGATCATCGAAAAACCATTTGGTTACGACTTAGCATCAGCTCAAGCGTTGGATGAAGAGATCCATCATCACTTCCAAGAACACCAGATCTACCGTATCGACCATTACCTTGGTAAAGAGACGGTTCAAAACCTTCTAGTGCTTCGTTTCTCAAACGCGATGTTTGAACCACTGTGGAACCGTAACTTCATTGAATACGTTGAAATCACAGGTGCTGAGTTCCTTGGCGTTGAAGAGCGTGGCGGATACTACGACGGTTCTGGCGCAGTTCGCGACATGTTCCAAAACCACCTGCTGCAAGTGCTAGCGATGGTAGGTATGGAGCCGCCTGCACAAATTAACGCTGATTCTATTCGTGATGAAGTGGTTAAAGTGCTTCAGTGTCTGAAACCATTAGAAGAAGATGATCTGCGTAAAGACTTAGTATTAGGTCAGTACACAGCATCAGATGTTCGTGGTCAGCACCTACTAGGTTACCGTGAAGAGCATGGTGTAGCGGATGATTCTCGTACCGAGACTTACATCGGCTTGAAAGCTCACATCAATAACTGGCGTTGGAATGGTGTTCCTTTCTACGTACGTACAGGTAAACGCTTACCAACACGTGTGACTGAAATCGTGATTCACTTTAAGAACACGCCACACCCAGTATTTGGTCAAGATGCACCAGAGAACAAGCTGATTATCCGCATCCAACCGGATGAAGGTATTCAGATGAGCTTTGGTTTGAAAGAGCCAGGCGCAGGCTTCAAAGCAAAAGAAGTGAAAATGAACTTCTCTTACTCTGACTTGCCTGAAACTCAGATGCTAACGGCTTATGAGCGTCTTCTTCTTGATGCACTGAACGGTGATGCGACTCTGTTTGCACGTACCGATGCGGTAGAAGCATGTTGGAAGTACGTTCAACCAATCTTAGACTTCAAGCAAGATCCTCAAGCACTGTTTGGCTATGCTTGTGGTACTTGGGGCCCACAGGAAGCAGATGAACTTCTGCAACGTGATGGCCGCGCATGGCGTTTCCCATGCAAAAACTTAACAGACACGGATTACTGCGAACTATGATCAATCACAAGATCTTTGCAACGCCTGAACTGGTTGTTGAAAACCTAGCAAATGAAATGAAAGCATACAGCGAGCAGGGCAAACCTGTTCACATTTCACTGTCTGGTGGCAGCACGCCAAAAATGCTTTTCAAACTTTTAGCACAGGCGCCATACGCGGAAGGTATTCAATGGAATAACCTTCACTTCTGGTGGGGCGACGAACGTTGCGTTGTACCAGACGACGCTGAAAGCAATTTCGGTGAAGCAAACGCGCTCTTATTTTCAAAACTAAAAGAGTTTACTCAAGTAAACCTTCCTGCTGAAAACATCCACCGCATCCGTGGTGAAGATGAACCAAAAGCAGAAGCAGAGCGTTTCGCAAAAGAGATGGCAGACGTAATCCCAACAGAAAACGGCACGCCTGTATTCGATTGGATTCTGCTTGGTGTTGGCGCAGACGGCCACACAGCTTCACTATTCCCAGGTGCAACCAACTACCAAGATGAGAACCTATCTGTATTAGCTTCTCACCCTGAGTCTGGTCAAATCCGTGTTTCTAAAACAGCGAAAGTTTTAGAAGCAGCAAAACGAATCAGCTACCTAGTACTGGGTGCAGGTAAAGTTGAGATCGTTAAAGAAATTCATACAACTCCTGCTTCAGAACTGCCTTACCCGGCAGCGAAAATCCAGTCTAAAACTGGCGAAACAGAGTGGTTCCTAGATTCAAATGCAGCAAGTGCTATCGCATAAGTGCGAATAGCCGCAAGGAGATAAAATAATGAAAGGTGATATCGGTGTAATTGGCCTAGCAGTAATGGGTCAGAACCTTATCCTAAACATGAACGACCACGGCTTCAAAGTTGTGGCTCATAACCGTACTGCTGCTAAAGTAGACGAGTTCCTAGAAGGCCCAGCTAAAGGTACTAACATTGTTGGTGCTTACTCTCTAGAAGAGCTAGTTGAGAAGCTAGAAGCGCCACGTAAAGTGATGCTTATGGTTCGTGCTGGTGACGTTGTAGACACGTTCATCGAAAACCTAATCCCACTTCTAGACGAAGGCGACATCATCATTGATGGTGGTAACACTAACTACCCAGACACTAACCGTCGTGTAGCGCATTGTCGTGAGAAAGGCATCCACTTCATCGGTACTGGTGTATCTGGTGGTGAAGAAGGTGCTCGTTTCGGTCCTTCAATCATGCCAGGTGGTGCGGCTGAAGCTTGGGAAGCGGTTAAGCCAATCTTCCAAGGTATCTCGGCAAAAACTGACGCTGGTGAGCCTTGCTGTGACTGGGTTGGTAACGACGGTGCTGGTCACTTCGTTAAGATGGTACACAACGGCATCGAATACGGTGACATGCAGCTTATCACTGAAGCATACCAGTTCATGAAAGATGGCCTAGGTATGTCTGCTGACGAGATGCAAGCAGTATTCGCTGACTGGAACAAGACTGAGCTAGACAGCTACCTAGTTGAAATCACTGCTGACATCCTTGGCTACAAAGATGAAGACGGTGAAGCGCTAGTTGAGAAGATCCTAGACACTGCAGGCCAAAAAGGTACGGGTAAGTGGACTGGTATCAACGCACTAGACCTAGGTATCCCACTAACACTGATCTCTGAGTCTGTATTCTCTCGTTGCCTGTCTGCTCTTAAAGACCAACGTGTTGAAGCTGAAGCTTTGTTTGAGAAGACAATCACTCCAGTTGAAGGCGACAAGCAAGAGTGGGTTGATGCACTACGTCAAGCTCTACTGGCTTCTAAGATCATCTCTTACGCTCAAGGTTTCATGCTAATGCGTGAAGCGTCGAACGAAAACGGCTGGGACCTAAACTACGGTAACGTAGCGCTAATGTGGCGTGGTGGTTGTATCATCCGTTCTGCATTCCTAGGCAACATACGTGATGCGTACGAAGCAAACCCAGACATCGCGTTCCTAGGTTCTGACGAGTACTTCAAAAACATCCTACAAGGCAGCCTAGTGGCATGGCGTAAAGTAGCAGCGAAATCTCTAGAGTCTGGTATCCCAATGCCATGTACGATTTCTGCGCTATCTTTCCTAGACGGTTACACAACTGCACGTCTACCAGCGAACCTGCTTCAAGCTCAACGTGACTACTTCGGTGCTCACACTTACGAGCGTACTGACCGTCCACGTGGTGAATTCTTCCACACAAACTGGACTGGTACAGGCGGCGATACTGCTTCTACAACTTACGACGTATAATCGTTAGTTAGAATCAGTAGAGAACAAATTTGTTCTTTCAGCTGCAAACTAGAAAACAAAAGGATGCCTCAGTGGCATCCTTTTTTGTTGGTTTGCGTATTTTTAGATGGTCACTTCAAACACACAACTAATTATCGCTTAGGCGGTCATGATATGTGGTTGTACATCGTCGTTGTATTGATCTCGAATGGCCATAAAGCTGTCTAGGTTTTGTTTAGGCGCTTCAACCCACTCTGGGTCAAACATTGAACCAGTGTTTGCTTCTATATAGGCCATCACCTCATTCAGTGACCAAGCGTGTTTATAGGCTCTTTTACTCATTAACGCATCGAATACGTCTGCCAGTTAATAGCGTATGCGCTATTGCTTAACTAAAGTGCTGTTAATGATGATCTGGACGTTAAATAACCATTTTAAAATTAAATGAAAAGATAAATAGGATAACGCACATGCTTTATGCCATCATAAAGACATAAACAAGGGCAATGGAAATAATGCCCAAATGATTGAGCTAGAAGCGGTCAGTGATGACGGTGTTCTAGAGTAAATTCAAGGCCTTTAGTTGCCTTGAAAAAGGTAATGTTATGACTGAAGAAGAAAGAATCGAACTGCAACAAAATAACCCGCTACACGGCTTAAAGCTTGAAACCATGATCACTGAATTAGTGGATCATTATGGTTGGGAAATTTTAGATGCGGCAATGCGTATGAACTGCTTTAACACTAAGCCTACAGTGGCAAGCGCAGTTAAATACCTGAAGAAAACCGAATGGGCTCGTGAGAAGGTTGAAAACTTCTACCTTTACCGTTTCAAGCGCATGCCTAAAGCATCGGACATCGAATACCAGATGCCTCCGCGTTCACGTACATTCCGCCATGGGCTAGAGCCTCGTGAGCCAATGGAACTAACGGTTGAGTCTATCCACGCTTCTCAAGCTAAAGCTGCGTCTGCATTTAAAGAGCGCCGCGGCGGTAACGGTCGTAACTTCCGTCGTTAATAAGAAGGCGTCGTTAGATAAGGCGTCGACGATTAGTACGCCTAATTAGATAAGCGAAAAACACAAAAGGAGCCTATGAGCTCCTTTTTTAATGCGTTCGATTAAACCGTAATTGGCTAAGCTTCGCGGTTCTTTCTTTGATTCTTCCAAAGATCGGTGACATAAACGATCGCACTGACCAGTAAGAATAGCGCTGACACAGAAAACAGAGCGGGCATTTTTAAGATCCACGCGAATGTGGCAGCAAGAAAAGCGACAAAGCAAATGAGTCGACTTGATGACATGACATGACCGAGTTTAGTGTTCATAACGCCTCCTAATGAAGTCTCACTTTCGACAGGAGAATTATCCTACCTTTGGCAAAATAAAGGCTAAAAAACAGTCTAAATTGTTATCAAATTTACTAATTAAAGGACTCGTCTCACACATATCGACACGGTTATTTTATAAGTAATAAAATAGCGAGATAGGTAATGCGAGAGTCAGTTTTCCCGCTGTGTTTTCCAGTTAGAATTAGATTCAGTTTCGGGTTTAATTAGTGTCAAACCGACTTAGCATAAAACCTAGTTTTTATAGAAAAAGTAAGCGGTGATTAAGAAACTCGCGATGATCACTGTATTACGAACATATTGTTGTGGGATGCGGCGAGAGACTTTTGCTGAATAATAACCACCAACCAATGTACCCAATAATACAGCCATGCCAGACGGCCAATTAATCGAACCATTTACGATAAAAAACACGATCGCTGCGAGGGAAGCACACGCGGACACGAGCAGTTTGATGCCATTCATCACGTTGATGTTGGTGTAACCAGCCAGCGCCAAATAGCTCAATGTCACAATGCCCAAACCTGCATTAAAATACCCACCGTAGATACAGACAATCAAAAGTAATAAAGCGGAAAAGAATGCGCCTGCGCTGGTGGCGTGCTTATGTTTTGCTGTAGCTTGTTTAAGCCATTTATTGAGCGTGCCGCCAAACGTGAAAAGCAGAGCAGCATACAGCAACAGCCAAGGGACAGATTGAGTGAACAGAGCTTCTGGTGTGTGCAGCAGTAAAAATGCCCCGATACCACCGCCAATCACACATAAAGCTATAGTCAGTTTTAGCTGCTTAGTACCAGATTGAATTTCGTGGCGCAGAGCGTAGGCTCCGCTAATGTATCCAGCACACGAAGCAAAGGTATTGGTCGCGTTGGCTGCTATTGGTGGAACGCCAGCAAATAACAAAGCAGGGAAAGTGATGAAGCTGCCGCCACCCGCAATGGAGTTAAGCACACCGCCAACCACCCCTGATAAGAATAGAATCAACCAATCCATAGTTTTAGAATCCAATACGTTAACTAACTGGTTACCTTACTTGAATTTGTTATGAATATCAGCGCCATGTGTGTTGTAAAGATAGGTTTGTGAGTTTGCTACCATCTTTAACCGCTGGTTTTAATTGAGGCTTTAAATGAAAAAAGGAGCCAATGGCTCCTTTCGTTGAGGTTTAGTTGATTCGATAAAGCTTTACACTTCTACTGGCTTCGCTCTAAAACTCTTAAATAGTTTCACTAGAATCGGGCTAGACAGCACCAATACCGCCAGAATAGTGAAGGTCATCGTAATAGGGCGTTCCCATAAGAAGTTCAACTCACCATCGCTGATCATCAATGCTCGTCTTAAGTTCTCTTCCATCAAGCCGCCCAATATGAAGCCTAACAGTAATGGTGCCAATGGGAAGTTGGCTAGCCTTAATGCTATCGCAGCCATCGCTACCAGTAGCATCACAAATACGTCCATCGTGTTGAATGACACCAAGTACACGCCAGTGATTGAGAAGAAGATAATCATTGGCAGTAGAACCGTTCTAGGTACCGCTAGCAGTTTAGAAATATAAGGGATTAAAGGCAGGTTTAAGATAACCAGCACGATGTTGCCAAAGTACATCGAGATAATCACCGACCAAAATACGTCTGGGTGCTCAACGAACAAGCGAGGACCAGGCTGAATACCGTAGGCAATCAATGCACCAAGCATAATCGCAGTTGTACCAGAGCCCGGAATACCCAGCGTTAGTAGCGGAACGAATGAACCACTTGAAGCGGCGTTGTTTGCTGATTCAGGAGCAACAAGACCACGGATACTGCCTTTACCGAACTCTTTCTGCTTGTCTTTTGGCGCGAGGCTACGCTCCATACCGTAACTTAGGAATGCCGCAATAGTGGCACCTGCGCCCGGTAGAACACCGGTAAAGAAACCGAGAATAGAAGATCGAATTGAAACTGGTGCCACTTCTTTGAACTCTTCTTTGGTGACCTTCATGCTACCAATATCCGACATCTTTTGGCTTTCTTCCGCGCTGGTGTCTTGCTCTGGTTTTAGAATACCCATCAAGGTTTCACCCAGTGCGAATGTTGCCATCGCTAATAATAGGAAGCTAAAGCCATCCATCAGATCCGTAAGGCCAAAAGTGAACCGTTCAACGCCAACACCTTTGTCGATACCTACAGTTGATAGCATC
This sequence comes from Vibrio sp. 10N.222.55.C6, assembly GCF_041473395.1. Lineage (NCBI taxonomy): Bacteria > Pseudomonadati > Pseudomonadota > Gammaproteobacteria > Vibrionales > Vibrionaceae > Vibrio > Vibrio sp. 10N.222.55.C6. The sequence continues at coordinate 114,935 of NZ_JBFRSD010000034.1, forward strand.
AAACCAAGAATAGTCATCATCCACGCTTTGATTACCTGACCTGGGCCTGCAAACGCCGCTACAGCGGATAGACCTAATAGCATCAATGCAAAGTAGTCTGAAGACTGGAAGCTCAGTGACACGCTTGCTAGAGCCGGTGCGGCAATCAAAAGCATGATTGCTGACAGCGTACCGCCAGTGAAAGAAGAGTAAGCCGCGAGTGCAAGTGCTTTACCTGCTTGACCTTTTTGAGCCATCGGGTAGCCGTCAAACGCGGTTACTACCGTTGACGAACAACCCGGAGCATTGATTAAGATTGATGATGTTGAGCCACCAAATACAGCGCCGTAATACACACCAGCCATCAAGATTAGGCCAGAAGAAGGGTCTAAGCCGTACGTAATAGGGATCATCAACGCGATTGCTGAAATTGGACCTAACCCCGGTAGCATACCGATGAAGGTACCCACGAAACAGCCCACAATTACCATCATGATGTTCATTGGCATCACAGCGGTAGAAAGTCCTTGTAAAATTCCGTCTAACATAATGTTATCCCTACCAAAGAGTGAAGATTAAACCAGGCTCTAGGTAGATATCTAAGCCTTGAGTTAATAAAAGAAAGAACGCGATAACGAAAGGAAACGACGCGCCAAATAAAACAGTTTTGCGGCGCTCACCCAACAGGTAAAAGCCTGCAAGTAAGAAGAAGCTGGTTGCTAAAACAAAGCCAAGATAAGTCAGCCCAACACCGTACAGTGCCATTAACACCAAGAAGCCAATCAGCAGTTTCCAGTTCAGCGGCGTAGTGTCGCATGTAACTTTTTTATCCGGCTGTCCGGTTATAAGCAGGATCAACGAAAGGCCAATGCCGATAAACGTTAGCAGGATAGGTAAGGTTCTTGCTGTGAAGGGTTCGTACTCGTCACCGGGGAACAAAGGAATCAGCGTGGTTTGGTAGCCATAGCATAAACATGCAAGCATAAAGAGCATGGCTCCGATGCGATCCTTCGAAAGCAAAGATTCCTTACTCAGAAATTTGGTTGGTAAGTCCGACATGTCCAACTCCATTTGGGGTGGTATAAAAAGTAAAAAAGCCGTACATGAGCGAGTCAATGAAATGTCTGGGATCACTAACCAAAGGTAAGCGAATTACGGTACTGGTTTATCAGCCACTTGCGTTTACAACGAATCGGCAAGCGTTAGTAATACGTCTACGAATAAACAAAGGAGTTTGAAGTTAACTCATGCACGGCGAAACAGGAAAGAGTAAGAGGGCACATAAGCCCTCTATGGTTGTTGGTTACTTCAAGAAACCAAGCTCACGCATTAGATCGCCCATCTGTTTTTCTTGGTCTTCTAGGAAGGCGTAAAAATCTTTGTCAGCTTTGTAGTTGTCGATCCAACCGTTACGGTCACGAACCACTTGCCACTCATCGGTTTTGTACATTTTGCCAAGAGCTTCGTTCCACTCGTCGATTTTTGCTTGGCTTGTACCCGGTGCCGCAAAGAAACCACGCCAGTTAGCAAATACTGTCTCGTTGCCGTATTCAGTCAGTGTTGGGATGTTAGGCGCAGCGTCAAGACGCTTTGGAGCCGTCACAGCAAGCACTTTTACTTGGCCAGATTTAGACATCTCTAGTACTTCACCAAGGCCCGTTGAAAGCAGCTGTGTTTCGCCAGAAAGCAGTGCCGCCATCGCTTTACCGCCAGCATCGTAGGCAATGTAACGTACTTTCTTCGCATCAAAACCTTCGCCTTTGAACGCTGCCGCTACTACAAGGTGGTCCATGCTGCCACGAGCTGAACCGCCAGCAATCTTCACTTTACGTGGGTTGGTTTCGAACTCTTTAACGACGTCTTCCCAAGTGTCGTACTTAGAATCCGCAGGAGCGACGATTGCGCCGTAATCGGCAATGGTTGCTGCTACCGGAGTTAGGTCACGGAAAGATTGAGGGAAGATACCTGTTAGTGAACGAACAACGATAGGCGTTGAGTTCACCATTAGCGTGTCTTCTTGGCGTTGTGCTGTTTCGATTAGGTGAGCAATCGCTTTACCGCCACCGCCACCAGACAGGTTTTGGAAAGAGACATTTTCTACGATGTCTGATTTCACCAATACATCACCCGTACCACGAGCTGTCATATCCCAACCACCACCAGCGCCGCCAGGGATTAGGAAGTGGATTTTTTCTACGTCAGCAGCAAAAGTGTTGAAAGAAAAGGTTGCTGTGATGATAGAAGCCGAAAGAGTAGGTTTCAGTGCCTTGAACATGGTTCACGTTCCTTATGTAGGGGATCTCTTCAATGGAGAGAAACTTATGTTTTATTTCCAGCTACTAAACAGATGAGTAGGATATTGCTTAGCAGATGAAGCTAAAGTTAACGGTGTGTTAATGAAATGTCTGTAATGCGGCGATATTGAGAATAAAGAACATTGGATTAATATTGTTCATAAAGTTCACGGGGAGGTGGCTGTAGGATTCTTCTAGCAATAATAACTAGGTTTTTCTTGAGTTTATGTGAACAATTTTTTTGACTGTTGGTCGCTTTATACTGCTGTGTATCATTAAAGAGGGTACTTATTGCGACACAAAGGGTGATATGGAGAGGCGCTCTTTAATATATAGAATAATATGTTGCTAGGTGTGCAGTGCTACTGTAATAATATGATTATAGCTGGCACGTTACATTTCTGAGCTAGTGGTTATTCAAGGATCGAATAATGACAGACAAAAAAATTTCGTTACGATTTACTGTTGGAGGAATGTTTTTACTCGCGACATTTCTTACCGCTGTTGTTGCGGTTTCACTGCAATATTACTTCAGTAAAAAAATGGCGACTGAGAATACCCTATCAAAGTTGACGATGGTGTCCCAAGAGCTGAGTAACTATATCGGCGCGGTTGATTCTGACGCAGCCAATACCGCGCGTTTACTTTCTTCAGTGAAACGTTCTATAAGTAACAAAATATCGAAAGAAGAGTCGCGTACTATTCTTTCAGAAGCAATTAAAGATAACCCTCTCTTTTATAGTATTTACATTGGCTCGTCTAATGAAAACTTCTTCCAAATTATTAATCTAGAATCTGCCCCTGTCGTTAGAGAAAAAATCGGTGCACAACAAAAGGACCGTTGGGTTGTGGTTGAGATTCATAATATAGGGGAGGAGCGCGTCCGTACGACGAAATATTTTGACCAAGAGTTTACGCTAAGAAACTCAACTACGGAACAGAGCAACTACCTTCCAACAACCAGGCCTTGGTATGTTTCTGCCAATGTTCAGTCGGTCGAAAAAACTCAGCCATATCTTTTCCAGCATTTACAAATTACCGGGCAAACTTATTCTTTAGCGTTTGATTCGAAAATCGAATCTGAAGTTCAACATGTGATTGGTATTGATATTGTGTTGTCTTCTTTAGCTAGCAAACTATCAGGTACGGCGCTTGGCTTAGCAGAAGACAGTAAGGTTGAGTCTTTCTTATATTCGAAATCGGGTAATATTATTGCGTCTAACCTCAAGGTTAACAATCAGGAATCGGAGTTTGATGTATCAACATTGATGCTATCGTCTGAGCAGCAAGCCTTGATTAACGATACCCCTCCGCTGTTAGTGTCTAATCAAAATGATTGGGGGCCGATGGACTTTTCAGTGGCGGGAAAACCAAACGGCTATGCGATAGACCTTCTTAAAATGATTGGTGAGATGACAGGGATCAGGTTTGAATTTGTTAATGGTTTCTCTTGGGGCGAGCTTGTCAGTAAGTTTCAAGAAGGAAGTATTGATGGCCTGCAATCGGTTCAACATTATAAAAATAATGGCATAGATGGCCTATACACGACTCCAATTTATGAATTGCCATTTTCTATCGTGACAAGGGTCGGCGCGAAGGTTGTCACTAATTATGCCGAGCTTGAGGGTAAAAAAGTTGCCATTTTATCTGGGTGGTCAATTATTCCTAAGTTGAGAGAGGATTTTCCGAACATTGATTTAGTTGAATTTGAAAACCTAGAGTCTGCATTTAATTCAATTGAAAGCGAAGAGAACTTTGCTTTCTTAGAAGCAGAACCCGTACTCTCGTTTGCATTAGATAGGTTTTTCCAGCCAGGCCTTGTTGTCAATGGGACTCTAGAAGATCTAAAACAGAACTACTCAAACCAATTCCATTTGGTGCTGCAGAGCAAGCATAAACAATTGCTCCCAATCATTGATCAAGCTATCAGTAAGTTAAGTGGTGAACAACTTGATGCCTTAGCGAAAAAGTGGCTGCATGATACCGGCTTTAATACGAATACGACGGTTCCTTATACTGAACTTTATGATTTGACTAAGGAAGCAACGGTTGAAGGCAGTATGGTAAGGGTAGAGTTGAATGGCGAGATCAAGCATCTCTATTTAAAGAAAATAGACACGGGCGAACACTACTCTGAATATTTTGCGGTATTGATTCCCGAATCTGAAATCTTTAGTACAGTCAATAAACGTCTAGCAACCTCTGTTGGTATAACGATGTTACTGATGAGTTTGACGTTGCCTATTGCTTGGGTTTTTGGTGCGCCGATAGTGCATCCAATTCGCCAATTAGAGGAAGAGACTCATAAGGTTAAGCTGCGTGATTATGACAACGTGACAATTCTTGATACTCGAATCAAAGAAGTGTGGGAATTATCGGTTGCTGTAAAAGATATGGCTATGGAGATTAAACGACATGAACAGATGCAAGAGGCGTTTGTTGAGTCGTTTATCAAGCTCATCGCTCAAGCGATCGATGATAAGTCCGCTTATACGGCAGGGCATTGTAATCGTGTACCAGAACTCGGCTTGATGCTGGCTGACGCGGCGGAACAATCGCAGTCTGAGCACTTCAAAGACTTTGAGTTTAAAAATGATGACGAACGCCGTGAGTTTAGAATTGCGGCTTGGCTTCATGATTGTGGCAAGATCACGACACCGGAACACATCGTCGATAAAGGTACGAAGTTAGAAGCGAACTACAACCGAATCCACGAGGTGAGAACTCGATTTGAAGTACTTTGGCGTGATGCGGAAATCACCGCTTTGAGAAAACAACTTGATGGTACGCTATCAACGCAACTGATAGCCGATGAACTTACGGCAACGAAGCAGCAGCTACAAGATGACTTTGCCTTTATCGCTACGTCGAACGTTGGTGGTGAGTTCATGAGTGATGACAAAGTCACTCGTATTCGCTCGATAGCTGAGACGACCTGGACGCGTCACTTTGATGATCAACTTGGTCTATCACCGATAGAGGCAATGAATCGAGAGCCGAGTTCAAGTTTACCAGCCACAGAACCACTTTTGAGTGATAAGCCAGAGCACATAGTGAAAAGAGATAGGCCGTTAGAATTTGACCCGAAACATCAAATTAAAATGGATGTGCCTGAGCACTTATACAACCTAGGCGAAGTCTACAATCTGAGTATTGCACGCGGTACATTGACTGCTGAAGATAGATTTAAGATAAACGAGCACATGCTTGGCACGATTAAGATGCTTGAGAACCTGCCATTCCCGAAAGAGCTAAGTCGTGTTCCTCGCTACGCTTCAACTCACCATGAAACACTTAAAGGTACAGGGTATCCAAGGAAGCTGACTGGTGATGACCTCTCAATCCCAGAACGTATTCTGGTGATCTCTGATATTTTTGAGGCATTAACCGCTGCAGATAGGCCTTATAAGAAGGCTAAGCCAATCAGTGTTGCTGTCGACATCATGTATAAAATGGCATCGGACGAGCATCTCGATATCGAACTGTTTAGATTGTTCTTAACCAGCGGCACTCACCTGCGTTATGCAGAAGAGTATCTGAAGCCGGAACAAATTGATTTCGTTGATATCAGCAAATACCTAGATGTTACTCGTCAGATTGCTTGAGTAAAGGTGGCTTGTTAGAACGGGGTCTATGAATGAAAGGCGCACATGAGTGCGCCTTTTTTATATCTGTTTATCGGTGAACAGGTAGATCGACACAAAGTGCTCTGCGTTTGTCAAGTCTGTCTATAAGTTGTCGACACATTGGTTTCGAGTGATTTCAGGGTAGGGAAGGGTTTAGCGGCTCTTTCTTTGCTTAAATCGATAAATAACAAGTGGTTGAATTGTTTTTAGTGTCCTTTTAAGTAAGTTTTTATCGCCTATAGAAAGTACTACCTTAGTCTAAATTGTCGACAATTTGCTTGATTGTCGACAATTTAATCGTGTATTTTATGTTCATGTTATGGAATTGTTGACAATTAAGGTTCAGCAAATAGAAGTGAGCAGCGTGAATATGAATACTGCGATAAAAGATCTCAGCTTAAATGCAAACACGAAAACACGTGTTAGCGATAAAGAGAACACTAAATCAGAAAATCTCACTGAGTATCTCGTTGAGGCGATTGTTAGCGGTGAATTACTACCGGGCAGTAAGATTTCGGAACCTGAATTGGCTAAACGCTTCGAAGTAAGCCGAGGCCCATTACGTGAAGCGATAATGCGAGTTGAAGGGCTTGGCCTAATAGAACGCATTCCACATGTTGGCGCGCGAGTGATTACTTTTTCGGCAGAAAAACTGCTAGAGCTTTACGCGGTGCGAGAGGCTTTGGAAGGCATGGCTGCTCGACTCGCAGCGAGACATATCACACAAGAAGAGCTTGTCGGGCTTGAAGGGTTATTGTCGACACATTCAAAGCATATCGATGAAGTAGAAGGTTCTTCTTACTTTCATCAACATGGGGATTTTGATTTCCATTACCGCATTATCAAAGCGAGTCGCAACAGCAAACTCATTTCGTTGTTGTGTGACGAGCTTTATCACTTATTACGCATGTATCGCTATCAATCACCTAGGGCGCAGTCTCGTCCAAAAGAGGCGCTAGATGAACACAAATACATTCTACAAGCGATCCGTAACCGTGATGAAGAGCTAGCAGAAATGCTTATGCGAAGACACATATCGGGAAGTCGACTGCTTATAGAACAACAAATCCAATCCAAAGATCTTGATTAACTGGCGACTGGTATCTGTCAGCGGGTCAGAGCTGGCGATAACCAAAAACCGTAAGTCTTAAAGGTTAGCTAGAAATAAACAATTAACAGGGAGCGTCATTATGAAGTTATCAGCAGGAGCTAAGTTCCGACAAGCTGTGCAAGACAACGACCCATTGCAGATCGTCGGCACGGTCAATCCGTACTGCGCGATGATGGCAAAGAACTTGGGGCATCAGGCGATCTATTTGTCTGGCGGAGGCATCGCCAATGCGTCTTACGGTTTGCCTGATTTAGGTATCACCACATTGAACGATGTGTTGGTGGATGTTGAACGTATTACCAATGCGTGTGATTTGCCTTTGCTGGTGGATATCGATACGGGTTTTGGTGGCGCATTTAATATTGCACGTACCATTCGCGCTATGGAGAAGGCAGGCGCAGCTGCAATTCATATGGAAGATCAAGTGGCCCAGAAACGTTGTGGTCATCGACCAAATAAAGCGATTGTGAGCCAGCAAGAGATGGTCGATAGAATCAAAGCGGCAACAGATGCTAGAACCGATGAGAGCTTTGTGATTATGGCGCGTACGGATGCATTGGCGGTTGAAGGTATTGATAGTGCGATTGAACGAGCGATTGCGTGTGTTGAAGCGGGCGCTGACATGATTTTCCCTGAGGCGATGAATCAGCTAGACCAATACGTGAAGTTCTCGGCGGCGTTGAAATTAGCAACGGGTAAGCACGTGCCTATTCTTGCGAACATCACTGAGTTTGGCCAAACGCCACTCTACAACTGTAATGAGTTGGCCCAATCAAGTGTCGACATGGTGCTTTATCCATTGAGTGCGTTCCGTGCGATGAACAAAGCGGCGGAGAATGTTTACAAGCACTTGTTAGTTGAAGGCAATCAAGAAGCTCTGTTGGATTCAATGCAAACCCGTAAAGAGCTTTACGAACACCTGAATTACCACGACTACGAAAACAAGCTTGATCAGTTGTTTTCAAGTGAAGGGTAAACCAGTTTCAATTAATCAAAAATCAACTTAATCCAATAACGTGAAATGGTTAGTCGCCATATCCAGTACCGATCATAAAGATCATCGGACATATAAACAGGCAGCACCAAAGAGTGCAGGCGGCTAACACAGAAAAGGAGTTCACCATGTCTGTATCTTTGAGTGATAAAGCAGCTGTCGAAAAGGCTTCAACAGAAAACCAACAACAAAGCGAAAAAATAGCCAGCGCACCTGCAATCGGTGGTGCTGGTCTACGTGGCCAAAGTGCGGGAACCACCGCGCTATGTACCGTAGGCCAGTCAGGAACGGGTTTAACTTACCGTGGCTATGACATTACCGATCTTGCTAACCACGCTCAGTTTGAAGAAGTGGCACATCTGCTATTAAGAGGCCATTTGCCCAATGAAAAAGAGCTAGACGATTACAAAACATTGTTGGTTGGTTTACGTGGTTTACCTCAACCTTTGAAAGCATTGTTGGAGCTTATTCCTGCAGACTCTCATCCAATGGATGTGATGAGAACGGGTTGTTCAATGCTAGGTAATCTAGAGCAAGAGTCAGATTTTTCTGAGCAACTGTCTGCGACTGAGCGAATGCTTGCGCTTTTCCCTGCGATTATTTGTTACTGGTACCGCTTTAGTCATGATGGCGTGCGCATTGATACGGAAGATCAAAGCGAAGCATGTTTGGGTGGCTATTTCTTGAAGATGTTGACTGACAAAACGCCTAGTGAACTTCATAAGAAGGTGATGCACTGCTCGCTAACCCTTTACGCGGAACATGAGTTTAATGCCTCTACCTTTGCCGCTCGTGTTTGTGCGTCAACACTGTCGGATATTCATTCTTGTGTAACGGCTGCGATTGGCACACTAAGAGGCCCACTGCACGGTGGTGCGAATGAAGCGGCAATGGAAATGATCCAAGATTGGCAAACCGCCGATGAAGCCGAAACCAACATCATGCAGATGCTTGCTAACAAAGACAAAATAATGGGCTTCGGTCATGCTATTTATCGTGAAAGCGATCCTCGAAATGCCTTAATCAAGCGTTGGTCAAAAGAGCTTGCTCAAGAGGTGGGAGATGAACAGCTTTACGCCGTTTCAGAGCGTGTTGAAGCAGTCATGAAGCGTGAGAAAGGCTTGTTCTGTAATGCGGATTTCTTCCATGCCTCTGCCTATCACTTCATGGACATCCCAACCAAACTGTTCACGCCAATCTTTGTGATGAGTCGCCTTACAGGTTGGACGGCGCATGTGTTCGAACAAAGAGAAAACAATCGCATCATTCGTCCAAGTGCAGACTACACCGGGCCAGAGCATCAAGACTGGTTACCTATTCATCTACGTTAGCCCTCTATAACGAGCCGACTTATGTCTTGAGGTGACTTCCGTCTTCATACGACAAGGCCTCAAGAACCAACGAATAGAATTTAACAGATAATGGTGGATGTATGTCTGATGTGAAACTTGAAAGAAACCAAGAGCTTGATGAAAACAAGTATCGAAAGGTTCTACCGGGAACGGGCTTAGAATATTACGATGCTTGCGAAGCGGTAGAAGCGATATCTCCGGGCAGTTATAAAACCTTGCCTTATACGTCGAGAGTATTGGCAGAGCAATTAGTAAGACGCTGTGATCCTGAAACCCTTGAAGACAGCTTAAAACAGATCATTGAACGCAAGAGTGACCTTGATTTCCCTTGGTATCCTGCGCGTGTGGTGTGTCATGACATTCTTGGTCAAACAGCCCTAGTAGATTTGGCTGGATTAAGAGACGCGATTGCCGACCAAGGCGGAGACCCTGCCAAGGTGAACCCCGTTGTCGAAACCCAACTGATTGTTGATCACTCTTTAGCTGTGGAACATGCAGGCTTTGATAGTGAAGCCTTTGATAAAAACCGTGCGATTGAAGAACGCAGAAACGAAGATCGTTTTCATTTTATTGACTGGTGTAAAATCGCGTTTAAAAACGTGAGTGTGATTCCTGCGGGCAATGGAATTATGCACCAGATTAACTTGGAGAAAATGTCTCCAGTGATTCAATCTAAAGAAGGAATCGCGTTTCCTGATACCTGTGTCGGCACCGACAGTCATACTCCTCATGTTGACGCTCTGGGTGTTATTGCAATAGGTGTAGGTGGTTTGGAAGCTGAGACTGTGATGCTCGGTCGTCCGTCTATGATGCGATTGCCTGATATTGTAGGCGTTAAACTGACGGGTCAACGACAAGAAGGGATAACCGCAACGGATATTGTGCTTGCGATTACAGAGTTTCTTCGCAATCAGAGAGTGGTTTCCAGTTATCTAGAGTTCTTTGGTGAAGGGGCTCGTGCACTGACCATTGGCGACCGCGCCACTATATCGAATATGACACCAGAATACGGCGCGACAGCAGGTATGTTCTATATCGATGAACAGACCATACAATACCTAAAGCTGACAGGACGCGAGCCTGAACAGGTTGAGTTAGTTGAGCTATACGCTAAGCAAACTGGCTTATGGGCCGATGATTTAGATTCCGCTCAATACGAACGTGTGCTTGAGTTTGATTTGTCTAAAGTTGAGCGCAACCTTGCAGGGCCATCCAATCCACATCGTCGTTTACCAACCAGTGAACTTGCCAAACAAGGCATCAGCCAAGCTTCTTGGAAAGAGCAGCATGCTAAGCAGTACAGCGATGAACAGATGCCAGATGGTGCCGTGATCATTGCGGCGATTACTTCTTGTACCAATACCAGTAACCCAAGAAATGTCGTCGCCGCAGCATTGGTTGCGAAGAAGGCCAATCAGCTTGGATTAGTTCGTAAGCCATGGGTAAAAACGTCATTCGCGCCAGGCTCAAAAGTTGCCAAGCTTTATCTTGAGTCCGCCGGTTTGTTGCCTGAACTGGAAAAACTAGGCTTCGGTATCGTCGGTTATGCGTGCACAACCTGTAATGGAATGAGTGGTGCGTTGGATCCTAAAATTCAACAAGAGATCATCGACCGTGACCTATATTCAACCGCTGTGCTATCGGGGAATCGAAACTTCGATGGTCGAATTCACCCTTATGCCAAACAAGCGTTTTTAGCATCACCGCCATTGGTCGTCGCTTATGCCTTAGCTGGTACGATTCGCTTTGATATCGAAAAAGACAGCTTAGGTACAGACAGCAACGGAAAATCGATCTATTTAAGTGACTTGTGGCCGAGTGATGCAGAGATCGATGCAGTGGTCGGTGAACATGTTAAGCCTCAGCAATTCCAACAAATCTACGTGAAAATGTTCCAGCCAGACGAGGAACAGGTGACTACTGAACCGCTTTATGACTGGCGACCTCAAAGTACCTATATTCGCAGACCACCTTATTGGGAAGGAGCTCTGGCGGGAGAGCGAAGCCTATCTGGTATGAGACCTTTAGCGATTTTGGGTGACAACATCACCACAGATCACTTATCCCCTTCAAATGCGATTCTCGCTTCGAGCGCTGCGGGGGAATACCTCACCAAAATGGAAGTGCCGGAAGAGGACTTTAACTCTTACGCGACCCATCGAGGCGATCACTTAACCGCGCAACGAGCAACCTTCGCCAACCCTAAGCTGTTTAACGAAATGGTGAAGGACGCTGGAGAAGTCGTGCAAGGTTCATTAGCAAGAGTTGAACCTGAAGGTCAAGTTACGCGAATGTGGGAAGCGATAGAAACCTACATGAATCGCAAGCAACCTTTGATTGTCGTTGCTGGCGCAGACTATGGGCAAGGCTCTTCACGGGACTGGGCAGCCAAAGGTGTGCGTTTAGCGGGTGTTGAAGTGATTGTTGCTGAAGGGTTTGAACGAATTCACAGAACCAACTTGGTTGGCATGGGCGTGTTGCCTCTGCAATTCAAAGCGGGGACCAATCGCAATACCTTAGAATTGGACGGTACCGAGCTTTACGACGTGTACGGCGACATTGAAGCAGGTTCAGACTTGGCTTTAGTGATCACTCGTAAAAGCGGTGAAAAGCTTGATGTGCCAGTAACCTGTCGATTAGATACCGCAGATGAAGTGAATGTGTATAGCGCTGGTGGTGTGTTGCAGCGTTTTGCCAAAGACTTTCTTTCACAGTAGGAGCTAGTTATGAACATCAAACAGATAAAAGTACCTGCTACCTACATGCGGGGCGGAACAAGCAAAGGCGTTTTTTTCAACTTAAGTGACTTACCTGAAGCTGCGCAAGTTGCCGGAGAAGCTCGAGACGCATTACTTCTGCGCGTGATTGGTAGTCCAGATCCTTATGGCAAACAAACCGATGGTATGGGTGGTGCAACATCCAGTACCAGTAAAACCGTGATTGTTTCGAAAAGTAGTAAAGCCGATCACGATGTTGACTACCTATTCGGCCAAGTTGCCATTGATAAGCCGTTTGTGGACTGGAGTGGTAACTGCGGCAATCTGTCTGCTGCAGTGGGCCCATTTGCTATTCATAGTGGCCTAGTCGACTCGAATCGTATTCCAGAAAACGGTGTGGTCGAGGTGCGAGTATGGCAAGTGAACATAGAGAAAACCATTATTGTTCATGTACCTATCGCTGGTGGCGAAGTTCAAGAGTTAGGTGATTTTGAACTCGACGGTGTGACTTTCCCCGCCGCTGAGATCCAAGTTGATTTCCTAGACCCCGCCGATGCGAGTGGCTCTATGTTCCCAACAGGGAATGTTGTCGATTTTTTAGATGTTCCCGATCTGGGTTGCATCAAAGCGACATACATTAATGCTGGGATACCCACCATTTTTGTTGATGCTGAATCGGTTGGCTACCAAGGCACTGAACTTCAATCAGATATCAATAGTGATACCAAAGCCTTGGCTCTGTTTGAATCCATACGAGCACATGGTGCAGTAGCAATGGGTCTTATTGATTCTTTAGAACAAGCTGAATCATGTCAACATACACCTAAAGTCGCGTTTGTTGCTAAGCCTCAAGCGTACCAAGCTTCCAGTGGTAAATCGGTTGCTGTCGAAGATACTGACCTTCTGGTGCGTGCTTTGTCTATGGGGCAACTGCACCATGCCATGATGGGTACGGCTGCGGTTGCTATTGCTTCAGCGGCAAGTGTTCCTGGCACCTTAGTGAACTTGGCAGCCGGTGAGGGAAGTCGTGATTTCGTGACCTTTGGACACCCGTCAGGAACCTTAAAGGTAGGTGCGAAAGCGCTGCAGGCCGAAAGTGGGTGGAAAATAGAGAGGGCGATTATGAGTCGTAGTGCCCGAGTGATCATGGAAGGTGCCATTCGTGTGCCTTTTCCCAAGTAAAGCGATTGTCGTGAACGGTTAAATGTTCACGAATACAACGCTGAGAAAAGAGTGCACCCAAGTGAAACTGTTAAAAGCTAGTCGCTTGGACTAATGGATAAATCATGGAGGAGGCACTATGTCTGCTACGAATCGAATGACTAGAAAAACAGATTACATCACCGAGTATCAATGGGCGAGGGAAGACCCAAATTCGTTTTGGGAAACACAATCACAAGCGATAGATTGGTTTGAACCACCAAAAACGATATTACAAACTGACGATAACGGAATTGAGCGTTGGTTTCCTGATGGGGTGATGAACACCTGCTGGCTCGCGCTGGATTATCATTGTGAAAATGGGCGAGGTGACAATACCGCACTGATTTACGACTCTCCAGTTACAGGAACTCAATCCTCGTACACTTACAATCAATTGCGTAACCAAGTGGCTAAAGTCGCTGGTATGTTAGCCACGCAAGGCGTTACCAAAGGTGATCGTGTGGTGATCTACATGCCAATGATTCCTGAAGCGGCGATGGCAATGTTGGCCTGTGCACGACTAGGTGCGGTGCATTCGGTGGTGTTTGGTGGTTTTGCCCCTCATGAGCTTGCCGTTCGAATTGAAGATGCCGAGCCCAAGGTGTTGATTACTGCATCCTGCGGTGTCGAGATAAATAAAGTCCTGCCATATAAGCCGATGGTCGATCGCGCGATCATGGACAGCCGATGGAAGCCTGAGAAAGTGGTGGTATTCCAAAGAGAGCAGTCTCTAGCCGAATTGAACAACGAACGTGATGTACTTTGGCAGCAAGCTGTTGAGGATGCTTTGCCTCACGTATGTGTGCCTGTTCTAGCGACTGACCCACTATATATCTTGTATACATCAGGGACGACGGGTAAGCCAAAAGGCGTGGTGCGCGATAATGGTGGTCATGCGGTCGCGATGAAATACTCGATGAGCACTATCTACGATATGCCGCAAGATGGTGTGTTTTGGGCGGCTTCTGATGTCGGCTGGGTAGTGGGGCATTCCTATATTGTGTATGCGCCATTGATTCATGGTTGCACAACCATCTTGTTTGAAGGAAAGCCAGTTAGAACGCCAGATCCGGGGGCATTCTGGCGTGTGTGTGAAGAGTACAACGTCGATGTGTTATTTTCTGCGCCAACGGCATTTAGAGCTATCAAGAAAGAAGATCCTGAAGGCGAGTTACTCACCAAGTATGACTTATCATCGCTCAAGTCGATTTTTATGGCGGGAGAGCGTTTGGACCCGCCAACATTGGATTGGGTTGAGTCTCATACCAATAAACCGGTTATTGACCACTGGTGGCAAACCGAAACGGGTTGGGCTATTTCTGCCAATCCGACAGGGCTGGAATCTTTGCCAGTGAAAGCAGGTTCTTCAACTAAGCCTGTGCCCGGTTACCAAGTCGAGATTCTTAATGAATTGGGTGAAACGGCACAGCCAAATCAGCAAGGCTTTGTTGCACTCAAACGTCCACTACCACCCGGTTGTCTGCCAACGGTTTGGCGTAATCATGATCGATTTGAATCTGGCTATCTGAGCCAATTCCCAGGCTATTATGTTTCTGGGGACGGTGGCTATCTCGATGAAGATGGGTATCTATTTATTATGGGCCGTATCGACGATGTGATAAACGTAGCGGGACACCGTCTGTCGACTGGAGAAATGGAAGAGATCGTGGGTGGTCACCCAGCCATTGCAGAATGTGCGGTAGTCGGGATTCACGATGACTTGAAAGGACAACTTCCTTTAGGTCTAGTTGTGTTAAAAGATGGCGTAAAAGTCGATGGCATTGAGTTGCAAAGGGAATTGGTTGGCAAGGTTCGTAATGAGATCGGCGCGGTAGCTTGTTTTAAGCAAGCCTTGGTTGTTGAGAGGTTACCTAAGACACGCTCAGGTAAGATCTTACGTAGAACGATCCGGCAGATCGCAGAAGGTGAACAATATGTGGTGCCTTCAACTATTGACGACCCTACCAGCTTAACTGAAATTGCTGAAAAGCTCGGCAAATAGACGTCGCAGTTTAGGTAATCTCACCTTCGGCTTGTTGATTTATACATAATCCGGCGTGATGGTTTACCTAAACTCTACTTTATTCATCCGCTTATCCATTGCGTTTACTATGACCTCATTATGAATCCCACATATTGAGGTCTTTTTATGCGAGCTTACTTTTTGTTGATTGCTTTATTGGTCAGTGGTGCTGCTAGTGCCAGTATTTCAAAGGATGAAGCGAGTAGAGCGTTGTTAGAACCTTTGAGTCATCCCAAGGTATTTAAATGTGTATCAAAGACTGGCGTCGATCTCTATCAAGCGGTTTTTGATATTGGTGTGGGATATGAAGCCGACCCTATTAACTCGAAGATGATCGTTAATTCAAGGCAAGGCCGCTACGAATATCAAATCTTAGGCGCAGTAAGGTCTGAAAGAGGCGGTGAAATTGTCGTGTTAACTCGCCATGTGGGAGACGGTGTTAAAGTTGCGGCTATGATTGATGACGAAAATGGCAAGATACTGGGGATCGGCGATAAAAATCATTATCGAGATTGTGGTGTTAGGCCACCACCTAGCGTAGCAAACATGCAAAACTTTTGGTCTAAAGGCTAAGAGATATGTGAAAGGCAAGAATTATAGAGAAAGCGCGATTGAGGCGACCTTATTGGTCGCCTTTTTTGTTGGTGAGGATAAAGCGAGCTCAAAGCTATATATCATTAATCAGTTATGCGATGGCTGAATAATACATAGCTGAACATGATGTATCGTCTAAACGTGGCTTTATTTATCTTATTAACGGCTCTGCTTAAGATGGTTCTACTCAAAACGAAGAACTAAGCGAGACTCCTATGAAATTCACTAAACCTTTTCTTTTAGCGACACTGATTGTGACTCTTTCTGGTTGCGCATCACCAGCAATGGATAACGAAAATGAGAATGCCGCACGTAATCGTGGTGCGGTAGGTGGTGCTTTATTAGGAGCAACAGCCGGCGCTCTAACTGGAGATGCGAGTTTAGCCGTTAAGGGCGCTGCATTAGGTGGTGTGACCGGTGGTGTTGCGGGTTCAATGAAAGATACGGACGATGCAAGAAACGCACAACGAACCCAAGTTACTGCTGATGGTCTAGCGCAAGACAATCGCACTGATGCAGAAAAGCGAGTTGCGGAAGTAGAGGCGGAAATTAAGCTTATTGAACTGGAACAACAGCTTGCTGATCTCAAAGAAGAGAAAGAAGATAACGGTGCATAAAGCTGAAGCTACAGCAAAAGCCACAGCAAAAACCATAGCTTCGATATTCGTTTAATTCAAAATCATTCAAACAGAATGGCCACGTAATGTGGCCGTTTTTGTATCTAAAATACACACTTCAAACAATGAATTAATTCAATAACTTGTATAGATACTCACGCCAAGTAAACTAGACTCAGTTTAGATATTAATTTGGTTTGAGAAGCGCAATAGTCATGAATGTCACCTTAAGGGCCGCAAAGCACGCGGATTTAGAACAACTTAACGAGTTAATGTTCGATCTCCACCATCACCACCACCTTGCTAGCCCAGAGCACTTTAAAACGGCAGAAGAGATTGAGCAGGAAAAAAGCATTGCACGATACTTGGATGACCCTGAATGTTTGGTTTATGTGGCATTAAAAGGAGAGCTCATTGTTGGCTTTATCTCTGGGCATTTTTGTGAGCTTATCTCAACGGTCAGCAAACCAGTGCCGATGGGAAGTGTCGATGAACTGTTTGTCTTGCCTGATTATCGAAAAGAATCGATTGCTGAAAAGTTGTTTAACAAAGTTGAAAGTACTTTTGATGATTATGGGGTTGAACAAGTCTTTGTAGAAGTTTGGGACTTTAACTCGCCTGCCAAGGACTTCTATCAAAAAATGGGGTTCACACCTCACATTCAATGGATGAGGAAGGCTTTGCACAAAACGTAGACAGCGATTTTGTGTGGCTTTGATTACAATAGTTCAACTGCAAAAGCAGTCTTCAATATTCTTCTATTATTTTTTAGGTAAACTCGTTGGTTATTCGATATTTATTAGTTTTCATACTGTCTCTTTTGAGTACTACTTCCGCTTGGGCAAACGACACTTTGCCCGATCATATCGCGGGCGCCTTGTGTGTAGTACGTGCTGATAACCAAATCGTGTTGGTTGATGAGTTGATCACAGGTCAATTGTCTCTACCGGGAGGCACTGTTGTTTCAGGTGAGCCGCCAGCCGTCGCGGCGCAACGTGAAACGTGGGAAGAGGCTGGTTTGTCGGTAACGGTCGGTGATGTGCTAGGTTATACCGACAGTGCCGTCGTGTTTGATTGTATTTCTGACTCTGAAGTGATCAGTTACAAGGCTCGAAATGAGTTAGGTGGCTTTGAGCTGCCGATTTGGTTTGCTCCTCATTATGGCGTGGAAGTCAGCCGAGCGATGTTACTTCCTCCTACTGAATTGCAAGATCACCAATACCGCTACCCAGAACAGTGGTCTGAGATTAACGAGCTGTTTTTATCTGCGACAGATCAACCGGTGACGTATGTGACTGAGCTGGTGGGCGCGGCACCCAAAGTCCATCAAGTTGAATTAAATTGGATTGTGTCACTTCAAAACACGTTCGATAAGATGCCAAGCGTATTTGTGAATACTGTGCTTTTGACTGACTTGTTGGCCAAGCCATGGGTCTTCATTGTGATATTGCCGTTAATTGCTTGGTACTTTGGCCGTAACTTCGCGTTGAAGTTTGGCTTCACTTTGATCTCGGTGACACTACTTACTTTAATCGCGCACCAAGGTTTTGGTTTTCCACGTCCACACGCTTACTTGCCAACATTGAAACTGGTGATGAGCAGTGGGTATAGTTTTCCAAGTCTGTTGGCTGCCTTGTGGGTCAGTTTAACCTTGTTAGTCTTTTGGAAACTAAAGCGCCTCTTGGAGCAAAAAGCCATTCTGGTAGTGCTCGCTGGCCTGCTGTGGATCATGCTATTTAAGTCTTATTCAGGTAGTGCGTTTTTTAGTGATGTATTAATGGGTGGCGTATTAGGCGCTTTAACGACGTGGCATATCGTGAGATTAGACGCGAAACCGGATGTTGATATTAGCGCCTTATTGAGTTCTAAAGGTGTTTGGTGGGCATTGTGCTTACTGTCGATTGTTCTGACGGTGATATGGCCACTGCCAACATTCTCATTCTGGGTGGCGATTTTGATGACGATTGCATGCCTAGTGACGTTAACAGACTCGAAACCTTTGGTTGGTCAGTTCTCATTCAAGATCGTTCTTGGAGTGATGGCGATGTTGTTAGCGGGAAATCTGCTGATTAGCTGGGCTGGAAGCTTTGTCTCTTTCAGCGGTATTGCTTCATTTATTGTTGAAACGTTACGTTTCCCAATCTTGATTCTGTTTGGTGTGGTGGCATTTCGTCTGCCATGGAAAAGAGAGTAAGCGACTCGACTAACACAAAATCAAAAAGGCTGTGCAGTGCACAGCCTTTGTCATTTCTGAAACAAGCAAAAAGTAATTCTTATTAGAACCTGTTGAGCGTTTATGAGTTGAAGATAAACTTCTCAATCGCGACCGCTACACCATGGTCGTCGTTGCTAGCTGTGATGTGATCCGCCAGTTTCTTGGTTTCTTCCATTGCGTTTTCCATTGCAATGCCAAGGCCTGCGTATTCAAGCATATGGTGATCGTTTTCAGCATCACCCATGCAGATGACTTCTTCCGCTTTAATGCCTAAGTGTTTCGCTATCGCTTCAATACCGACACCCTTGTTTGATTTCGGGTTTAGGAACTCTAAGAAGAATGGTGCACTTTGTACGATAGTAAACTGAGTCTTAAGCTCTTGTGGCAACTTACCGATGATTTCAGTCAGCTTGCTTGGTTCAGCGACAATCATAGTTTTGATGATTTCGTGGTCATCTTCTAGTTGAGAAAAGTCGAACTCGGTTATATCTAAGCAATTAATACGCGCTTCAATACCAGTGTACTCATTGTTCTCAGGTGTGATTAAGCCGTGGATCTTGCTGAAAGCATGGACATAACCACCAAGCTGTTCAGCGAGGGCAGCAATCTCTTTTGCGGCTTTACCGTTGCTGATCTCACTGTGAATGATCTCTTTTGTCGATACGTTCTGAACCATAGAGCCGTTGTAGAAGAGTACAAAGTCATCTTCGCCGTCAATCGAAAGCTCATCTAATTTGCTTTGCATGCCTTCTAAAGGGCGACCAGAAGCGAGAACTACTTTCACACCTGCAGCTCGTGCTTTGGCGATTGCGTCTTTGTTCTCTTGAGAAATCACTTTTTCACTGTTGAGTAGTGTGCCATCCATATCAAGAGCAATCAGTTTGTACATGTTGTTCCTTACTAAAAAATTAAAAGCTAACGAAATCTATGGGCGAAAGGATAAGGGAACTTGAAAGTTCAGGCTAGGGCTTTGATCAACTCATTTATCAGTACTCATTTGTTTGACCAAAAGGGGGAAGTGCTTTAAGGTCTGCGGTTGATTAATTTCATCAAATGATTGAGCTGAGGGAAAGTTGTACAAGATTAATGAAATGTTTGAAACCATTCAGGGTGAGGGCGTGTTTACTGGCGTTCCCGCTGTTTTTGTTCGTCTGCAAATTTGCCCAGTGGGCTGTTCTTGGTGTGATACCAAGCAGACCTGGGAAGCGTTGCCAGAAGAGGAAACCAGCCTTGGCGATATTATGGTTAAGACAGAAGATTCACCTACTTGGTCAGCAATCGATGCACAAGGAATCGTGAATGAATATATCAAGCAAGGTTACACTGCTAAGCACATTGTGATTACTGGTGGTGAGCCATGCATTTATGATCTTGTTCCTCTTACTGAAGCGTTTGAGCAGCACGGTTGTCGCTGTCAGATTGAGACTAGCGGAACATCAGAAGTTAAAGCCACACCGGACACTTGGGTTACGGTGTCACCGAAAGTGGCGATGAAAGCGAAACTGGAAATCTTAGATAGCGCCTTGCAACGTGCTAACGAAATTAAGCATCCAGTAGGTACAAGCAAAGACATCGAACAACTTGACGGTTTATTGGAGCGAGCAGCAGTTCCTAACGACACTGTTATCGCTCTGCAACCAATCAGCCAAAAAGACCGCGCTACTCAGCTTTGTATTGATACCTGCATTGAGCGCAATTGGCGCTTATCAATACAAACTCACAAATATTTGAGCATCGCATAGGTTGTATTTTTACTGGGCAAGATAAGTCGCTAGTAGAAGGTTCACGTAAGGATTTAAGATGAAAAAAGCAGTGGTAGTATTCAGTGGTGGCCAAGACTCAACAACGTGTCTTGTTCAAGCATTAAAAGAGTATGATGAAGTTCATGCGATTACGTTTGATTATGGTCAGCGCCATAGACTCGAGATTGAAGTTGCTGAGTCATTGTCGAAAGAGCTTGGTGTGAAAGCGCACAAAGTGATGGATGTGACTCTGTTGAATGAACTGGCTATCAGCTCTTTGACTCGTGACGATATTCCTGTGTCTCATGAGCTGCAAGAGAATGGGCTGCCGAATTCATTCGTTCCTGGTCGTAATATTCTATTTCTGACTCTAGCGGGTATTTACGCTTACCAAATCGGTGCTGAAACCGTGATTACAGGTGTGTGTGAAACAGACTTTTCTGGTTACCCTGATTGTCGTAATGACTTTGTGAAGGCGATGAACTCTGCACTTGTACAAGGTATGGACAAGCAGCTTGATATCAAAACACCGCTAATGTGGTTAAACAAGGCTGAGACATGGGCGCTAGCAGACCAGTACTCAGCACTTGAACTTGTTAGAAACAAAACACTGACTTGTTACAACGGCATTGTTGGTGATGGCTGTGGCGATTGTCCGGCATGTGAACTGCGTAAAGTTGGCCTTAACGATTACCTCGGTGATCGCGAAAGCATCATGGCTGAGTTGGTTCGCAAACAGGCTGAGAATAAATAATTTCAGGTAAATCAATCGGTTCGTTATATGCATCAATAATGCAGTTTCGGCCGTTGCTTTTGGCTTGATAGAGTGCTTGGTCGAGCACTGAATACAAGTCATCAAAGTCACTTAATGCGTTTGAGGTTGCTAGATAAGCAAAACTCGCGGTCACATTAAGTGACTTTTTGCTTTCTGATAAAAAGACAGTGCTTGAAATGGCGTAGTGCAACTCTTCAACGCGTTCTCGTACCTCTGCTGGTGGGGTATCGGTTAACATGATGACAAATTCTTCACCCCCTAAGCGACCAAACAATTCACCATTCACTAAGTGTTTTCTAATTTGATCACTAATATGGACCAGTGCCCGATCACCAGTAGGGTGCCCATGCTCATCATTAATCTTCTTAAACTTATCTAGATCGAGCAGCACGAGCACATGCTGTTTGTCCGTCCCTTTACAGCGTTTCACTCTTTTGATTCTTCGAATTATCTCAGTTCGGCTATATGCTTTCGTTAAGCCATCAATTGCTGCTTTTGCGCGAACCGTTTTGTTTATCAATACCGTGAAGCTTGCAGCGCAAAGCAACAGAATAACAACGATGTTGTACATCCATCTTTGATGTTCCATTTTTTCAATTTGAACGCGGTCGAGTTTCGTCTGATGTGTCAGGAAAGAGCTTTCTAGTTCTTGTTCATATTTGGCGTGCGTCAGGCCGAGCGCTTCGAGTGCGAGTCGATTATCGATATCTCTAGCTTCCATTTGTATTGATGAGTATCGCTGGTAGAAATAGAAAGCTTGTTGGTAATCGCCGAGTGATTGATGGATATCAGAAAGCTGCAGAAGTGACTGCGCGATGTATTTATGCCTCGTGACTTGTTCTGCTAATTCTAGCGCTTGTCGAGCATAGTTAAGTGCTTCCGTTGGCAATTTCTGTTCTTCGAACATATCGCTGATCGCCAAGAAAGCATTGATGCGAATGACATCATTGCTCAGTTCGCTCGAAGCTGAAAGAGACTCGATTAGGAAGGCTCTCGCCACATCATAGTTTTTCGTTTGAGTGTACGCCTTTCCTAAGCCAAGACTTGTGAGTGCGATACCGTAGCTATGCGACGATGAGCTCAACAGTGTTCTTGCTGTCTGAAAGTGATGAATTGCTAGGTCACTTTGCTCTTGGTTGAGGTAGAGATCCGCAAGGCTGTGATGCACTTGTGCTTTCATTAAATCTGAAGCGTTTTCTCTGAGAGTTAGAGCTTGCTCTAGATACTCCGCCGATTTTTCATATTGCTTTAATTCTTTGAGCAAGTTACCCACATCGTTGTAAACCCCAGAAATATCATGTCCTTGTGGAAACACGTTTATTAGTGATAGGTAGGTGTCTAGTGCAGCTTGATAGTCACTGCGGAAATGATGATTGTTCGCGATGACTCGATAAGTCCCGAATTTTGGTAATACTGGGTCAGCGATATCATGTAAATCTGATTGAAGCGCAGAGCAGTAATGGTTTGCTTGATGATATTTAGCTTGCTCGTTAAGCGATCGGCATAGCTGGTACTTTAGTAAGGCTTTACCAGTTAAATCACTGCGAGATTGCATTTTCGCCAAGAGTGTTAGAAAGCCTTGTTGTGCTTGTTCATATTGGCCTTTGCCGTCTTTCCTCAGAGCAGAAATAAACGCTGTTTCTATCGCTTGGTAGTCGCTGTCGTTTGAAGCGATTCCGTAGAATGGCTGATCACGGTGGCTCATGTATTTATACAGAAGAGACGCAAGGTAAAGCTTATCTCCATAAACCGTTGACCCGATGTAGCGTGTTTGCAGCATGTTTAATGCGCGCTCAGGAGAGTGGTTTAAAGTAGATAGATAAAGTGCGTTCCAATCAGCATTTGGAGTAGAGCTTAAATTGGAGGTATCGACTAGTGAATAGTGGTCACGATCTGACGTTGATACTTGGCTATAAGAACAAAAGCTAATGAATAGTAGAAAGGTAACAAAAACGAAGTGATTCACAAGAGACGATCAATCAGATAAAGAACGATATTCTATTATTAGTTTGATGTTGCTTCAAATTTTGAAAGGTACAGCTACGAGGTTATGCGAGGTAGATCTCTAATTTATTGATACTAATCAGAGGTATATCGGTCGCACGATTTGCGCGACCGATATCGGAAATTAGATGTATAATTTCGCTAGGTCAGAAGGCTCAAGCTCTTTGCCTTCTAATGTTGCATTCCAGTTAGTACCAACAAGAACGCCGTCTTCAGCAAGAGTCAGTAACCAATCTTCTACAAAGATATCTAGTGGAATTTCTAATACTTCGAAGTCAGCCCACTCTTCAACGTTGTGAGTTTGAGCATCTTCTTTTGAAGACCAGAATGGCATCACTTCGCTGTTTTCGAATTCACTTGAGTCACATGCTAGCCAACCTTCTTCATTGCGAAGGCCCCATACCAGTTTAGTTTCTTGTGTTTCAGAAACGAAAAGTTCTAGATTTGCTTGAGTATCAGCTGTTAGTTTGCTCATGGATTAATTCTCTATGTTGATAACGTGGCAAGATTAACATTATAGACGGCTTAGGTATATGCTATTCAAGGAATTATCACCATACTGAAACGTTAACTTAAGATAACGTTTCAGTATGGTAAAAGCTGGGTACGCCTACTTTTTAATTTTGGTGAAGATGTGCCATTCTTCTTTGATATTACCCTTAAATCCAACAACGGAAGCAACAACTTTTCGATGTAGTGCGTGATTGATTTGGGTGTCATCACTGCTGAATTCAGAATCACCATGACCTACGATGCTGACTCTAGATGGCTGAATACCGTTGCTAATTAGCGCTCGTCTTACATGTGATGCACGTTCTTTCGAAAGCTTTAGGTTATGTTCCGCGTTACCTACTTTGCTGGCATAACCTTGCAATTCAATGCTGGTACTTTCGTAGCGCTTTAAAAATGCCGCCATTTGGCGTATCTGCCCTAGAAAGACAGGGTTTATTTCCGTTGAATTATTAGCGAAGAGTATATGCAGCTCTTTCTTTTCCGATGACTCGAAATATGATCCACAACCGTCGTTATCGATCTCGGCACCAATTTGTGTATCGGGACATAAATCTCGCGCGTTTATTACACCGTCATTGTCATCATCTTGAAGATCGTAAATTTGAGTGACCGGCGGTAGAGCGCGATATTCGAATTCATCTTCGTTGTTTTCAGCTAAAGCATTGGCAGATACAACCATGAAGCAAAGCGATAATACTGTGTTGGTAAGCTTCATTAATATTCCACCTTTTCATTCCATTCTTCTGGGATCTCAACTCGTAAACCGATGAGTAGGTTACCAGTTGCGTTCATTACGCGATATTTTGCGTATTGCTCGTCATACTTAGCATCTAAATAGCCTTTACGAGCTTCGAATAATTCATTCTCAGTGTTAAGTAAGTCGAGAAGGGTACGTTTACCGATACGGTATTGTTTCTCATATGAGATTACCGTGTCTGATGCCGAGTCTACGTGGTCAGATAGGAACTCTTTTTGCTGAACCGTTAAATCAAGTGCGCTCCATGATAGACGTAGACTCTCTTCTACATTGCGGTAAGTACTTTCGCGAAGGTCCTTGGCTTTGTTGAGTTGGTAGGCTGCACTTTCTGTGCGGTCTTGATCCGAACCACCATTGTAAAGGTTGTATCTTAAACGAACCATGGCAGAAAACTCATCGCTGCTGCCTTCTGTACCACCGGCGTCATCACGCCAAGTTTGAGCGGCTTCAAAAGAAACAGTCGGGTAGTTGGTACTCTTAGATTGTTTGTATTGGAACTTCGCTGAGTCAACATCGGCTTGTGCAATCTTAATGACTGGATGCTGGTTAAACGCTTTTGCCAACGCACCATCAACGGTATAAGGAATTGCACCCGCATCTGCGCGAGGGAAAGTTAACCCTAAAGGAGATTGACCAACAAGTCTTTTAAACTGAGTATGCGTATCAAAAAGGTTGTTTTGAGCAGCAAGCAAATTCCCGTGCGCTTTCGCAATACGAGCTTCAACTTGTGACATATCTGCGGTTGAACCAATACCTGATTCCACGCGCTTACGAATATCGTTATATATCTCTTTGTGCGTCGCTAAGTTACTTTCCGAAAGAGAAAGCACTTCATAGGCTTTCACTGCATCAAGATAAACCTTTGTTACTTCTAAAGCGATGTCTTGCGCGTTAGATAGTAGTTGATAGCGCACGGACTCTGCATCAGCCGCAGTACGGTCAATATCATTGGATGTATTAGCGCCATCCCATATTAACTGGGTCAAGGTGATCGTTGCTTCTTTTCTAGTCAGATCGGTAGTGTCTTGGTTGGTTGCTAGATCAGTATGTTCATAACCAATCCCACCATCTAAGTCTATACTTGGTCGATAAGCACCACCAGAAGCGTCGTTAAGATAACGCTTACTGATATATTCGTTATAAGCACTTTTGATTTCAGGGTTGCTTTCTAATGTAAACGCAACGGCTTGCTCTAAGGTTTGTGCTGTTGTCGGCAAACTTAGCGCTATAGCTAACCCTAATGTTGTCGTTTGAATGTAATTCAATTTCCATCTCTCCAAATTGGACTGCATCTAAACCTACGCTTTTTAATGTGCTAGATACGAAATTTAGATGAACCGCCAAAAAAATAACGTTCGCTCGAGAAGCTACCGTAAATGGTTGTAAAGTTGTTAACAGTTTGCTGTGCGTTTTATGATGATTTTGAGAACGTCAATTTTACGTTTTTAGCTCTGTTATTTTTCGCAAACACAATAACTTATATTGATAGTGTGAGCACTTTCATTATTGTGTGATGTGATCAGCGTCATTACCTTGTCACTCGGTATGTTAAATGTACGATTCATAACTAGGAATTATGTGATGTTAAATGTTATATTTCGGCTAATATTATAAATAAGATGTCACAAAGTTGACGTGACAAGCGAAAATGGTTTTTAGGGGTTGATATGGACATTACAGCATTGAATTTGACCGGTGCTCTTGCATTGGGTCAGCGCATTGTTATTTCAGTTGATGGCACGGTTAGAGTACTCGAAGAGGGAGAGCCTCTACAGGCTGGAGATGTAACTCTTGAATCTCAAAATGGACCTAATGAACCTCAGGTATCAGTTAAGCGTTTTTCACCTGAAGACGGTGAAGTTGAACTAGACCAGGATATCGCAAATATTTTTGCCGCATTAGAAGA
Source organism: Vibrio sp. 10N.222.55.C6 (assembly GCF_041473395.1). NCBI lineage: Bacteria > Pseudomonadati > Pseudomonadota > Gammaproteobacteria > Vibrionales > Vibrionaceae > Vibrio > Vibrio sp. 10N.222.55.C6. Next base: position 141,357 of record NZ_JBFRSD010000034.1, read on the forward strand.
AGGTGAAGACCCTACTGAGTTAGGAGATGAGTTCGCTACCGCTGCTGGTCAAAATGGTTCTAGCTTGGCAACTAGTGGGACTGTAGAGCGAGACGGTGAAGAAACGATCCCAGCAACCGAATTTATAACAACGGGATTTGAAGCGCTGGGCATGTCGCGAACTCAAAGCCTGAGCCTTCTAGAGCAATTCCGTTTCGTACAACAAGAGCCAATCTTTGTAGACCTTTCTTTTAGCGCGCTTGAAGATGCACTAAGTGCATCTGTTCCAGAAGATACTTTGTTAAGCGGCCAGTTAACTGCGACCGATGCAAATAATGACCTTCTTACCTTCTCAGTTGAATCGGGCCCTTCTAACGGTAGCCTTACCCTAAATGAAGATGGCTCTTGGCAATACACTCCAGATGCAAACTATAACGGCCCAGATAGCTTCCAAGTTATCGTGACGGATGAAACTGGTCTGACAGACACGTTAACTGTCACAATTGATGTTACGCCAGTAAATGATGCGCCAGTAGCAGAGCCTAAGGACCGTTCCTTATTAGAGGACCAGGTTATTAGCGGTAGCATCAATGCTACGGATGTAGATCAACCTGTAGGTGAACCATTAGTGTTTACTACGGACACCTTAGTTGAAGGTCTAACTTTAAACGAAGACGGTAGTTATGAATTCGATGCGTCTTCTTATGGTTATCTATCCGAAGGTGAAGAACTAAAGATTGAAGTACCAGTCACAGTAACTGATGACCAAGGTGCAACTGATACAACAACGTTAACTATCACAGTCACAGGCACTAATGACCTTCCAATCGCAAACGCCGACACTAGTGCAGTGGAAGAAAACAGCACCGTAACCGTTGATGTACTGGCTAACGACACCGATTTAGACGATGGTGCTCAGTTCACTTTAGACAGTGTGAGCTCGGACAAAGGTCTGGTGACTATCGTTGATAACGAACTTGTGTTTGAAGCGACTGGCGAAGATTTTGATCACCTGCCAGTAGGTGTAACAGAGCAAGTCGTGGTGACGTACACGATGAGCGATGAAAGTGGCGA
>NZ_JBFRSD010000034.1:143153-143428 GCF_041473395.1 Vibrio sp. 10N.222.55.C6
ACTGTCACCGGTACTAACGATCTCCCAATTGCCAATGCAGACTCTGGGGCGGTTCAAGAGAACAGCACAGTAACCGTTGATGTATTGGATAACGACACCGATTTAGACGATGGTGCTAAGTTCACTTTAGACAGTGTGAGCTCGGACAAAGGTCTGGTGACTATCGTTAATAACAAACTTGTGTTTGAAGCGACTGGCGAAGATTTTGATCACCTGCCAGTAGGTGTAACAGAGCAAGTCGTGGTGACGTACACCATGAGCGATGAAAGTGGCGA
>NZ_JBFRSD010000034.1:144192-147854 GCF_041473395.1 Vibrio sp. 10N.222.55.C6
ACTGTCACCGGTACTAACGACAGGCCAATCGCTCGCAATGACAGTGGGTCTATTAACGAGGATGCGACTTTAGCAGTAGATGCATCAATAGGGTTACTGAAAAATGATAGCGATATTGATGGCGATAACCTCGAAGTCATTGGTATTCGGACAGGTGCTGAAAATGCATCAAATAGCACAGCTGGAACTGTAGGATCTGGATTAACCGGTAGCTTTGGTACTCTGATTGTTAACGAAGACGGTAGTTACAACTACGTTGCTGATAATGCGGATAGCTTAAAAGCTGGTGAGCAGGTGTCTGAAACGTTCACTTATACGATAAGTGATGGTAAGGGGGGGATGGATACTGCGACCTTAACTATTACGGTCACTGGCACAAATGATGGACCAAAAGCAACTGATGATAGTTACAACGAAAGTAGCGAGACGTTACTTTTCTCCGAGTCATTTGAACAAATGATAAACACTGGCAGATGGACAGTTGTGACTGGTGATGATCTTGGCGACTGGAATGCGACCAACGGGCTAGAGGTTCAGCGTGATGGTCTAATTGCTGATGCAACTCATGGTGACTATCTTGCTGAACTCGACGCTCACAAAAACACTGAAATTTCAACGATTATAGACACTTCAGGTCAAGATAGTATTCGGGTTGAATTTGACTATAACCCTCGCCAAGATGGTAACTCGTCTTCTGATATGGTCTTTAAAATCGGTGACACCTCGGTCACGGTACATGCGGATGGGACCCTTTCCGGTGCTAATGGACTTGATATTCAAATAAGCCTACCAGATGCTAATGGTTGGTACCGTGTTACCGCCGAGCTGGAGGTGCAAGCTGATAGTACGGAGTTAGCATTTGCAGGAGATGGTGCTTCAGATAGTCTTGGGGCTTTGATTGACAACGTTATTGTAACGGGGATCAACCAACCTGAGCTCGTTACGCGTGAAGATGAGCCTATTACGATCCCATTCGCAGAGTTGTTAGCGAATGATACTGATATCGATGGTGATGTTCTTTCAATTGTTGTTGGTTCAATAACGTCTGAGGTCAATGGCACATTATCGGTTGACTATGTAAACGAAACGATCACATTCACACCAGATCAAGACTACAACGGTGAGGCCACATTCCAATATACAGTCACTGATGGAAATGGTGGCGAAGACCAAGCGACAGTGACATTAAATATCACACCTGTAAACGACGCGCCCGAACTCAATGTCGATACCGGCGAGGTTGGTGAAGACGCAACTTTAACCGTTGGTGCTGGTAACGGTTTACTATCCAATGACTCCGATGTCGATGGCGACTCATTGAACGTCACGGGCATTTTGAACGGCATCACGGGCACCGCGACCGCCGTGGCAGAGAGTGGCGACACGGTGATCAGCAATGATTACGGCACATTGACCATTCGTGCTGACGGTAGTTACAGCTTTGTGGCGGACGGCAGTGATTCTCAAGCGTTGGCAACAGAAGCGACCGCGGAAGTGGTGTTCACCTACACCGCGAGCGACGGCACGGTCAACCAAACCAATACCTTAACCATTACCGTGACAGGCACCAACGATGCGCCTCAGTTAACCGCCGATGTGGGCGCGGTGAATGAAGACGCGACCTTAACGGTCAGTGCAGAACAAGGCGTTTTGGCCAATGACTCCGATGTCGATGGTGACTCATTGAACGTCACGGGTATTTTGAACGGTACCACGGGCACCGCGACCGCAGTGGCAGAGAGTGGCGATACGTTGATCAGCAATGATTACGGCACATTGACCATTCGTGCCGATGGCAGCTATAGCTTTGTGGCGGACGGCAGCGATTCTCAAGCGTTGGCCACAGGAGCGACCGCGGACGTGGTGTTCAGCTACACCGCAAGCGATGGCACGGTCAACCAAACCAATACCTTAACCATTACCGTGACAGGCACCAACGATGCGCCTCAGTTAACCGCCGATGTGGGCGAGGTGAATGAAGACGCGACCTTAACGGTCAGTGCAGAAGACGGCGTGTTGGCCAATGACAGCGATGTCGATGGCGACTCATTGAACGTCACGGGTATTTTGAACGGTACTACGGGCACCGCAACCGCCGTGGCAGACAGTGGCGACACAGTGATAAGCAATGATTACGGCACATTGACCATTCGTGGCGATGGCAGCTACAGCTTTGTGGCGGACGGCAGCGATTCTCAAGCGTTGGCCACAGGAGCGACCGCGGACGTGGTGTTCACCTACACCGCAAGCGATGGCACGGTCAATCAAACCAATACCTTAACCATTACCGTGACAGGCACCAACGACGGTCCAGTAGCGATTGATGACACATATGAAACTCATAGTGAGACGCTGCTCTTCTCTGAGTCCTTTGAAAACATGACAAACACAGGTCGTTGGACTGTAGTAACTGGCGACGAACTAGATGATTGGGAAGCAACAAATGGTCTAGAGATTCAGCGTGACGGTCTCATAGCTGAAGCGACAGACGGTGACTACCTCGCTGAGCTTGATGCTCATCAAAACACCGCGATCACAACAAATATTAATACGTCAGACCAAGATAGCGTGCGTGTTGAATTTGATTACAACCCTCGACGAGACGGTAATTCATCTTCTGACATGACGTTTAAAGTCGGTGACACGTTAGTTACTGTTCACGCAGATGGATCTCTATCGGGTGCCGACGGACTTAATGTCCAAATAGGGCAACCTGACGCAAATGGTTGGTATAAGATCACGGCTGAGTTCGAAGTCCAAGGGGACGTTACGGACCTTACATTTGCAGGCGCTGGAGCTTCAGATAGCTACGGTGCGTTGTTAGATAACATTACAGTGACAGGTATTAATCAATCTAAACTTGTTACTGCTGAAGACACGTCTATCACGATTTCTTTTGATGAATTGTTAGCGAATGATACTGACATTGATGGTGATGAGCTCTCAATTGTTGTGGGTTCAATTACCTCCGCGACTAATGGTGAGCTGTTTGTCGACTACACAAACAATACAATTATATTCACACCGGATACCGACTATAACGGGGAGGCAACTTTTAAATATAAAGTGACCGATGGGAACGGTGGGGAAGACGAAGCAGAAGTTACGCTTAATATTACTCCTGTGAACGATGCACCAGTGCTGATAGGTGATTTGTTGGGTGAAGTGGATGAAGAAGGCAGCTACACCATTACGGCTGAGGACTTAGGCTACACGGACGTTGACGATACAGACACAGGCGTGACCTTAACGGTCGGCAACGCGAGCAACGGCACAATCTTAGTGAACGGCGTCGCGTCGAGCAGCTTCACGGTGGCGCAGTTGGCGGCGGGTAAAGTGACGTTTAAACATGACGGCAGCGAAACCACGTCGGCGTCTTTCAATATTAACGTTGAAGACGGTAACGAAGATGGCAGCACACCGGTAGACAGCACGTTCAACTTGACGGTGACGCCAGTGAATGATGCGCCGGAGCTGACAGGCGATCTGGCGGCGGAAGTGGACGAGGCAGGCAGCTACACGATCTCGGCAGCTGACTTGGGTTATACAGACGTTGACGATACAGACACAGGCGTGACCTTCACGGTCGGCAACGCGAGCAACGGCACAATCTTAGTGAACGGCGTCGCGTCAAGCAGCTTCACGGTGGCGCAGTTGGCGGC
>NZ_JBFRSD010000034.1:148705-214442 GCF_041473395.1 Vibrio sp. 10N.222.55.C6
AACTTGACGGTGACGCCAGTGAATGATGCACCGGAGCTGACAGGCGATCTGTTGGGTGAAATGGATGAAGCAGGCAGCTACACCATCACGGCGGCAGATCTTGGCTACACGGACGTTGACGATACGGACACAGGCGTGAGCTTCACGGTCAGCAACGTGAGTAACGGCACAATCTTAGTGAACGGCGTCGCGTCGAGCAGCTTTACGGTGGCGCAGTTGGCGGCGGGTAAAGTGACGTTTAAACATGACGGCAGCGAAACCACGTCGGCGTCTTTCGATATTAACGTTGAAGACGGCAACGAAGATGGCAGCACACCGGTAGACAGCACGTTCAACTTGACGGTGACGCCAGTCAACGATGCGCCTGTAGCCATCAGTGATTCTTACAAAAACGTTCAAGAAACCATATTGCTCACTGAGTCATTCGAAAATATGGCAAACCCAGCGGGTTGGACGGTTGTTTCTAAAGATCCATCAGAGGTATGGGACTTTACTAATGGTATAGAGATTGAGCGAGACGGCTTAATTGTTGATGCTACCGACGGTGATTTTTACGCAGAGCTAGACCCACATAAAAACACGATGATGACGACATCAATTGATACGTCGGATCAAGACTCTTTGAGGGTAGAGTTCGATTATAACCCTCGCCAAGACGGCAACTCGTCGTCTGATATGACTTTTACTGTTGGGAATACAACTATTACGCTGCATGCGGATGGAACAGTGACTGCTCCAGAAGGCATTTCTGTAACACTAGATGGTCCGGATAACAAAGGTTGGTATCAAGCAAATGCTGAGTTTGATGTTAGTAGTGATGCTACTTTAATCGCTTTTGCTGGTGCGGGTAAATCTGATTCGCTTGGTGCGTTCATCGATAACATTACAGTTACCGGAATAGATGCACCCAAACTCATAACGGAAGAAGATCAGGCTCTTACTATTAGTGGTAGTGAGCTGCTAGCCAATGATTTCGATGTTGATGGGGATGACATAACCATTTTTTCTGTCAACGCAACCGATGCTACAAACGGTTCTGTTCAGCTGATAGATGGCAATGTCGTGTTTGAACCTAACCAAGACTTCAATGGTGAAGCGACTTTCGAATACACCATTGTTGATACTCATGGTGAAAAAAGCACTACGACAGTGACCGTTAATGTAACACCAGTAAATGATGACCCTATCGCGAACGATGATTCAAGAGAATTAGGTGATAACCTGATCGTCAATGGTAGCTTTGAAGACTATGAATCGGTATCAAATGCCGGTTGGGGTTCTCGAATCGACCAACTAGATGGTTGGTCCTACGATGCAAGAACTGGTGCTTTAGATTCAGTTCAAGAAGGCTATGCTGTTGATGAAACAGACGGCGATCGTATGATTGATATGGAAGGTAACGGTGACAATGTAACCCTTACCCAACAAATTCAAGGTGTGGAAAGCGGTACCCTATACCAACTGTCTTTTGATACGGCAATGTACGAAAGATTGCCGAGTGCTGAGCTTGAGGTCATTTGGAACGGCGAAGTCATTGCTACGATCACCCCTGAAAGCAACATAATGCAAACTCGGTTATTGGAATTATTAGGTGGTAGTGGAGATGGTTCAAATACCCTTTCATTTAGAGAAGTTGGTACTGAAGGCGACAAGAGTGGGACTTATCTAGACAATATCAAATTTCAAGAAGTGATTAAAAGCCTTCAGACACAAGAAGATATAACTCTCGATATCCCTAGTAGCGAGTTACTTTCGAATGATTCTGACGTTGATGGTGATACGTTAATTATTTTAGATAGTTTAGTGATTGATCCAACATACGGTCAGGTTGAGTTAATTGAGCTACAAGATGGTTCTCAAACCGTTCGTTACACTCCAGCGGATGACTTCAATGGTATCGCTACGTTTACTTACACAGTTTCTGACGGTAAAGGTGGTACTGATACCGCCGTGGTTACGATTAATGTCACTCCAGAAAATGATGCCCCAATATTTGTCAAAGATGGAGTGCCGATTGGCGATACTGATCAAATAAGTGTATCGACTAAAGAGGATAACTCTGTATCTGGTAAGGTTACTGCAACTGATATTGACGACACTGACCTGACTTACACGGTGAGCCAACCTACAAACGGTAGTGTTGAGATCGACCCTGAAACTGGCGAGTGGAAGTACACTCCGAACAACGAGTTTGATGGAGATGATTCATTTGTTGTTACCGTGTCGGACGGTAACGGTGGTACAGATACGGTTGTAGTGAATGTTGATGTATTACCTGTCGCCGAGCTAACTGTTAAGGCAGGCCAACCAGTGACAGAAGCAGAAGAAGCGTTCCTATCTTTTGAAATCAACCTAGATGAGCTTGTCTCTGAGAACGTTGGTCTTGCTCTTACACTAGGGGCTGCAGGGGATTCTGCAACTAAAGGTGTCGATTACGAAGACAATATTTACGTTAAAGATGGACAAGATTATAAAGCGCTTTCAGAGCAGGAGCTTGCCGATCTAATTATTGCTAGCGGCTCGGGTAGCTTAGAAGTCTTCATCAAGGTTCTTGATGATAAATTGCTTGAGGGTGAAGAGACTGTAACCCTAAAAGCTAGCTCAACTAGCGAGTTTGTTGAAAATGACAAACAGGACTCAGATACAGCTAAGATTGTCGATGAGACAGACACAAATGATAAAGATACCGTTACAGTTGGGCTGACTGGTCCCGATTCAGTTATTGAGGGTGATAAGACAAGCCCATTTACGATTACGCTAAGTGAGCAAGTGCCTGAAGATAGTGTGGTTACTCTTCAGTACTCTTACACAAACGCGAGCAATGAAGATATTGTTGAAGTTATAACTGTAAACGTAGACGCAAATACAAATACAGCGACCTTTGAGATTCAAACTGAACAAGACAACGAATACGAAGTCGGACAAGAGTTTAACGTTAGTGTTGTATCCGTAACTCAAGATGGTACCGATGTATTTGAGAAGCTAGATACGTCTAGCGCTGATAAAAATGTAGCTATTGACGACAGCCATGATAACCCGCCAAAAGCTGAAGACTTCTCTATTTCTCTCAATGCAGATGGCTCTTCGCAAGTTATTTTCGATACCGGAATGGGAGCTATCGAAGGAGGTGGTACAGACCATATTTCTGATGACGAAGATGATAACGATAATGACGCAGATACAAATCTCGGTGTGATCATCACAGAGCTACCTGATTCAGGAACTCTTTACTATGTCGATGGTAATAACAAGGTTGAAGTGGTAGTTGGGCAGACGTATGCAGATCCTAACAACATCGTTTATGAAGATGACCAAGAATCAACAGGCTTCTTCTTAGGTGTTGATGATACATCCACATTAGATAAAGGCCCTCATAGCACTGCAGAGTTTCATAACTGGGGTGATGAAGTAGATGCGTATACTCGCGAACTGAAGTTTGATAATGGTGATGTCGTCACCATTACCTCGGAAGGTCGAAATAACGTTGACGCCAAGCCTTTAGTACAGAACAACAGCCAGCAAGGCCATATGGGTTTCGGTATTGCATCGACTAATCGCGGTATTCACCAAGATGAGGTAATCAACATTGATTTCTCTTCTCGTCCAGCGGACTCAGTAACGGTTGGTCTAAGCGGTTTGGGTGGCTGGTTTGCCCCAAATGCTGATGATAGTGTTCAATCAAGAGCCGAGATTACAGTCACCTTTGATTATGGTAATGGTGTCACAGAAGACAAAACCTTCCTTTATGATGACACCCACAATAATCAAAATGTCACGATTGTCGCTCCTGAAGGTGCTGAGATTGTTTCGGTGGAAGCAAGCACACAAGGACCAGGTAACTGGGAGCTGACTTCTCTTGAAGCTAAGGCGTCAGATTCATTCGAATATAAAGCGGTAGACAGTGATGGTAACGAAAGTGAAGTTAAGACAGTTACTATCGATAAGTCTGGTGACCTGAATGCGAATAACGATCCGCAAGGCTTCGAAGTTAAACTGGGTGAGTTCAGTGAAGACAACGACTCTCCATGGTCGGCTGAAGGTGCTGAGCTGAGTGCCAGCTTCAATGGCCAAGATAAAGACTTTGCACACAGCGGTATTAAGATTGGTGTTGCCGGCAAAGTGGGTGGATTGGGTGCTCAGATTGAATATGATCGTGCAGAACAGCAATCTGAGAAGTTTGAAATCAATTTAGATAGCCCTGCGACTCAGTTTACATTTTCAGTATCTAACTTGTTTAAAAACGAAGGTAATGACGGTGATTTCACTGATAACCATGAACAAGGCAGTTGGGTAGCGTACCTCAATGGCGTAGCGGTTGCAGGTGATACGTTTATTGCTGAAGACGGTAACAATAAAGGTACTTACGAAATAACACCGCTTACTCCTGATGGTACGCCAATCGCATTTGATACTGTGGTATTTGAAGCAACTGAGTATTCCAACCAAGCAACGCATGATAATGATGCGTCAGATTACTTCCTAACTGGTTTTAAAGCCTCTAGTGAAGGCGCATATGCAGTGAATCAAGGCGGCATTCTTGAGATTCCAACATCGAAGCTTGCTGGCATTATCGGTTCTGAGCTTCTAAATAACGATATCGATTCAGATGGCGACAATCTACGTATTACCTATGTATACGGTGAAACGGAAGGTAATGCGTATATCAAAGACGGCATCGTATACTTTGATTTAACTGGCGATGACTTTGTCGGTGAAACAACGTTTAAATATCAGATTACTGATGATAATGGCCAAATCGCGAGTGCTGAAGTTAATGTTATCGTCAACCCTCTACCGACCCCTTCTAGTGTTGCGTCTGTAGACCTGCTAGCAGACTCAGTAGTTGAAGGTGATGAACTTGGCTTTAAAGTCACTTTGGATTCAAGTGCACTTGTTGAATCTGCGTTGGACGTTACTTTTGGTAAGAACACGGATGCTGCGAATGATTCGGGTGACGAAAAAGATCTCGACCTGAGTCAGGTTCGTTTTACTAATGGCGTCACCTATGATCAGCAAAGTGGAAAACTGATTGTCCCAATTGGTGTGAAGGACTTTGCAATCTTGGTTCCGACAATTGATGACAGTCTCCATGAGATCGCTGAAACCTACACCGTGACTGTTGGTGGTGAATCCTCTGTGGGTAGCATTACTGATAACGATGAAGCTCCAATTATCGATACAGTGAGCAACGCGGTTAATCTAAATAATGAACAAGTAATTGAAGGCGATATAGCCGTCTTCACCGTGAACCTAGTTAACACAAGCAGTCAAGAGACTCGATTCGACTGGTCGTTAAACTCCGGTTCTGCCGAGCTCGGTGATAACAAAGATTTCACCGACAACGTAGAGTTCACTGAGGGCGTGACGCTTGTTAATGGTCAGCTTGTTGTGCCTGCGGGAGTAACGTCGTTTGACATCAAGGTACCAACTAACGAAGACGGCATTGATGAGTTAAATGAGAACTTCACGCTCGAAGTGGATGGTAAGCAAGGTATTGCGACGATCATTGATAACGATGAAGCACCGCAAGCACAGGACTCACATGTCATTGGCGATGAGGCACAAGCCCAAGGTTCATCGATTACGTTTAAGTGGGCCGATTTCAACGTTTCTGATGCAGATTCCAGCGAATTGTCGATTGTTATCACTAGTGCTCCAGGTGCGGGTGATATGTATCTGTACAACGAATCTACTGATGAATGGGTTCTGTTAAATACTGAAACGATTGGTACAGGAGTATCAGTAAGCCAAGAGCAGGTTGAACAAGGTTTCTTGATATTCAACCCAGTAAGCTATGAATCTAGTACATCAATGTTTGATGAAGATAATGTAGTAACTGGTAATAATCAGCAAGATTATGCGGAGTTTAACTACCACAGTTCTGACGGCATCAACACCAGCTCTAGTACGACGATGTCGATTGATATTCGCCCTGACACGACACTTGCCAAGTTAGTTGTAGAAACACCAAATGTAGATTTAGATGAAGGTTTTAAGTTAGAGCAATGGGAGAACCTAGACTTTGATTACAACAATGGTAGCGGTGTCGCTCCGGACGTTGTTGAACAAGCTATCGAGTCTGCAGGTGCTGCCAACACTTCAGATGTCACACAGACGCCAGACTTTGGCACTCAGAACTCTCCAGCTATCGAAAACATTTCGAGCAAACTTACTGGTTTGGTATTCCTAGTTGCTGGTGAGTCATACGTGTTTAGTGGTCATGCAGATGATTCATTTAGACTTGAAGTCGGTGGTGAAACCATGGCCTCTCAAACTTGGGGCGGAGGCGGTACCTATGAGTCTTCAGCCTTTGTACCATCGGCATCTGGTTGGTACACAATTACTGCATTCCACGACAACGAGGCTGGTCCAGGTAATGCCACTATCAGTGTCGCAGTTGGTGGCAATGAACCCGTAGACTTTAACACGGACAACTTCGATATTGTTCCGGATGTAAGTTCGCTTGAGGATAAAGTTAATATCGGGGCACAGGTTGAACATGAATCCTTAGAGGGTGGTTATTACCCAGCGTTCGATATTAATGAAGGGCTGGAAGATACCTTTATCAATGTCTCTAAGATCACTACGCAGCTTGTTGATACCGATGGTTCAGAGACATTGAGACTCGTCGTGTCCGGTTTGCCTGAAGGTTCAATTGTTAAACTTGGAGATCAGGAGCTTGTTGTTAATGCTGATGGTGAAGTTGATATATCTGCTTGGTTAACATCAAATGGTACTGCCGAAACAGTGCTCACTGATCTGATGATTCAGGTTGATGAGCCAGGCACTTATAGCGTTAAGATTGAAGCTATTTCAGACGAGATTGTCGGAGATACCAGTGAGATTTCGAACGGGGCCTTCGACTTGATTGTTCATCCAGTGTCTGTTGGACCGGATGCTGAGAGTAAGGAAGCCTTTGGACAAGAAGATACTATTTTAGTGCTATCGATTGATGATTTTGGGATTGAGTCTGGCAACGATATAGTGATAACTCATCAACCGCTCGATGGAGCGTTGGTGATTAACCTTGGCACTGTTCAAGAGCCAAATTGGCAGCCACTAAACTCGACTCAGATTACTTCGGCTCAATTAACTTCAGGCGTGATAGGCTTTAATCCAGATGCTAACGAATCTGGTTATGACGGCTTCAATGTTGAAGGTGTAGGCAATAAATCGAATGACTACGCTGAAATTAAGTTCAAGGCTGTAAACGAGAATGGTACGTCAGAAGAACATACGCTTACGGTAGATATTACGCCTGTGGCTGATGCTCCTGTTGTTACTATTACTATTGGTGATTTGAAAACAATTCGAGTGGAACCTAGCTTCGATACATCTGACGAACAGGCCATTAAAGATCAATTTAATAATGGCACTCTACTAGAAATGGGTAACACGGGTAATATTGTTGAGGGACTCACCTCTAGTGGAGACGTGATTAATAACGCTGATACTACTGATGATCGTACTGACAAAGATGATTTGTTTATAGCGAAAGATCAGCGCAATCCAGATGATGTAGCATTGTCTCCTGTCCACTTTGTCGGTGATGTATCGGCGGGTACACAGGGAAGTGATACATTTATAGGAAGCGCTTATAACGACCACTTTGACGGAGGTATAGGCTCGATCGATGATCTTAACCAAGTAGACAGTGTTATTTATACAGGGGACATATCAGACTACGTTTTACGTTGGTTCCCTGCTGATGATCATAGTGAAGTTCCATATTGGATTGTCGAAGACAAACGTTTCATTGATACGGCCGACCAAGTAGGTGCTAGTGATAAAGAAGCTGGTGATCACCTTTACGAGATAGAGCAGATTGTATTCAAAGATACTATCGTGAGTTTGGACAATGAATCTGGCACTTATCAAATTCTAGAAGAGCAAGTTCTACCGATTGATGTGTCAGTTGCGCTTGTTGATGTCGATGGAAGCGAGACCTTAAGCGACAAAGTTGAACTAACCGGGATTCCTTCAGGGTTGAAGCTAGAAATAGATGGAGAGGCTGTAGAGCCAGTCTCATCTGAGAATGGTGTTGCAACTTATGAGTTAGATATTGATGCTGCAGGTAACGTTCTTGGAGATGTACAGATTCGAGTACCTTCTGATTATCAAGGCGACCTAGACTTTGAACTTAAGGCTACAGCAACTTCGGTTGAAGTGGATGGTACTTCACAGGACAGTTATGCCACATCTTCTGCATCAGTCCGCAATCACAGTATATTAATGGGTGAGAGTGGATCTGATAACATCATTACTGATGAAAACAGTAACATTGTCATCGGCGATACATCAGGCTTGCAAATTATCCCAGGGCAGGATTACAACATCGCGTTTATTTTCGACACTTCCGGTAGTATGAAGGGTACGATTGCCGACGCTAAGCCTGAATTGCAGGCGGCATTTGATAAGTTAGTTGAAAGTGCAGGCGGTGAAAACTCAGGTACTGTGAACGTGCTGCTAACACAATTTGAAACTAATGCGTCTCATGTCATTAGTATCGATTTGAGTTCAGCTAACCCTAAAACTCAGTTTGAGAACGCCCTCAACACGATAATTGATGACAACTCAGGACGAACCAACTATGAGGCTGGCTTCGATTCTGCGATAGAGTGGTTTAATTCACTACCAGATAATGACGCGACTAATCATTCGTTCTTTATCACTGATGGTGAAATTAACCAAGCAACACAGGATGATTTGGACGATGATGAACTTGATCAGTTCTGGATGTATGCGGATAAATCTAAGGGTGAAGCTCTAAGCTTACAAGATATCCTTGGTTCCGATTTTGACTTAGCATCTTTACAGCCATCAGGAAGCATAGAAGTAAATGGTGTTAAGGTTGTTGAATATGACAATGGTCATGGCCATAACCATGCGCACGTATATTCACCTTATCTAGATAACAATGGTAATCGTGTTAGGCTTGGTAAGTTGAAAATTGATGGTAATGAGCTTGTATTTAGGGATAAATACAGCGCTTCCGATACAGGCAGCAATAAGGTGACCCCACAAGCCGTTCACATGTTTAATATTTTAGCTGGCTTGTCTGCGGTACAGGCTATTGGCCTTGGTGGTAATGTCAACAAAGACACGTTAGAAATGTTTGATACAGACAAAGTGGTTGACCACAACATCAAAGTAGAAGACCTTGCTGAAGCAATCGCTGGTGATACGGTACAGGCTGTTCCAGGAGAAGATACGATAACCGCACAAAGTGGTGATGACATATTGTTTGGTGATCAGCCAGTGCTGTTTGCTGATGACGGTTTGACAGAGCTAACGCTCCAAGAATACGTAGCTCAAAAACTCAGTTCGGGTTTAGCTGACGTTGATGCTAAGACGATTCATGATTACGTCACTAGTCACAAAGAAGAGTTCGGTACTGCTTCAGAAAACGATGCTGATGATGAATTGTCAGGTGGTGAGGGTAACGATATCTTGTATGGTCAAGGTGGAGATGACACTTTAGATGGTGGCTTGGGTGACGACTTCTTATTTGGCGGAGAAGGCAGCGATACATTGACAGGTGGGGAAGGAGCAGATTTATTCGCCTGGTTAGACGGAGACTTAGATGGAAGCGCTGATGTCATCAAAGATTTTGATGTGAATGAAGGCGATAAAATTGACCTTTCTGAACTATTTGAAGAGTTAGACTCAAGTGAAATCGATTCTCTTTTAGGTGATATTAAAGACTCAGTCTCATCTAATGGTAATGGTGGTTCTGTTGTTACCGTTACTAAAGGTGGTGATTCAGTATCGATTGAGTTTGAGGGAGTAGCGACGGATGACCTAGCCAACTACTTGTTTGACCAAAGTGGTCTAAAGTATACCGATGGGTAAATGAAAAGACCGAAGCATAAGCTTCGGTCTCTTGTCCAAACATAAACCACCTTTATATAAGGTGGTTTTATTTTTTGTGGCTATTATAAAACCTTACAAGCGAAACCTTTCAGGTAGAAACCTTCTGGGTAGGCAGTGTCTGTTAGGTGGTCGGCTGCTTGTTCGAAGCGTTCTACGAATTTAACAGTGCGGCCTGCATCTAATGCTGCATCAGCAATGATTTTTTGGAACAAATCAGTACCCATTAAGCCAGAGCAAGAGTAGGTGAGTAGAGTGCCACCTGGTTTCAGGATTTGCATCGCAAGCATGTTAACGTCTTTGTAGCCGTTAGCGCCTGAAGTTAGGTTATTCTTGCTTGAAACAAACTTTGGTGGGTCCATGATCACTACGTCAAACTTAGTGCCTTGATCACGGTACTCACGAAGCAGTTTGAAAACGTCAGCGTTTAGGAATACAGCGCGCTTTTTCGAGATATCAAACTCATTAAGTTCAGCGTTGAATTTAGCGGTATCAAGAGCAAGTTGAGATACGTCAGCGTTGATAACACGCTTCGCGTCGCCTTTAAGTGCGTAAAGGCCAAAGCCACCTGTATATGAGAAACAGTTAAGGACATCTTTGCCTTTAACGTATTTCATCGATTCTTTACGGCTATCACGTTGGTCCATATAGAAGCCCGTTTTATGGCCTTCGATAATGTTTACGCTGATTTTCACACCGTTTTCTTCAATGACCACTGATTTAGGTGGTTCTTCACCGTGAAGTACGCCAACAACTTGTTCTAAGCCTTCTTTTTTACGGACTGCTACGTCAGAACGCTCATAAATATTGCAGTCAGGGAAACATTCAATTAAAGCTTCAACAAGTATGTTCTTATTAAACTCAGCTCCGGCGCTAAGTAATTGGCATACGAGGAAATCTTGATATTTGTCGATTGTGATACCGGGAAGGCCATCAGACTCTGCTGCAGTAAGGCGGTAGCCAGTTAGACCATCACGTTCAATGATATCTTCACGCAAAGATTGCGCGTCTTGAATTCGTTTTACGAAGAATGCTTTATTGATTTCTTCTTTTTCAAATGTCCAAACACGAGCTCGAATTTGAGATTCCGGTGAGTAAGCCGCTTTTGCAAGCCACTGACCATTTTGAGTGTATACGTCTACAGTTTCACCTGATTTTGGCTCGCCTTCGACTTTATCGATACCGCGTGAAAATACCCATGGGTGTTTACGGCGTAGTGATTTGTCACGGCCTTTAGCTAGATGAATTGAAGGAGTCATAATTTACTCTGTTTGTTGAATTTGAAGGAGGGGTATTGTCGAGGAAGTACAGTTGAAAAGCAAATAAGAAAGGGCTGCACAAGCAGCCCTAGTAATGATTAATCAGCACATACTGGCTAGATATAAGTATTAAGCTTTGAGACCTGTCAGCAAACCTTCCATCGTATCACTTTGTTTACGAAGTTGGTCAACATTGGAATTACTCTTACTGATCATCTCGCAGATACTGTCTGACTGATGACGAATCTCTTCAACACTCTGTGCAATGTTGTCAGCGACTACGCCTTGTTCTTCAGCCGCGGTAGCAATTTGAGTGCTGCTATCTGAAATAGACTGGTTTTTTTCCGCTAATGAACCGATCTCGACGTTCACTTCTGACATCAGTGTTTGGCCTTCGTTAGCATTGTTCACCGTGACTTCCATCAGCTTGGTCAGTGATTGACTGTTACGTTGTAATGATTCAATCATGCTTTGGATTTCAACCGTTGCTTGCTGAGTACGACCGGCAAGGGCACGAACTTCATCGGCAACAACAGCAAATCCACGACCTTGCTCGCCAGCACGTGCGGCTTCGATAGCCGCGTTCAATGCGAGTAGATTGGTCTGCTCTGAAATGCCATTGATGGTTGCGACCACCTCATCGATCTGCGCCGCGTTGGCATCAAGCTCTTCTACTGCTTGTGAAGCGGATTGGATCTCTTGAGATAGGTTAGAGATAGACTCCAATGTATTTGAAACCTTGACTTGACCGCTCTGAGCAACGCCGCGAGCGTCCATCGTTTGTGAGCTAGACGCATGAGCAAGGGTAGCGACTTCGCGAATGGTAGCCGCCATTTGTTCCGTTGCACTTGCTAAGCTATTCAAGTGTTCTTGTTGGTTACCTGAGATGTCTGAACTTTGTTGTGTTGACTGGTTCAAGTCCGAGCTGATCTGCTGCATGAGAGCGACAGACTCTTGGATTGATAGAACCATGTTTTGTTCACGCTCCGCAACTTTATCGATTGTAATCGCGATTTCACTGAACTCGTCACGAACTAAGAAGTAGTTCATGCGGCAAGTTAAGTCGCCATTCGCAAGCGTGTTCAGAGCTTTGTTCATAGAGAACATCGCGCCGCCAATAAAGGTCATGATGTAGTAAACACCTAGTGCGATAAGCGTTAGGGTTACAGCGATGATAGAAACCTGAGTCGTCGATAGAGCAGACCAAAGGTTTTGGTCATGGTTAGCAACTAGGCTGAACGCTCCATTCATCACTGAAACAGAACCAGCACCGTAGCCTAAAGAGATGGTTTCAGAGCTGCTGACAAGCTGAGCTACTTGATCTTTAGTGAGTTGACCCGCTTCGATAAGCCCTTTCATCAAGAGCATTTCTTCTTGATAAAGGTGAGCAAGTAAAGAGTCCGCGGCACTATCTAAAACGAGAGTTAATATAACCAGGGCGAGAAGAGGCAATAAGAAGAGTAGATAGAACTTTTCTTGGATTTTTAGGTGAATGAGATATTTGTCAATCCAACGAAATGGGATTTCTTTCATAATCGTTATACTCGAAGTAAGTCCACCAATAAGCGGTGAATGAATAGAAACTCGACTATATCATTCATATAATTTATGAGGCAACGTTATGGAAAGTTCACAATATATTTTTGTCGTGTCAGGCGTAGTTCAATGTGTTGGGTTCCGTTACCACACCAGTAGGCAGGCGCAAGCTATGGGTCTCTCAGGTTATGCAAAGAACTTAAATGATGGTCGAGTTGAAGTGTTAGTTGTCGGAGAGAGTCAGCAAATTGAGAAGTTACATGCTTGGCTCTATATTGGCCCTTCGAGCGCAACAGTAGACAACGTTGTGATGCATCAAGTTAAAGATAGTGAGCGCCAAGACGTACGCATAGGGGCGTTTAAAATACTGTAGTTGTAGCACTACAGTATTTTATATTGAACGTAACTTAATGAACTAAAGCGGGTTAGGTTTTACAAGCACTTTGCTGGTTTAGGTAAACCGGCGAGCTTGGTCGCTTGTTTTGCAGGGCCTTTTTTGAATAACTTGAAAAGGTACTTACTATTGCCTTTTTCTGGGCCGTGAGCTTTTTCCATTGCTTTAACGAGCATGCGAACCGCTGGTGAGGTGTTGAACTCTTCGTAAAAGCTCCTTACAAAATGTACGACTTCTAAGTGTGCATCTGTAAGTTCAATCGCCTCGTCTTGAGCAAGAATTTCAATCATGCCTTCTTCCCATTGCGTGTAATCCAATAGGTAGCCTTGAGCGTCGGTTTCGATTTGCTTGCCGTTATATTCAAACATGTTTAATCCAGAATCCAATTAACTATGCGGATAGGGTACATGACCAAGTTTGTCTTTCTCAACAGAAATTGTAGCTATCCAATGAAATATCGTACTTATAGATACAAAAAAGCCCAAGAGGTAGGCTCTTGGGCTAGATATTCTTCAATGATGGGAACGATTAGTCGTCGCTGCCCATGATGCCTAGGATGCTTAGTAGGCTGATGAAGATGTTGTAGATCGATACGTACAAGCTGATCGTTGCAGAGATGTAGTTTGTTTCACCGCCACGAATGATGTTTTGCGTTGTAAGCAAGATAACACCAGTCGAGAACAGGATGAACATACCGCTCATTGCCAATGATAGTAGAGGCATTTGTAGGAAGATGTTTGCAACCATACCTACAAGTAGTACTACGAAACCCGCTAATAGCATGCCATTAAGGAACGACAGGTCACGCTTAGTTGTTAGTGCGTAAGCTGATGCGCCCATAAACGCCAGTGCTGTACCGCCAAGTGCAGTTAGGATGACATCACCCATGCCTGCGCCAACGTACATGTTTAAGATTGGACCGATGGTGTAGCCTAAGAAACCTGTAAATAGGAATGTGAAGACTAGACCCATGCTGTTGTCACGGTTCTTTTCTGTTAGGAAAAGTAGGCCGTAGAAGCCAACTAGCATGATAATAAGACCCGGGCGAGGAAGGTTCATCGCCATGGATACGCCTGCTACAACAGCAGACCAAAGTAGTGTCATAGACAGTAATGCGTAGGTGTTACGCAACACTTTATTGGTTTGCAGAGCACTTTCTTGAGATGCTGTGCGTGAAAACATAGGGCTGTTCATAATCTTCCTCGTAAGGTGACTTCAATAGTTATTAGTACATTTATGGGGGTGAAAGTTCGAAAAATCAAGTCTCTCATTCCTCTTGTATACGTAAAATAATAATCAAAATAGTCGGTTAAGTGTTTCTGAAGGTGTAACAAAGTATTTCTTAAAGTGCAGTTAAGGTTCGTTGTTCAATTTTAATCGCACTGAATCGCTGTTTATAATCTTGAAAAACTAATTATAACACTGAAAACAAAGAGGCGACCTAAGCCGCCTCTGTAGTTTATGCATCATAACACATTAGTGGTGTAAGATTTGGCTTAAGAAGTTCTGCGTTCTGTCTGATTGTGGGTTTTCAAAGAAATCGACAGGGTTGTTCTCTTCTATGATTTCACCGGCATCCATGAAGATAACGCGATCCGCGACCTCTTTAGCAAAGCCCATCTCGTGCGTTACACAAAGCATCGTCATGCCTTCTTCTGCAAGCTCAACCATTACGTCTAACACCTCACGAACCATTTCTGGATCGAGCGCCGACGTTGGCTCATCAAACAGCATCACTTGAGGGTTCATACACAAAGAGCGAGCGATAGCTACACGCTGCTGTTGACCACCTGAAAGCTGACCTGGGAACTTGTCCGCTTGCTCAGGGATTTTTACGCGCTCTAGGTACTTCATTGCAATCGCTTCGGCTTCTTCTTTTGGCATCTTTTTGACCCAGATTGGAGCCAGAGTACAGTTCTCTAATACCGTCAGATGTGGAAACAGATTGAAGTGTTGGAAACACATGCCGACATCTCTACGCACGGCTTCGATGTTCTTTAGGTCTTCCGTTAATTCATTGCCTGAAACGAAGATATGACCTTTTTGGTGCTCCTCTAATCGGTTGATGCAGCGGATCATCGTTGATTTACCAGAGCCTGAAGGGCCACAGATAACGATTTTCTCGCCTTTTTTAACTTCTAAATTGATGTTCTTAAGTACGTGGAATTCACCGTACCACTTGTTCATGTCTTTCAACTCGATCATAAGACCTTGAGAGTTGTTTTCTGTCTGCTGCGTCATAATACGTCCTTGATCTTGTTAATTATCGTTTGTGACCGGTGTGAAGTCTGTTTTCTAGCCATATCGAATATCTCGACATGCCAAAACAAAACACCCAGAACACTAACGCGACAAATACATAACTTTCTGTTGAATACCCAAGCCATTCAGGGTCGGTATTCGCGGCTTGGCCAATTCCTAGTACATCAAACATACCAATAATCAAAACAAGACTGGTATCTTTAAACAAACCAATGAAGGTGTTCACAATTGAAGGAATCGTGATTTTAAGAGCTTGAGGTAGAATGATAAGCCCAGTCTTTTTCCAGTAGCTTAACCCCAGAGCATCAGCTGCTTCGTATTGGCCTTTTGGTATTGCTTGTAGACCACCTCGAATTACTTCGGCCATGTAGGCTGCACTGAATAGAACTACCCCTACAAGTGCTCGAATGAGCTTATCGGTTTCTGTCCCTTCTGATAAAAAGAGTGGCAGCATTACTGAAGCCATGAATAGAACTGTAATGAGCGGTACGCCACGCCAAATTTCGATGTATACGGTACACATACTGCGAATGATCGGCATCTCTGAGCGACGCCCAAGAGCAAGTGCAACACCAATAGGGAGTGACACTACAATACCAACAAGTGCGATGACCAGTGTAACCAATAGGCCGCCCCATTTATGGGTATCAACAACTTCTAACCCAAAGACGCCACCGTATAGCAAGCCGGCAATGATAAATGGGTAGATGTTGACGAAGAACAACCAAATCCACGTACGTTTAGGTGTTTTTTCATAAGCCAGTAAGGCTACAAAAATGGCCAACGTTGCGTAGAAGAGGCGAGGTCGCCACAGTTCAGCTTCTGGGTAGAAGCCATACATGAATTGGTCCCAACGAACGCTGATAAAAACCCAACAAGCGCCTTCGCTAGTACAGGCATCGCGTGTGGTTCCTATCCAGTCGGCACTGATGAATGCCCAATCCGCTATTGCCCATAATAGGGTGAAAGCAAAGTAAGCAAGAATCACAGTGACGACGCTGTTAATAGGTCCATTAAATAGATTTTTTCTTAACCAACCGACTGGCCCAACGGTATTCGCTGGAGGCGGAAGATCAGGTTGAAATTGATGTGTACTCATCTTATCTCTCCACCAACGCTACTTTGCGGTTGTATATGTTCATTAGAGCGGACGTTAATAGGCTCAAGGTTAGGTAGACGCCCATTGTCATCGCGATTACTTCGATAGCTTGTCCAGTTTGGTTAAGTGTTGTTCCTGCAAATACAGAGACAAGATCAGGATAACCAATGGCCATCGCAAGTGATGAGTTTTTGGTCAGGTTTAGATACTGACTGGTTAGTGGTGGGATAATGATTCTTAATGCTTGTGGAATAATGACAAGCTTTAGAGTTCTAGAACGTGGGATGCCTAGAGACATCGCAGCCTCAGTTTGCCCATGGTTTACCGCGTTAATACCTGAACGAACAATCTCAGCAATGAACGCTGCTGTATAGATACTTAAAGCGAGCATCAATGCAGCAAGCTCAGGGATTATCGTAACACCACCCTTGAAGTTAAACCCTTTCAACACAGGGTAATCTGCAGAGATAGGCATGCCCATAACAAAGTAAGTTATCAACGGTAAGCCTAAAATCAACGCAGCTGCAATTCGCAACATCGGTGTTTGTTGGCCGGTCAGTTTCTGTCTGTTCTTAGCCCAGATGTTGATAATAAACGTAGCGATAATACCGACAATCAATGATGCGATGACAATGCTACTGCCTTGCTCAAAGACTGGAGCAGGGAAGTACAACCCGCGTACGTTCAAGAAAATTGCTTCACCTAGACTCATACTTTGACGAGCAGAAGGCAAGGCTTGTAGAACGGCGAAATACCAGAAAAAGATTTGTAATAGCAGAGGGATATTTCGGAATATCTCAATGTAGACAGCTGCAAATCGGCTAACTAGCCAGTTTGAAGAGAGTCTAGCGATACCCATACTAAAGCCCAGCACTGTCGCTAGCATGATGCCGAGTACTGAAACCAAAGCGGTATTGAGAAGACCGATAAAGAATGTACGACCGTATGAGAAGGTCTCGTCGTATTCAATCAGTGTTAAGCCGATACCAAAACCAGCTTCTTGGGAGAGAAAATCAAAACCAGTGGTGATACCACGGGAATCTAAGTTTGTGAGTGCATTATTTACAATCGTGTAAAAGAAAGCACAAAGCGCCCCGACGGCGATAATTTGGAAAATGATGGAGCGAAAAGTGGGGTTGTAAAATAAGTTGGCACTTTTGGGCTGTGGCTTTGCCTGAGCTGGAGAAATAGTTTCATTAGGTTTCATACTACTATAACCTCAAATCCATTTAATAAATAGGGCGGAAAACTCCGCCCTAATTGATGCTTGAAAATTTATTAACGGATTGGTGGAGCGTACATAAAGCCGCCCGCATTCCATAATGCATTTACACCACGAGAGATTTGAAGTGGAGAACCTGTACCAACAGTACGCTCAAAACTCTCACCGTAGTTACCAACTTGCTTAATTACTTGGTAACCCCAGTCGTCGCGAATGCCAAGGCCTTTACCTTTAGGACCGTCTACACCAAGAATACGTTTGATGTTTGGATCTTTTGACTTAAGCATTTCGTCTGCATTTTTAGAGGAGATGCCGTATTCTTCCGCGTTAATCATTGCTGAAAGTGTCCACTTAGCAACGTTAAACCATTGATCATCATCTTGACGAACAACAGGGCCTAGAGGCTCTTTAGAGATGATTTCAGGAAGTACTTCTGCAGATTTAGGATCAGCTAGGTTTAGGCGAAGTGCGTATAGACCAGATTGGTCAGTTGTTAGTACGTCACAACGACCTGCGTCGAAACCTTTCGATGTTTGTGCTGCCGTATCGAATACCACTGGCTTGTAAGACATGCCACTGTTACGGAAGTAATCGGCTAGGTTAAGTTCAGTTGTTGTACCTGATTGAACACATACAGAAGCGCCATCAAGCTCTTGAGCACTTGTTAGGCCAAGTTCTTTCTTAACCATGAAGCCTTGACCATCGTAGTAGTTAACGCCTACGAAGTTCAGACCTAGAGCAGTGTCACGATGTAATGTCCATGTTGTGTTACGAGATAGTACGTCGATTTCGCCAGATTGAAGCGCAGTAAAACGCTCTTTTGCTGTTAGAGGTACATACTTAACTTTAGTCTTGTCACCGAGTACAGCCGCTGCAAGAGCTTGACAATACTCAACATCAATTCCTTCCCATTCACCTTTTGAGTTAGGGTTAGAGAACCCTGGAAGACCGGTACTTACACCACAAGTTAGAAAACCTTGAGATGTGACTTTGTCCAGAGTGCTTTCTGCCGCTGATGCCGATGTTGCCATCATCGCAGTTGATGCAGCTACTACTGAAGCAAGAAGTGTTAGTTTATTTGTCATTTGTATCCTTCCTTGTTAACCAGGTGACACCTGATACTCGTGCTCGTTTGAGTTTCTCTTATGTGTTGCGTTTTCTATGACCTTGTTGTTCAAATTAAACGAGTTGCATTTTGCAAATGAAACTGTGTGCGATTTAAACAACTGTTTATAAGGTTAGGAAAGGATCCGTAGTTTCACAAATGTATAATTTAAAAAGAATTTTGAATGAAATCACAAATCCGAACACAATTAGAATGACCAAATGTTAAGTGAATGTAAATAGTGCAACGGTTCACACTGTTGGTGCAACGAGATTTAGATTTTTATATTGATAATCGACTAGATAAATATTCTGAATAAACATCACAATGATGAAATATTAAACTTAAGAAATGTTGAAATTTGGTCAATAAATATTTTTATTACACTTCGATAGTTATGAATATGCTCCAAATTTGGTAGCATGGCTGAATAGTTATTGAAGTAGTCTCAAGGAAGAACATGCGTTATTTCCCAATGTTTTTGGATGTAGAAAATAAGCCAATCTTAGTGGTTGGTGGGGGTGAGGTTGCTTGCCGTAAAGTCGATAGCTTACTACGAGCGGGAGCGGATGTGACTTTGGTGTCTCCCAAGGTAGCGCCTTACTTAAAGCAGCTTGTGGACGAGAACAAGCTTCACTGGGTTCAAAACTTTTACTCGTCACAGATCATATCGAAAAATTACTTGCAGGTTTGGGCCACAACAGACAACCCAAGCTTGAATCACCAAGTGTATAATGATGCGAAAAAACTGGGCATTTTAGTCAATGTGGTTGACGATCTTCCTTACTGCGACTTCATCACACCTTCGATGATAAATCGCGGCAGAATCCAAATTGCCATCTCTAGTGGCGGGGCATCACCTGTTTTAGTAAGAAATATCAGAGAAAAACTCGAAACGGTATTGCCACAAAACATAGGTTTGATAGCAGACTTCGGTGCATCAAAACGCAATTCAATCAAAGAGTCATTCCCAACCGTCGACGAGCGTCGTAAATTTTGGGAGCGTTTCTTGTCATCCAGCTTTATCGAGCAGGTGAATGACAGAGAGCAGTTAGAGTCTTACTACCAGCAAGCGCTAACCGAAGGCATTGATAGCGAAGGGCAGGTCACTTGGATTGAATTCGAGCAAGATGTCGAGCTGTTGTCTATGAAGGCTTTACGTTTGATGCAGGAGGCAGAGCTCGTACTTTCACCGAGCGATTGTCCATTTGAATTTATCGACCTGTGCCGCCGAGATGCAGAAAGAGAGAGCTACGCCAACAGCGGAGAGCTATCAACAAAGCTTGAGCAAGCAAGAGCAGAGAAATTACGAGTGTGTGTGTTTATTCCACCAGCAAGCGTAGAGTTTAATCTGTTGGTCGGCAAAGATCTAAAATTGTCAGCAGCCCAAGTACTCAGTTGAGGTAATTGCTTCTAGTTGAAATGAGAGCTTTCTGGTTGTTTGAAATCGGCTAGAGGCTCGGAATAAAACTAAAGCTGGACCAGATAAATAAAAAGCCACTTCGAGAAGTGGCTTTTTGCTATTTCAAACACGACATTGTGCTGATGAATGAGCAACCCAAATAGGCGGTCGCTCAAACTCAATAATTAGTCGCGGAAGTTGTCAAACTGGAAAGGTTGACCAAGTTCACCGCCGCGAACTAGAGCCATAACAGCTTGTAGGTCATCACGCTTCTTACCAGTAACACGAACTTTGTCGCCTTGGATAGAAGCTTGAACTTTAACTTTGTTGTCTTTGATTAGCTTAACGATCTTCTTAGCGACATCAGTTTCAATGCCTTGCTTAAAGATAACCGTTTGGTGCCAAGTGCGACCTGTTTGGTCTGCCGCTTTCGCTTCCATCGCGTTAGGATCAACATTACGCTTCGTTAGGTTGCTGCGAAGGATATCGCGCATTTGCTTCAGTTGAAAATCGTCTTGAGCAGTCAATTTTACTGATTCATCTTTGTAATCAAAGCTTGCGTCAACGCCGCGGAAATCGAAACGAGTCGATAGTTCACGGTTTGCGTTGTCTACTGCGTTACGCAGTTCTACTGCTTCTACTTCAGAGATAATGTCAAATGATGGCATTGTGTTGTTTCCTTAAGCTAAGTTTCTATCTTTAATTGCTGTTGCAAGCATGTCTAGCATTGTTGCAGTATCTTCCCAGCTTAGGCATGGGTCAGTAATCGACTTGCCATATTCTAGGTTGTTAATGTCTGTCATTGGCTGGTTGCCTTCAATAATGAAGCTCTCTGCCATAATGCCTGCAATTTGGTTCTTGTTAGATTTAATTTGCTCACAAATGTCTTGTGCAACTTCTAACTGCTTACGGTGTTGCTTCTGACAGTTAGCGTGGCTAAAGTCTACAACCAAACGTTGAGGTAGATCGAATTCAGCCAGTTGCTTACATGCAGTATCTACAGATTCAGCGTCGAAGTTAGGGCCTTTATCACCACCACGTAGAATAACGTGACCGTATGGGTTGCCAGAAGTACGGTAAACCGTCATGCGGCCGTTCTTATCTGGAGAGTAGAAGTAGTGTGAAGCATGTGCTGCACGAATTGCATCGATAGCAATCTTGATGTTGCCGTTGGTCGCGTTCTTGAAGCCA
The DNA here is from genome assembly GCF_041473395.1 of Vibrio sp. 10N.222.55.C6. Taxonomy (NCBI): domain Bacteria; kingdom Pseudomonadati; phylum Pseudomonadota; class Gammaproteobacteria; order Vibrionales; family Vibrionaceae; genus Vibrio; species Vibrio sp. 10N.222.55.C6. The sequence goes on from NZ_JBFRSD010000034.1 coordinate 170,046, forward strand.
ACAGGGCAAGACAGTGCAGAAGCCATTTCACGGTGAATCTGAGATTCAGTTGTACGAGCGCCAATCGCACCCCAAGTGATAAGGTCTGCAATGTACTGACCTGTGATCATATCAAGGAATTCAGTCGCGGTAGCTAGGCCAAGCTTGTTGATATCTAGCAGAAGCTTACGAGCTTTGTTCAAGCCTGTTTCAAGTGCGTATGAACCATCAAGGTTAGGATCTGTAATCAAACCCTTCCAACCTACAACAGTACGAGGCTTCTCGAAGTAGGTTCTCATTACAACGAACAGTTCATCTTTGTACTGGTCTTGAATTTTGCTTAGGCGCTCAGCGTAATCAAGTGCCGCATCTGTATCGTGAACAGAGCAAGGGCCTACGATAACTAATAGGCGGTTATCACGACCAGTTAGGATATCTTCGATTTGGCGGCGAGAATTTTTAATGCGCTCAGCAACGTCGTCAGTAATAGGGTGTGCATTGCCTAGTTCGGCAGGAGTTGGCATAGGACCCAGAGCTTGGGTTCTCAACTCATCAGTTTTTAATGGCATGTGATAGCTTTTTTATTCTATTGCGAAGTGGTTAAGATAACGGAATTGAACAGAGGAATAAACTCTATTGAGTCAAAGTTATCTCAGTTATTGCTAATATTCTTATTTTTATCAGCAGGCCAGCGTCAAATAAGGGATTTTCACTTGTATTAACAGGCAGCTATCGGTATTTTCGTTTGAACACAACATAAAAATGCTGGAGCAGCAATGACTCAAGAAAATCAAAGCACTTTGCACCCAGAACTTGTCTTAGGTGATGTGCTGCCTTCTTATAACGATAATAATAATTCCAACCACTTATACGTTTCACTATCAGAATTGGTGATGGATCGTGTCTTTTATCACCCAAGTATCGAGAGTCACTTAGATACTTTGACTGATATTGAAAAAACGTCTTTAGATGCGATCCTTGGCGATAAAACTGTCGATGAGCATTTTGTTTCGACCTTAGTGATTGCCATTCAAGCTGCCGTTCAGCCAAATCACACTTCTGTTCGTATCGCATTAAGTAGTGCAGACAGCTATGGCTTCCGTTCGCTACTTGGCGGGAACTGTGAAGCTGAAGAGATTAACCCTGCACTAGGTGTTCGTGGCGTTGCTCGTTACGCGACACCAGAATACAGCAAGGCTTTCGCTTTAGAATGTCAGGTTATTAAGGCATTACGTGAGCAGGGCATCAACGTTGAAGTAGTTGTGCCTTACGTTCGTGCGTTAAGCGATGCCGCTAAGATTATTGACCTGCTTGCCGAGCAAGGGCTACCACGCGGCCTTAACGGTTTGAAAGTACTGTTCTCGTGCGATGTGCCGTCTGCAGTGCTACTGAGCGAACGTTTACTGCATTACTTCGATGGTGTAGTGGTAAACGTTGATAGCTTAGCGTCTTTCACTTTAGGCGTAGACAAACACAATGAAGCTCAGCAGCACGCTTTTGATCCACAAAACGAAGCGGTTATTACCTTGTTGGATATGATTGTTAAAGCAACCCTGAACGCGAAGAAGCCAGTGCTGCTAGTAACTCAAGGCTTAGTGGATTACCCACGTCTACAAGGTTACATAGCTGATCTTGAATGCGTAGAAACGGTCGTGACTGCGTAAATCGATTAGCTTGCCTGATAAGCCGACTTAAGGCGCTAATGCTTTGAGAATGAAAGAGATATCATTGTGCGATGATATCTCTTTTTTATAACATTTTTTTGACATTCTTATCGCTAGTCGATTAACTGGTCTGATGACTAACTTGGCTAGGTAATTCGAATGTTGACCCCTCTACAAAAAGCAAATTTCTACTTAAGCATGTTTGGCTTTTTCAAAGTCCCACTTATCTGGTTGTGCCGACCAAAACTACTCGCGTTGGACAACCAACATGTTGAAGTGAAAATCCCGCTTAGAAGGCGTACTAAGAATCACCTTAACAGTATGTACTTTGGCGTTTTGGCTGTAGGTGCGGATGTCGCGGGTGGGTTTCTTGCGATGAGCAAATCTCAGCAGCAAGGTGAAAAGATCTCGTTGGCTTTTAAAGAGGTGACGGGTAACTTTTTGAAGCGCCCTGAAGGTGATGTGCATTTCACTTGTAACGACGGTGAGCTGATCAACACTATGCTGGCAGAAACCATGTCGACCGGAGAACGGGTCAATCAACCCGTAACCATTATCGCGACTTGCCCATCTTTACATGGTGACGAGCTGATGGCGGAGTTCACGCTTACGCTTTCAATTAAGAAAGTCCCTTCAAGAAAATAGCGATTAAATAATAGATTTTGGTTTAGAAGTCATGGGTAACGTTGAAGAGATAAAACAACGGTATGTGAATGGTTTCCACATACCGTTATAGAGAACTTTATAACGGCTCTATGACTCTTGAGTGATCTGCTCAATATCAACTATTTTTGAACGGTTCATAACGATCTTCCAACGGTAGTAGGTTGGTTCGTTATCATGGTTGTTCTCTTTAATGATCAGGTTGAGAAGATGACGCTTTTCTACTGATTCGCGGCTCACTTGTCCTTCATTCAAGCGGTAGATCTTGTTTGAGCCTTTATCCATCAACCGTGTCAGCGCTCTTAGGCTGATCGATAACGTTTCACGAGTCTCCTCATAACCACTCATAAAGGTCGATGTCGACATCTCAGTATGAGAGCGGTAATGCAAGATTTGCTCTTCACGTTGTACCACACGCTTTTTACGGATCGACTGAATGCGATCTGCAAGCTTAGAAAAATTTGCGTAGTCCAACCATTCCAGTTTATGGCCTACTGACTTGTTGGTCGTTGGATCATAGTAACGACGCTTCCATTTTGGCTTGCCTTTACGCAGCCAGCGCCAAAGGATGTCTCTCAAGTCATCTTTAAAGATCTCACGCAGTGCGTAAATGAAAGACATTGCCACGATGAAAGAGGCGGTAATCTCACCAAGAAAGTCACGAGCCAAGATCACAGTAGTGGTCACGACAACCATCACCAAACCGGTCGCGATGCCTTTCACGGCACGCTTAACGTTCTTACCCATCGACGTTGTCTTTTCTTTAAGCACGATAGGGTGTTCAATCAAACGACGCAGCAAACGCATCTTGTTACTCAAGCGGGTAACGTCCTCTCGAACTCTTGCTGAGTTGTAGCGGTTCAGTTTACGGTGCGCGGTCTCTTTATCACAAAGCGTTAAGAGTCGTTCTTTAATCGTTGAATACTCACTACCTCGTGGCATGTGTGAAACTAGCGATAGGAACTTTTGTTCGGTATACCAAGATAGGTAGTTATCGATATTAGCGTAGTAGCGCTTGAGATTTTCTTCGTAAGGGATGCTTCGGCGTAGCTTCTTCAAGATATCTAAAGCCAATTCAATGACTTCATCTACTTCATCAGCCGTTACGTCGTCACTATCAGTTTTATTTAAGCTGCTGACTGCTTTATCTAACGCGATAACATATTGGTAGGCAAACAGACTCAAACTGACACGATACTGTGTTGTAGATAAGCGTCCACGTTTTGCCAAGCGACTGTGTACCAAAGGTAAAAGTGTTTTGTCACTATAGTAGGCACGTTTTTGAGTGATTGAGCTGTAGAAAAAGGCACTTTCAGAAAGCACTTCAGGAGTCAGTCCAAGTTCACCGGGAATGAATAGATAAACGTCCATGTCGAGCTTTTTGGTCTTAGCCATGGCATGGTTAATTTTGAGTGTTATCGCATCTTGTTTATCAACGGTGATCAACGATGTCTCCTAGAATGTAAAAATATGAATGAAACTAGCGAAAGCATATCAGAGATCACGTATAATCTCCGCCAAATTTAAAGTAGAGACAACCTTGATGATTAATATTGGTCAAATAAACAACTTAGAAGTAGTAAAACAAGCAGACTTCGGTGTATTCCTTGACGCGAGCGACTATGGAACCGTGTTGCTGCCGAAACGATTTACTCCTGAAGGTGTTGAAATTGGTCAAAAGCTAGATGTTTTCTTATACATTGATTCTGACAACCAGATCGCTGCAACCACTGAAAAACCAATCGCTCAAGTAGGCCAGTTTGGTTTGATGACGGTTGAAGGTGTTAACAGCACTGGTGCATTCATGAGCTGGGGCGTGAAAGGTAAAGACCTTCTTGTTCCTTTCAGCGAGCAGCGTGGCCGTTTAAACGAAGGCCAGTCAATCTTAGTATATGTGTATATCGATAAAGCATCGAGCCGTATCGTTGGTACAACGAAGTTCAACAAATGGTTAGACAACACGCCTGCTACTTATAAGCAAAATGAGCAAGTTGATCTCATTATCGCTGAGCGCAGCCAATTGGGTTACAAAGCGATCGTGAACGGTGAACACTGGGGTATGGTTTTCCCATCTGACATCATCGGTAAGCTGTTCATTGGTAAAACACTAAAAGGCTACATTAAAAACGTTCGTGAAGAAGACGGTAAGATTGATTTGTCTCTTCAGAAGGTTGGTGTGGCTAAGATGGATGACCTAAGCACTAAGGTTCTTGACCTGCTTGAGAAGAAAGGCGGTTACCTGCCTTTGAATGATAAGTCTTCTCCTGAAGTTATTTTCTCTGCATTCAGAACCAGCAAAGGTACGTTCAAGAAGACAATTGGTGGTCTATACAAATCTGGCAAGATCACTATCGACAAAGAAGGTATCAGCTTAGTTAAGTAAGCGGTCCTTTCGGTCAAAAAAAAGCCCAAACCTTCCTGTTTGGGCTTAGGGGAAAGGGCTCCGAAGAGCCTACGCTAATCGTCTTAATCTTTTGACTGTTAGATTGAAGTCTAGTTTAGATTCTCTAAAGTGCGATTTTTCTTTTTGGAAATAGTGGCTTGAATTGATATTTATGTAATTAGTTGTTGATTTACAAGCGCTCGCACACTGACTTATATGGCCGATAGAATAGAAAAAGCCCAAACAATTAACGTTGTTTGGGCTTTTGTTTATCTAGCTGTATACAGGGAGAAAGCTTTAGAATAGGTTCTTATCGCGCACTAACTCGCGTGGTAAACCGTTCTTCACTCGGTTGCCAACCCATTTACCAAGGCCGATGATTGCACCGTTGTACTTCACTAGTACTTCACCTTTGCCAGACAAGCCTTCAGGGCGAACATCGCGTCCCATGAACCATTCACGAGCATCTTCAATGCTTAGCTCGACAACATTAGCTTCATTACCTGTTGCAAGCGTTGTCGCCACTTGGTGCTGCCAGCGGTAACCTTTTTTATGGGTTTCGGCGATCTTGATTCCCATGCGAGAAAAACGGAACTCACCGATCATAGGCTCTAGCGCTTCTGGGAATAGCCAAACGTCTTTGTCGCGAATCCAAACCTGAGTATCGCTTGGCAATTCGATATCGAGAGTACTCATTAGTTGTTCAGCGACTTCTTGTTGAGTTTTCTTTGATGCTTTTTCAAATGGGAATTTACCCATACGTTTTTTAACTTCTGGTGGAGTAACAGACGCTAATTTACGGATACGTGCAACAAAGAAACCTTCTGAGTCATAAACTTGAGGGAAGATGTGTAGAAAGCCTTCCTCTGTCGTGGTTGCTTTTGCGTTGTCGAATAGTGATTCAAGAGATTCAAATTCAACCGCATCACCAAAGGTTTCTTTTAAGTGATGACACACTTGTTGGTTCTCTTCGGTGCTAAGCGTACACGTTGAGTAAACCAAAACACCATTAGGTTTAAGAGCATGGAATGCACTTTCAATCAGATCTTTTTGCGTGTCGGCAATATCGACCACAGATTGATACGTCCAGTTCTTCATCGCATCGGCGTCTTTACGAATGGTACCTTCGCCAGAGCAGGGTGCGTCTAGCAACACAGCATCAAACTGTTCTGGTAACCAACCACCAAAAACTCGACCGTCAAAGTTACTTAGAGCGGCATTACGAACGCCACAACGTTCGATGTTAGCGTGAAGGACTTTCACACGGCTTGCTGCATACTCATTGGCAACCAATACACCGCGATTATTCATTAGCGCAGCGATTTGCGTTGTTTTAGAGCCGGGTGCAGCCGCAGTGTCTAGCACCGCTTGGTAATCAGCTTCGCCTTGGAAAAGTGCCGAGGGTGGCATCATCGAGCTGGCTTCTTGGATGTAGAAAAGACCAGACATGTGTTCTGCCGTATTACCTAGTGGCGCTTCACTTTCGTCCGCTGTAATCCAAAAGCCCGTTTCACACCAAGGTACAGGTTCCAGTTCCCAGCCTTTCTCTTTTGCTCGTACTAGGAAGTCTTCAACACTGATTTTCAATGTGTTGATTCGAATACTTTTACGAAGTGGTTTTTGGCATGACGCAACAAAAGAAGCCATATCTAGATGACTAGGCATGATTGCTTCGATGTGCGTTAGGAATTCTTCAGGAATATATACGTTAGCGTGCAAAAGAGTATCTCGATTTATTGCATTAATGCGGGGAGTTTAAAGCAAAATGAGGCCGTCCTAAACCATATTTGCAGCAAACAACAAAAATGCAGCCTAATGGCTGCATTTTGATGAAGAATTAATCTTCCAGAAACGTCAGAGAGTTCACTCTATGGACGAGGAATTGCGGTTCTCCATGATTTCCACTCATCTTCGGCTTGAGGATAGAGGTAGAAAGACTGATCTTCGCTTGCTACTGGTTGAAGTTCATTTGTCGGTGGCGTTGAGAATGTAATACCACCTCTTAACAAGCTGTCTACCGTTCCGGCTTTGATGTTTGCGCCTGACAGGCCGATAGAGACATCGACGCCCGACACGTTCCAGAACACGGTGTTTGCGCGGATTAGATACGCGTAGTCAGGTTCTATTTGAATCGTAGATATGATGCGATCAGCAAACTCGCCCAGCTGAACATCTATAACACTGCCAATTTCTAGTTCACGGAATAGGATAGGTGTACCTTCAGATACTGAGCCGCGCGTTTCGCTTTGCAGTTGGAATATCTTGCCTTCAGGCTGCACAGGTCCTTTGCTAAGCTCAAATTTCGTGTTTCTTTCACCTTTGCCCGGGTCTACGTTGATGTGTTTAGAGAGCAGCGCAGAGACGTTTTTGATGCCATTAAGGCCAATCTCAGGTTCTGCCAACCAGAAGTGACTGTTCGTCACGGCAATCTTGTCGACGTACTCAGGTAAAATACGCGCAGTAATTTCAATACCGCCCTTGTTGAAGTTCGGAATCACTAAAGTAACCTCACCAACAGTGACACCTTGATATTTGATCGCCATGCCCTTGCTGACTTCTTGATCGCCAGAAGAGGTGATAGTAATGGCGCGGCCAAACTTTCGGGCAGATTTTGAATCTTTGTAAAGCTTCCACACATCACCAAGTTTGTTGTCGATTCCTGGCAGAGAGTCAAAAGCAATACCGCCTTGGATAAGGGTTTTAACTGGTGCCGCTTTAATGCTGATACCCGATAGCGACGCATCAACCTCAACGCCTGATCGGTTCCAGAAAACAGTGTGCTTGTTGAGTAAGTGCGTGTAACGATTTTCGATTGTGACTTTGATTCTTACGCCACCGTCGGCAAGCTGAAAATCAGAAATACTACCCACTTGTAGGTTGCGGTAGAGGAGTGGGCTGCCTTTAGATATTGAAGGTAACTCACTGGCAAACAAAGAAAGTGTCTTTGAACCAGACTGATTAAACTTAGCAATTTCTGCTAACGACTTACTTTGGAAAAGTTGGTAGTCCGTTCGAGCTTCAGATTTACCTTCACTCACAAAGCTAATCGAGCCGGTAAGAAGCTGTTTTGCTGGTGGGACCGTAACACTCAAGCCTGATTCGGTTAGCTCTGCAGTCGCACTACCTGTCACAAAGAAACGGTTGTGGCTTTTGATAAGGTGCGCATACTCATTATCGATAAGTGCATCCATGAAGACTTCGTGTTTTTCAGAGCCCGTACCAACACCATCAACTAATCCCACATGGATGATAGAGCCAACGGCAATGCCTTTGTAGAGAAGTTGTGTACCGACATCTAACCCGAACGAATTGTTCGACGTTAAGCGAATCGCAACGGATTTCTCTTGTTCCTGACTGAATTCATTTTTGCGGATTGCAGTAAATCGACGCGCCTTTTCACCTTCACCCGGTACCAAGGTTAAAAAGTTACCTGTCACTAAATTGGCAATGTTTTTCATGCCAGTAAGCGACAATTCAGCCTCTTCTAGAACGAATTTACTGCCGCTGTTTAAAAAGTCACTGAATGCCGGTTGGATAGCGGCAGATGCAACGACGTTTTCACGCCCTTCACTTAGCGATAAATCAGTGATTTGACCGATTTCAATGCCGCGATACATGATCGGAGCACCCGTTGCACTGATTTTATTATCATCGGGAACGGCAATCTTGATAGAGATACCTCGACCCGCTGTTTTCAGATCTGGGTAGAGTTTGAACTTAGTATTCATCTCAACCGGTTGGCCTTCTCCTGGAGAGTCGACCGCAATTGAACCGCCAAGCAATGCACTTAGGCTCTCTAAGCGAACATCAACACCAGAAAAGCCAATACTGGCACCTAAGCCACTTACATTCCAAAAACGGCTTTGATCGGTAATGATATGGCTGTATTCATCTTTAATTGACGCTTGAATGGTTACGGATTTAGCGTTGTCGTTTAGCTGGTAGTTGTAAACCTCACCAATGGGGATTTTACGATAAACGATTTGAGAGCCAACAGACACACCACCTAGATCTTTGGTCGTCAATGAGATGTTTAGACCTTCAGAAGCCAGCAAATCAGAAGGGGACGACTCTAAAGCCTGAAAAACGGTTTCTGGCTCTTCTTTAGTTTCGCTAGGATGTATAGCGATATAGTTACCTGAAACAAGTGCATCTAACCCAGAGATACCCGACAAACTTGCTGTCGGTTTTACAAGCCAGAAACGAGTGCCTTTTGAGAGTAGCTTCTTCGCTTCAGGGTAGATGTCTGCATCGACATAGATGCTCGATAGATCTTTGGATAAAGTGATGTCGCGCACCATACCCACTTCTAAGCCTTGGTAACGAATCGTTGTTCGACCTGCGACTAAACCTGCGGCATCTGAGAAGTATATTTGCACACGTTGCCCAGCATCGTGTATCGATTTCATGACCAACCAACCGGCTAAGGCGACGGTTAATATCGGCAGAATCCACAAAGGTGAGATGCCTTTGTTTTTCCTTACTTCTGGTGAATATGACGTTTGTGATTGGTTATCGTTGTTCATTCACTGACTCATCTTTAGAGGTGTAGTTATCCCAAATTAGCCTAGGATCTAAGCTTTCCGCTGCTAGCATCGTGAGAACAACCACGACGCCAAAAGCGACTGCACCATAACCTGGTGTAAAGTTTAAAATTTGTCCGCGGTCGACCAAGGTCATCATGATCGAAATAACGAATAGATCCATAACCGACCATTTTCCCACCCATTTCACGATGAAATAGATGGTCATACGTTGTCTGTGGTAAATCGTACGCTTCATCTTGATACAGATTAAGATGTACGCGAGGCCCAGTATTTTCGCGACGGGAACGACGATACTGGCAATGAAAATGATCGCTGCAATGCCATACATATCGCTATTTATTAGCGACGCGACACCGGAAATTATTGTGTCTTCTAGCCTTTGTCCGTTGGTGATAAGGATAGAAATCGGAATGACGTTGGCTGGCACAATAGCCACTGATGCGGCAAACAACAGTGCCCATGTCTTCTGTATAGAGTAGGGCTTGCGGTGGTATAAGTCATGGTGACAACGCACGCAAGTATGCCCATCCGGTTGAGATAGGTGGCAGTTGTGACAGTGTACGTTCTTACTTTCAGTAAATGAGTAGTCAGATTCTTTTGTCCAAGCTTCCCAGTAGCGACGCACGCTGATGCGGCTTACCAACAATACACTGAAAAGCTGCAGAAGAATGAGGCCAACCAATCCAGGGCCGACAAAAATATCTGAGTAATCTTGCAGTTTGAAACATGAGACCGCCAAACTTACCAGAAACACATCCAACATCATCCAATGTTTTAATGTCTGGATGATGGCTAACGCATACCTAAATGGTGTAAAAAATTTGAATCGCAATGATAAATGGGTAATGAGTACCGATGTACACACGAGCAACGGAGCGATCGAACTGCAGAACAGGATCAGCAAACCAAGTAGAGGAAAGCCTTCGCCCATTAAGGTAAAAACACCCGATGGTAACGTCGCGGGTATCATGACGCCAATCAGGCGAATACTGATGAATTCAAAAAAGTGCGATGGGATAAACAGCAATAAGCAGGTAATTGCGATTGCTAGGTTTCCAGAGAGGCTAGGGGTACCGCCTCTATAAAGCTGAGTTCCGCATCTTGGGCAGTAAGCTGATTTCCCTAAAGGGATGTCCATTTTATCTACGGGAAGTTCGCAGCCCTGGCAAAGACGCACTGAGCTGCTGTCGCATTGGTGTTTTGTTGATAAAGGGTTGGTTACGGATGGGGAGGTCACGCGACCTCCCAAGTTGAAACGTAAGTTAGGTTAGCAACCCGACTTAAAGACTCAGAGCCACAAACATCAGGCGTGCGATTGCACACTACCGTAGAGTGTTTGATAGAGTCCTTGTTGTTCAACCAATTCACCATGTGTTCCCGTCTGTGTGACTTGTCCATCTTCTAAAACATAGATTAGATCGGCTTGTTTCACCGCTGATAATCGATGAGCCACTATCAAAGTTGTGCGATCTTTCAAAAACTCGCTCAACGCTTTATGCAGTGCTGACTCTGTTGCTGTATCGAGTGCAGATGTCGCTTCATCAAGAATAACAAACTTAGGATTGCTCAGCACCATACGAGCTATTGCTAAGCGTTGTCGTTGACCACCAGACAGTCGAACGCCATTCCTACCAATTTGTGTATCTAAGCCATTGCTCAGTTGCTTGATGACATCTTGCATTTGAGCGACTTCAAGCGCACGCCACAACGACATTTCGTCGTATTCAGCACCAAGGGTCAGATTATGCCTTAATGTATCGTTAAAGAGTATAGGTTGTTGTAAAACAACGGCAATTTGATTGCGTATTACATCAAAGCTGATGTCATCGGTTGTTTCACCGTTATAGCGAATGCAACCTGAGTCTGCTTGGTAAACCCCAATCAGCAACTGGATTAACGTAGATTTACCCCCTCCACTCGCACCGACCAAAGCGACTTTTTTACCTGCAGGGATGTGCAGCGATAGCCTATTTAAAACAGTGTTTTCTAATGTGTAAGAGAATGTAACGTCTTCGATGTCAACTGTCACTTCTTGATCTTCAGTAAATGGGTTCACTTTACTGATAGGGCGCTTCTCTTCTTCTAACTGAAGAAGATCGTTGATGCGTTGTAGTGCCGCTTTCGCGCTATACCAAGAGAATTGAATCCCTAGTAGCTCTTGGACCGGGCCTAACATGAACCACAAGTAGCCAAATACCGCGAAAATCTGACCAATGGTTAAGTCACTGAATAACACCATTAGCATAGCGACGGCACGGAAAAGCTCGAAACCTAGTAAGAACAGCAGAAACGAAACACGGCCAGCAGCTTCAGATTGCCAAGCGTATTTGTCTGCATCGATTCTTACTTGGTTTGCTTGAACCTTAAGTTCATCGAGAAAGATACGTTCTTTATTCGCCGCGCGCAGTTGGTAAATGCCATCTAAGGTTTCCACCAAACGGTTTTGAAAGCGCTCAAAAGATTGGTTTTCGTATTTCTTAAGGTGTTTGACCCTGCTGCCTAGTTTACGGGAGAAATAAATCACAACAGGATTGACCAGTAAAATGAACAACCCTAAACGCCACTCTAGCCACAACAGCACGATCGCTGTACCGAACACGGTCAGGAAGCTGATGATAAATTTAGAAAGAGTCGAGCCAATGAACTTATCTATTGTCTCTATGTCTGTTATTAGGTGGGCGTTGATACCGCCGCTGCCTTTGGTTTCGTATTGTCTAATACTGATGCGACCAAGCTTATCTATCATCTTGCTGCGCATTTGATAGGTAATTGTTTTGGACACAAGCGTAAACTGACGCCCTTGCAGAATGTTCAACGCTTGGCTAACGGAGCGCATGATAATCACTAACAACAAAGTTAGTGCTATATAGCCAGTCGGTGTTTGTAATGAAGATGGAAGTAGGTGGTTCATCATCTCTAAGCCTGAAGCGGGCTTATCGAGTAATACTTCATCAACCATTAATGGCATGAGCAACGGGATAGGGACACTAATGAGAGTTGCAAATATGGCAATAATGTTAGCAAACAGTAATTTGGACTTGTGTTTTTTTACTTGAGTTATTAACCAAGAACGGCTAATAGTGTCTTCTGAATTGTTCATTGTAATGAGAATAAGTCCTATTTAGTTTGATGGCCGCATTCTACTGCGTTCTCTTGATAATGGAAGTCTCAATTTAATTGGAAGTTAATATGAAAATAGAACATTACCAACGCTTAACCAAACAAGCCGTTGCATTAATTGAATCAGAAACCGATCTAACTGCTAATCTTGCTAATATCAGTTCATTATTATTCATGGAATTGGATGACTTGAATTGGGCGGGTTTCTATTTAATGAAGCAGGATTTAGCTAAGGAAAAAGACGAACTTGTACTGGGCCCTTTCCAAGGTCAACCTGCTTGTGTGCGAATTCCGGTCGGGCGTGGTGTGTGTGGAACTGCGGTTGCGACGAATACAGTTCAGCGCATTCATGATGTTCATGAGTTCGAAGGTCACATCGCTTGTGACGCTGCAAGTAACTCAGAAATCGTTATTCCGTTCTCGATTGGCGGAAAAATCGCGGGCGTTCTTGATATTGATAGCCCAAATGTTGGTCGTTTTTCTCAAATTGACGAGGACGGATTGACATTTTTCATGGCAGAAGTGGAAAAGCTGCTTAATTCGCACGCGAACAAGGCATAAATTATTCTCTTACTGTGGTTTTTCCCAAGCATCTCTCTATAATACGTAAAAATATTTTCTTAATGCTCGCGGAAAACCGCAAAAACCAGGAACCCACATGGAAAACACTGAAAAGTTAAAAAACAGCAAAGAAGTTATCGCATATATTGCTGAATGTTTCCCTAAATGCTTTACTCTAGAAGGTGAAGCGAAGCCACTTAAAATTGGTATTTTTCAAGATCTTGCTGAACGTCTAAATGAAGACGAAAAAGTAAGTAAGACTCAGCTTCGTGCAGCGTTAAGACAGTACACATCATCATGGCGTTACCTGCACGGCGTAAAAGCTGGCGCAGAACGTGTTGACCTAGACGGCAACGCGTGTGGCACACTAGAAGAAGAGCACGTTGAACACGCTAAAGCTACACTTGCAGAAAGCAAAGCGAAAGTTCAGGCTCGTCGTAAAGAACAAGCACAAAAAGCTCGTGAAGAAGGCAAAGCGAAACCTAAGGCGAAGAAAGCTCAACAGCCTCGTCGTCAAGCGCCTAAAGCACCAAAAGTAGAAAAGCCTGTAGAAACACGCGCTTTGAACGCTGACGAATTCATCGCTGGCAAAGAAGTAAATGTGAACATGGGTAAAGGAAACATGGCTGCGACCATTGTTGAAATCAATAAGGAAGATGTGCGTGTTCAGTTAGCAAACGGCCTACAAATGGTTGTTAAAGCGGAGCACTTGCGCGCTTAAAGGAGATACTCCTACGCATGAAATGCCGTTCAAAATTGACACTGATTGCTGCTAGCTTTTGGCTAGCAGCTTCAGCTCAGGCTCTTGAAGCCAAATTAGATCAGGACGATTTACCTCTACTCGCTCCTGAGGTCCAACACGAAACTGCTAGTAAACGTGTTACTTCTCGATTTACTCGTTCTCACTATAAACACTTCAATCTCAACGATGATTTCTCTCAAGCTATCTTTAATCGTTACTTAGAGATGCTGGATTATAATCGTAATATCTTCACTCAAGCTGATATTGACTCTTTCTCTGCGTCATCTAAACAAATTGATGATCAGCTGAAATCGGGCAATAACCAGATTGCATTCGATGTTTATAATCTGTCTATGCAGAAGCGTTTTGAACGTTTTCAATATGCATTGTCTTTGCTAGATACAGAGATTAAGTTTGATACCGATGAAAGTATTGAGCTCAATCGTAGTGAAGCTGAGTGGCCAAAAGATATCGCTGAAGTGAATGAGCTTTGGAGAAAACGCGTTAAATATGATGCGTTGAATCTAAAACTTACTGGTAAAGAGTGGCCAGAGATTCAAGAAGTTTTGGAAAAGCGTTACAACAATGCGATGAAGCGTATTACGCAATCGCATAATGAAGATGCTTTCCAGATCTACATGAACGCATTTGCGCGTGAAGTTGATCCTCACACAAGTTACCTTTCTCCAAGAAATGCAGAACAATTCCAATCTGAGATGAACCTATCTCTAGAAGGTATTGGTGCTGTGCTTCAGATGACAGACGACTACACCGTTATTCGCTCTTTAGTTGCTGGTGGCCCTGCGTCAAACAGCAAACAATTGAGTGATGGAGACCGCATTGTTGGTGTTGGTCAAGATGGCGAAGAGATTGTTGATGTTATCGGCTGGCGTTTAGACGATGTAGTGCAATTAATTAAAGGACCGAAAGGGACTAAAGTTAAGCTACAGATCTTGCCAGACGGTAAAGATGCAAAAAGTCACGTTGTCACAATTGTTCGCGATAAGATTCGTTTAGAAGACCGCGCTGTTAAATCAGAAGTGATCGAGAAAGACGGCAAGAAAATTGGTGTATTAGAAGTACCAAGTTTCTACGTTGGCCTTTCTAAAGATACCGATAAACTGATCACCGAGCTTAAAGAGCAAGGTGTTGAAGGTATTATTGTTGACCTCCGAAACAACGGTGGTGGTGCACTGACTGAAGCAACTGAACTCTCTGGTTTGTTTATCAAAGAAGGACCTGTTGTTCAGGTTCGTGATAGCTACGGTCGTGTCAAAGTGAACAGCGATACTGATGGTCAAATCAGTTACCAAGGCCCGTTAACGGTATTGGTGAATCGCTACAGTGCTTCAGCGTCTGAAATCTTTGCAGCAGCGATGCAAGATTATGGCCGTGCAATCATCCTAGGTGAAAACTCTTTCGGTAAAGGTACGGTGCAACAGCATCGCTCTTTGAATCATATTTATGATTTGTTCGATAAAGAGTTAGGCTACGTTCAATACACAATCCAAAAATTCTACCGAATCAATGGTGGTAGTACGCAAAACAAGGGTGTAGTACCTGATATTGCTTACCCAACGCCAATTGATCCTGCAGATACTGGTGAAAGTGTTGAAGACAACGCTCTTCCTTGGGACAGCATCGACAAAGCGAAGTACTCAGTGTTACAGCGTAACGATGAGCAGATCGCAGCGTTGACGGCTAAACACGAAGCTCGTATCGCAACAGACATGGAATTTGGCTTTATCGCGCAAGATATTGAAAAATATAAGGCAGATAAAGACGACAATGACCTTTCTCTTAATGAAAAGGTTCGTCAACAAGAGAGTGATGATGCGGATGCGCTTCGTCTAGAGCGTATTAACCAACGTCAAAAAGCCGCTAAGTTAGAGGCATTTAAAACGTTGGATGATATTCCAAAAGACTACGAAGCCCCGGATGCTTATCTTGATGAATCAGTTGCTATCATGCTGGATATGATCAAAAAATAGAGCAACCGCCTGTTAAAAGGTGATTGTTTAAAGTTAAAGATACGCAATTAAAAAGCGAGCCTGGGCTCGCTTTTTTTGTGTCTATGATTTGACAGGAATATCTGATTGTAACCGTTTAGGTTGGCGCAAATAACACTCAATATTCAGGGTAATTTAGCTCTGTTTTGTGTTGAATAATGACACTTAAGTTACTTCGCACTTAAAATTTAGTGACTTGGATCATATTTTTTCGCTTTCTAATCATTACGTGCCTAAGCTTAAAGAAAACGAGGGGGCGCGTATGAAATGGATTCTACTAATTTTATCTTGTTTAAGTTTTGTGGCTTTTGGGAGCGAGGTCGCTTCTAGCAGCCAACAATCAAAAAGTGATAGTAATCTATCTCATTTTGACCTTCCTTTGCTGCTTGGTGATTGGTATTTGATGAATCCTGATCCTGAGCAAGGCACTGAAAACTTTAGAGCGATCAAGCTCACTCTTGATTCAAACTACTCATTCACTATCGATATCCAAAAGAAAGACTACAGTGTCGATCATTGGGAAGGTTTGTATAACGCCAATGAAGACACGATTATTTTGGGTTTGAATACCTCAGAACCTCAGGTTTACGCGTACAGCAGTAATCACAACATGCTGAATCTTAACGGTGTTATGTTCACCAAGGCCTTGCCAAATGCATTGGCGGGAATCTGGTCAAGTGCCCAACTGTCTGGAAGCGATCTACGTGCGAGTAACATTCAAAAAATGGATTTAGTCCTTCAGCCGGACTTTATATTCATGTTCCGAGTATCAGATGAAGAAGGTGGTGAAGTCATTCGTCGCGGGGTGTATTACACAGAAGGCGATCAACTAGTGTTACTTTATGAGAACGGTGAACACGGCACTCGATATACACTGAACAGCGATGTGTTAACGCTGCAAGGTGAAGAGGGAGATATGTTTGCGGTACTCAATCGCATTCGATAATCGTGAGTTTTAGCAGTAACGGCGTACTCGTTGATAATATTGTGCACAGTTCATTTCTTAGCCGTTCCTGTCTGATTTGATTGATAAAATAGCAAAACATGGAGGCATTTTCTTACAATGCCTCCTTTTTTTAATATTCCCCTTGTTTTATTGGCGCTCAACCTTTAGATATATACAGTTAAAAAATAATTACGTATAACGATCAAAAGGAACCCGTCATGGCACATACACCTCAAGCCAAGTATCGTAAAGATTATCAATCACCATCTCACACGATTTCTGAAATCGATCTTACTTTCGATTTGTACGACTCAGCATCCATTGTTACGGCTGTTTCTAGTGTTAAGCAGGAGAAAGACAGCACGACATTAGTACTTGATGGTGAAGGCTTGAAGTTGGTTTCTGTTTTGGTTGAAGGCAACGAATGGACTCAGTACGAGCAGTCTGAAACTCAACTTACGCTGAATGACCTTCCAAAAGAATTTACTCTAACCATCGTTACCGAAGTTAACCCTGAAGGGAACAGTGCACTTGAAGGCTTGTACAAGTCGGGTGGCGCGTTCTGTACTCAATGTGAAGCTGAAGGTTTCCGCCGTATCACTTACTACATGGATCGCCCAGATGTGTTGGCGAAATTCACTACAACGGTAATTGCAGATAAAGCAGAGAACCCATTCTTATTAAGTAATGGTAACCGTGTAGATGAAGGTGAAGCTGAAAACGGTCGTCATTGGGTGAAGTGGCAAGACCCACATCCAAAACCAGCGTACTTGTTTGCTTTAGTAGCGGGTGACTTTGATGTACTTCGTGACGCATACACTACACAATCGGGTCGTAAAGTTGACCTAGAAATCTTTGTTGATAAAGGCAATCTAGACCGTGCGAGCCACGCGATGGTTTCTTTGATTAACTCAATGAAGTGGGACGAAGAACGTTTCAATCTTGAATACGACTTAGACATCTACATGATCGTAGCCGTTGATTTCTTCAACATGGGTGCGATGGAAAACAAAGGCTTGAACGTATTCAATTCGAAGTTCGTTCTAGCAAACGACCAAACTGCAACGGATACAGATTACCTAGGTATTGAAGCAGTAATCGGCCATGAATATTTCCACAACTGGACAGGTAACCGAGTGACGTGTCGCGATTGGTTCCAGTTAAGTCTGAAAGAAGGCTTAACGGTATTCCGTGACCAAGAATTCTCATCTGATCTTGGTTCTCGCGCAGTAAACCGTATTAACAATGTACGTATCATTCGCGGTCCACAATTTGCAGAAGATGCTAGCCCAATGTCTCATCCAATTCGTCCAGAAAAAGTGATAGAAATGAATAACTTCTATACTTTGACCGTGTACGAAAAGGGCAGTGAAGTGATCCGTATGATCCACACATTGTTGGGCGAAGATGGTTTCCAAAAAGGCATGAAGCTGTACTTCGAACGTCACGATGGTACGGCTGCAACATGTGAAGACTTCGTCGCGGCAATGGAAGATGCGTCGGGCGTTGACTTATCTCAGTTCCGCTTATGGTACAGCCAGTCTGGTACGCCGACGCTGTCTGTTGAAAGTAAGTACGACGCAGAGAAGAAACAGTACACGTTAACAACTCGCCAAGTAACAGCGCCAACTCATGAGCAAACGGAAAAGCAGGCTCTGCATATTCCTCTTGATATCGAGCTGTACACAGCTGCGGGTGAAGTTGTTGAGTTACAATGTAACGGTAAGCCAGTTCATAATGTATTAGATGTGAAAGAAGCAGATCAAACGTTCGTGTTTGAAAACGTTTCTGAGCAACCGATCCCATCATTACTTCGTGAATTTTCTGCGCCAGTGAAATTGGAATATGACTACTCAGATGAAGAACTGATCTTCTTGATGGTGAATGCTCGCAATGAATTCTCTCGTTGGGATGCGGGTCAAATGCTATTAGCGAAGTACATCCGCAGTAACGTGGAGAAAGTTCAGCAGGGTCAAGCGTTTGAGCTTTCTGATTCTGTTGTTGATGCATTCCGTGGCGTACTGCTGAGTGATTCACTAGAGCCTGCGTTTATTGCAGAAATGCTTTCTCTACCAAGCCACAATGAAGTATCGGGTTGGTACGAGCGCGTTGATATTGATGCGGTCGCATCGGTTCTTAACTCAATGAAAGTCACACTAGCTGCAGAACTTGAAGACGAGTTAGCGGCGGTTTATCACAGCCACGCACTAACAGAATACACGGTCGATCACGATTCGATTGGTAAGCGTACTCTACGTAAAGTTTGCCTAAGTTACTTAGCACATACAGAGCAGGGTAATGACTTGGTTGTTGCGATGTACCAGCAAGCAAACAACATGACAGATACGATGGCAGCAATGGGCGCGGCAAACAGCGCACAACTTGCATGTCGTGAAACCTTGATGGCGGATTACAGTGACAAGTGGAAACACGATGGTCTTGTTATGGATAAGTGGTTTGCATTGCAAGGTACAAACCCAAGTTCAAACGCACTTGAAGTGATCAAAGCGTCGATGTCGCACCAGGCGTTCAGTTTGAAGAACCCGAACCGTACCCGTAACTTGGTCGGTTCATTCTTAAACATGAACCCGGTTCAATTCCACGACAAGTCTGGTCAAGGCTATGCATTTGCTGGCGAGATCTTACGTGAGCTAAACAGCAGCAACCCACAAGTGGCTTCACGTCTGATTGACCCGCTACTTAAGTTCCGTAAGTACGATGATGAACGCCAAGCTCTTATCAAACAGGAACTTGAGACATTGAAGAGCATGGACAACCTAGCAAAAGACTTGTTTGAGAAAGTGACGAAAGCACTAGAGGCTTAAGTCAGCGCGCATTCAGGTAACTGTTTGCTAATAAGCAGTTTACTAATAAACTGTTTGCTATAACGAAAGGTCATCAGTGGTAGAGAATATCTGCCACTGATTTTTTGTTTCTGGTTCATCGAATTTTCGATAAGCTAGAGCAGCTTCAAGTTCAGTTTCACCGTCAGACATCTAAAAGTGCCAAAAAACACTGGCACTGTATATTTATACAGGTATCGTATGAATCGCTATATTTTCCAACTTAACATCTCATATCAGCAGTTTTTGGCCAGCTATTCTGGCGCCGCAAGTAAAGTTCAAGTGATAACAACAACAGGTTTACGCTTACAGTTACCTGCAACTCGGTTCAGACCATTTCTTACACAAATAGGGGTTAGAGGGCAGTTTAGGCTGACAACTGACCAAAAAAATAAGTTTATTAAGTTAGAAGCTCTGTAAACCTTGGCGTGCCTAGTGAGTTAAAAGGAATCTTAATCACATAATCAAACATTTCAGCTCTTACCACCTCCAAAACAATTAACTATTTTTCAATAATGCTTTTACAATAAATGAATGCATTACCTTTGCTTAACTCGTTAGTAGAAAAGCGCTCAACGGCACGTTTCAAACACCAGATTAAGTGATCCCCCTAATAATAAAATATAATTCTAATTGTGGAGTGTGACTATGACCGCACGTGAAACTGTGGTTCCAGTTTTACTTGAAAAAGTTTACAAGCTGATTCAAGACAAACTTGACCTTGCTCATCGACCTCTCGTAACTCAACTTGCTCAACACTTGTTTAGTAACGTTTCTCACGACGATCTAACTCAGAGAAACGAATCCGATTTATATGGTGCTGTAGTTAGCTTATGGCATCACATCAATGAAAAGAAAGCCGACGAAATCTCTGTACGCGTATTCAACCCGACGGTAAGTCGTCAAGGTTGGCAGTCTACTCATACTATCGTTGAGATAGTCGTTCCAGACAGTCCATTCCTTGTTGATTCCGTAAAAATGGCATTGACTCGCCTAGACCTTTCTTCTCACCTTATGCTTCATAACCCAACACAAATCTCTCGCTCAGATAAGGGCAGTGTTGTCGGTGTAAGCAATAACGAAGGTGCATTCCAATCGCTTTTCCATATCGAAGTTGACCGTCTGAGTAGTAAAGCTGAAATGACAGCACTTAAAACGGAGTTGCTGGATATCTTTACCGACACTAGCTTAGTCGTGAACGATTGGTTGAAGATGGTTGAAAGACTTGAAGAAGTGACCAATCAAGTTGAACAGCAAAAAGAGAGCATTCCAGTAGACGGCCAGCGCTTTGATGAAACGTTGGCGTTTCTTCGTTGGTTAGGCCAACACAACTTTACATTCATGGGTTATAAGGAATATGACCTAGTTTCAGTTAACGGCGACACTGAACTGCAACCGACCAAGGAGCAAGGTCTTGGTTTGTTTGCGAACTCAGATCGTGTACGTAACGTTAAGCTATCTGAGTTTTCTGATTCGGCACGTCTTGAAGCGAAAAAGCCTTATGTGCTTATCGTAACCAAGGGCAACACGGCTTCACGCATTCACCGCCCAGCTTACAACGATTACATTGGTATTAAGAAGTTCGATAAGAACGGTAAGGTCATTGGTGAGCACCGCTTTACTGGTCTTTACACATCTGCCGTTTATAACCAAACCGTTGAAACGATTCCTCTTGTTCGCGAGAAAGTAGAACGTATTTTGGATGCGAGTGGTTACCGTGAAGGTTCATACTCTTACAAAGCGCTGCACAACATTCTTGAAAACTACCCACGTGATGAACTGCTGCAAGCTCGAGAAGAAGAGCTACTAGAAGTCGGTACGGGCGTAGTACAAATGCAAGATCGCGATCTCCTGCGTTTGTTTGTTCGCAAAGACCCGTTTGGTCGTTTCTTTAGCTGCATGGTTTACGTAACAAAAGATCGTTACAACACTGAGCTTCGTCGCCAAACACAGCGCATCTTGAAACAGTACTTTGGTTGTGAAGAAGAGGTTGAATTTACAACGTACTTCTCTGAAAGCCCGCTAGCAAGAACGCACTATATTGTTCGTGTTGATAACAACAACATGGATGTGGACGTGAAAACAATTGAGCAAAATTTAATGGAAGTATCGTCTACGTGGGATGACCGTCTGTCTGAATCTATCATTGCAAACTTCGGTGAAAGCAAAGGTCTTCCATTGTCGAAAGAGTACATGCGTGCATTCCCACGTTCGTACAAAGAAGACATGATGCCAGGTTCTGCTGTTGCCGACATTGAACGTTTAGAAGCGCTAAGTGAAGACAACAAACTGGGTATGCTTTTCTACCGTCCTCAAGAAGAAGCGGCAGATTCAAAAGCCGTTCGTTTGAAGTTGTTCTACCACAGCGATGAGCCAATTCACCTTTCTGATGTTATGCCAATGCTTGAAAACTTTGGCCTACGCGTTATCGGTGAATCTCCATATGAAGTGCGTAAAACCAACGGTGTGACCTATTGGATCCTTGATTTCTCTATGCTGCACAAGAGCGATAAGACCATTGATCTTCGTGAAGCTCGCGATCTTTTCCAACAAGCCTTTGCGGCAATCTGGGCGGGTGAGTTAGACAGCGATGGTTTCAACCGCTTAGTACTTGGCGCTGGTCTTTCTGGCCGTGAAATCTCAATCTTACGTGCTTATGCTCGTTACATGCGTCAAGTTGGTTTCCCATTCAGCCAACAATACATTGAAGACACATTGTCTCATTACCCAGAATTAGCGAAAGGGCTAGTGAGCCTATTCGGCAAGCGTTTTGACCCGAAACTGAAGGGCAGCGTAAAAGGCCAACAAGATCTTATTAAGAAGATCACTGAACAGTTGGATCATGTAGAAAGCTTGGATGATGATCGTATCATTCGTCGCTACATGGAAATGATCACTGCAACGCTTCGTACTAACTACTACCAAGTAGACGAGAATAAGCAGTCTAAACCTTGGTTGGCTCTGAAAATGAGACCAAGCGAGATTCCAGATATCCCTGCGCCGGTTCCTGCGTTTGAGATCTTCGTTTACGCACCAGACATTGAAGGTGTGCATTTACGTGGCGGTAAAGTAGCACGCGGTGGTTTACGTTGGTCAGACCGTCAAGAGGACTTCCGTACTGAGATTCTAGGCCTAGTTAAAGCGCAACAAGTTAAGAACACGGTTATCGTACCGGTTGGTGCTAAAGGTGGTTTCGTTTGTAAGCGTCAACACATGATGTCTGGCCGAGACGAGATCTTTGCTGAAGGTCAACGTTGTTACAAGCGCTTCATCCGTGCATTGCTAGACGTTTCAGACAACATCATTGAAGGTGAGGTTATCCCACCTAAGAGCGTTGTTCGTCACGATGAAGATGACCCATACTTGGTTGTTGCAGCCGATAAAGGCACCGCGACATTCTCAGATCTAGCGAACTCAGTAGCTGAAGAGTACAACTTCTGGCTAGGTGATGCGTTTGCATCGGGTGGCTCTAACGGTTACGACCACAAAGCCATGGGTATCACGGCGAAAGGTGGCTGGGAATCGGTTAAACGTCACTTCCGCGAAATGGGTATTAACTGTCAAAGCACAGACTTCACTGCCATTGGTGTGGGTGATATGGCGGGTGACGTATTTGGTAACGGTATGCTGCTATCTAAGCACATTCGCTTGCAAGCTGCGTTTAACCACATGCACATCTTCATTGACCCGAATCCAGAATCAGCATCAAGCTGGGTAGAGCGTGACCGTCTGTTTAATCTGCCTCGTTCAAGTTGGGAAGATTACAATAAAGACCTGATTTCTCAAGGTGGTGGCATCTTCTCTCGCCGAGCGAAGTCTATCTCTTTGACACCTGAAATTCAGAAAATGCTGGGTACCAAGAAAGCATCAATGGCACCAAACGACTTGATCAAAGCGATCTTGTCTATGAAAGTTGATCTACTTTGGAACGGCGGTATTGGTACTTACGTTAAGTCTTCTAGTGAGACTCATACCGATGTGGGTGACCGTGCAAATGACGTGCTACGTATCGATGGCCGTGACCTGAAAGCTAAGGTTGTTGGTGAAGGCGGTAACTTGGGTATGACTCAATTGGGTCGTATTGAATACGCTCTAACGGGCGGTCGAGTTAATACTGACTTTGTCGATAACGTTGGTGGTGTAGATTGCTCGGATAACGAAGTTAACATTAAGATCTTCTTGAATGGCTTGGTGTCTAATGGTGATCTTACCGTTAAGCAACGTAACCAAGTTCTTGAATCTATGGAAGATGAAGTAGGTGAAATCGTACTAGACGACGCTTACTGCCAAGCTGAGTCTATCTCTGTTACTGAGCATCAAGGTGTAGGCTTAGTGAAAGAGCAAATCCGCTTTATCCACACTATGGAAAAAGCCGGGTACTTAGACCGTGGTTTGGAATACATCCCAGATGACGAAACGCTGCTAGAACGTGAGAAGCAGGGCCAAGCACTAACAAGACCAGAGCTATCAGTATTGATCGCTTACGGTAAAATGGTTCTAAAAGAAGATCTTGTCAGTGATGACATTGCGAATGATGAGTTCCATGCTCAACAACTGATGCAATACTTCCCAACAGAGTTACGCCGTAACTACTCTCAGCACATGGATAACCATCCACTTCGTGCAGAGATCATTGCGACTGCGCTTGCTAACCAAATGGTTAACGAGATGGGCTGTAACTTCGTGACTCGCTTGCAAGAAGAGACGGGCGCGAACATTGTTGATATTGCGAATGCTTACGCGGCATCACGTGAAATCTACGGCCTGGGTAAGGTATTGAAGAGCATCCGTGAACTGGACAACATCTCAAGTTCTGAAGCTCAATACGAATTGCTTTACCATGTACGTCGTACGCTTCGTCGTCTAGCACGCTGGTTGCTAAGAAACCGTACCGGTAAACAGTCAGTGAATGCATTGATTGAGCTTTACCAAGGTGATGTCGTCGCAATTACTGAGAAGCTGGATGAAAACCTAGTGGCTTCAGAAGTAGAAGAGCATCAAGCAATGGCTCAAGTATGGATTGACCAAGGTGTAAACGCTGAGCTGGCTAATTCAGTGGCTCGTTTGTCTAGCCTGTACTCAGCACTGGATATATCTACAGTGGCTCGTGAAACAGGTAAAACAGTACAGCAAGCGTCTAAGCTTTACTTCAACCTAGGCGACCGTTTGTCACTGCACTGGTTCTTGAAGCAAATCAATGGCCAAGCTATAGACAACAACTGGCAAGCACTGGCGCGTGCAGCATTCAGAGAAGATCTGGATTGGCAGCAACGCCAGTTAACTGGTCAAGTACTTAACTGTGGTTGTGCTTCAGATATCGATGTGATTAAAGCGCTTGATGACTGGATGGAAAGTAACTCTGTTTCTCTACATCGTTGGGAAAGCATCCTAAACGAATTCAAAGTAGGTTCTGTTCATGAGTTTGCTAAGTTCTCAGTAGCACTGCGTGAATTGATGCTGTTGAATCTAAACTGCATGTCAAAAGACTAGTTACTAGATAAGACGAAAAAGTATAAGGGCAGGCCAAAAGGTCTGCCTTTTTCGTTTCGGTAAAGTGGGATCAATAGAACTAACGATTTTTGAAGGACCAACCTCGACGGACACGTTGTTTGTTGTTAAGTGAGTTGGTGGCTGTACTAAGGTTGAGATTAGAAATGGGTTAATAACCTGAAGAAACGATAACGTTTGCTTAATAATGAACCTCATTCGTTAGCAAACTTGATTATCTTACCCTTACAGACAGTAATAGATTGAATAGTTGGGTAAATAAGTAAATAATAGCGCCCCGTTTACACGGGGCTTTTTTCTATCGGAGGCACAATGCTTTACCGTCTAGCCAGAACTGGCTTTTTCCAACTTGATGCCGAAAAGGCACATGATCTTGCAATTCAAAATTTCAAGCGCTTCACAGGCACACCTATTGATCTTTTGTATCGCCAACAATTACCTCACCGACCTGTAGAGTGCATGGGTCTTACTTTTAAAAACCCAGTTGGCCTTGCTGCTGGCCTAGATAAAAACGGCGAATGTATTGATGCATTTGGCGCAATGGGTTTTGGTTTCGTAGAAGTAGGAACAGTGACTCCACGTCCGCAAGCGGGTAACGACAAACCTCGTTTATTCCGTCTTGTTGAAGCTGAAGGTATCATCAACCGCATGGGTTTTAACAACCTAGGCGTCGACAACCTTGTTGAGAATGTTAAGAAGTCGAACTACGATGGCATCTTAGGCATTAACATTGGTAAGAATAAAGACACACCAATTGAAAAGGGCGCTGAAGATTACTTGATCTGTATGGAGAAGGTATATCAATACGCTGGTTACATTGCTGTGAACATCTCTTCACCAAACACTCCAGGACTTCGTTCTCTACAATACGGCGAAGCTCTAGACGATCTATTGTCTGAACTTAAAACGAAACAATCTGAACTGGAAGAGAAGCATGGTAAATATGTTCCTCTTGCTCTTAAGATTGCTCCGGATCTAAGCGACGACGAAATTCGCCAAATTTGTGAATCATTGATCAAAAATAAGATCGATGGTGTGATCGCAACAAACACAACATTGGATCGTTCAATCGTTGAAGGTATGAAACATTGTGATGAAGCGGGTGGCCTAAGTGGACGTCCTGTTCAATCTCGTAGTACTGAAGTAGTTCGTAAACTTCACGAAGAGCTGGGTGACAAACTGCCGATCATTGGAGTAGGTGGTGTTGACTCGTATGTTGCTGCAAAAGAGAAAATGATGGCAGGCGCTAAGCTTGTACAAGTTTACTCTGGTTTCATTTACAAAGGTCCAGGCCTTGTAGGTGACATCGTTAAAAATCTTTAAACGGCAAGACGCTTTTATTTCTGAAAAGCGACAATCTGGCATCGTCTTAATAAAAGAGACACTGTAACTCACTGAGTTGTAGAGAAAAGCGACAAGAAAGAGGAATTCATTTCCTCTTTTTTTTTGCCTATTGCTCAGTAAAATTACTGTAATTGAAGGTAATTTTGCGTTTTACCTAATGGAATGGTTCAACAGTGTGAGACGAAATGATGCTTAAACCTAGCGATACATGGAGTTGGTATTACGATGAGCAGCAATGTTCATTAATGCTAAACCTCGGAGAGGATATGATTTTCAAAACGAATCTGGTCCGCAATAAGCTGGTGGACTGCGCGTTTCGAGATAATGAATTCACCGTTGATGACGCATCTTCATACCAAACCTTCAAAGAACAAATTTCTGGCTTAGAACTGTCTGAGCCTCGTCAAGCTGAATTAGCACTCTATTGTGTGGCAGCAAAGCGTTTCCATAAGCCTGTACAGCCTAAGAGTTGGTTCTTCGACTCACAAGGTACTGGCCATGAATACCCTCAAGAAGGGGATATTGTACAAATGAATAACGAGCATAGCTTAGGGTATTTCATTGTATTAGAAGTGGGAGAGTGTGCGAGCCTATGTGCATTTGTTGACCTAGAAGAGTTCCTGTTAACGCCTTCAAAAGGACTGCGATTTGGAGACTCAATCAAGGTGATGCACGATAGAATGGTAGACGCGAACGCTATTCTTCATCAAACGCACATTGCGATGGTCGGTTAGCCTTCAATCTAGTCCATCATTTCTCAAACACATCGCAACGCATCAACCTGTCAAATCTTCCCCAAAATCGGCTCATTAGCCGATTTTTTTGTGCCTAAAAAACCTCATCCTGATAAATACATCACTGCTTAACCATTTAAATAGTGAACTTACGACTATTTTTTCGCCTTAATTTCTGCCTGTTTTTATCGCCAGAAGTGTAATTTACCCATCTTTATTCCCTGTTTTTGTCCTTTTGTAGCTAACTTTCACCCGCAAACTTCATTTGGTATATACCAATTTTAGGGTGAATATAAATTCACATTGTCGCTTTAACGGGGATTTGCTCATGAATCGTGTTGGTTTGATAAGTCTTATGTTCTAAGGGGATGTGGGTAAGCGATCGCTTCAACACTGTGTGTTTGCTAGCCAGTTAGAAGAAAGATTCAATGAAAAGACGAGTTTAGTGTGATGCTCTAGTAACAAATTCAGGTATAATCGAGCTCATTTTTATCAATAAAAGAACACTATGAATCAATATCTAGCGGTTACCTCAAATGGCCTTGAGAATTTATTAGTTGAAGAACTAACCCAACTAGGGATTACAAACGCAAAACCTGTTCAAGCAGGTGTTAAATTCAAAGCCACCAATGAGCAAATTTATCGTTGTTGTTTGTGGAGCCGTTTGGCTTCTCGATTTGTACGTGTCCTTTCTGAATTCACTTGTATGGACGACATGGATTTGTACCTATCAACCACTGCGGTTAACTGGGTAAATCAATTCCATAGCTCTAAGCGTTTTGTTGTTGACTTCAATGGTACGAACAACGAAATCCGTAATAGCCAATACGGTGCGATGAAAGTAAAAGATGCCGTTGTTGATTGCTTTGAGAAGAAGTCTTTACCTCGTCCTTCTATTAGCAAAGAGAACCCAGACATTCGTATCCACGTTCGTTTACACCGTGATAAAGCGATTCTTGGTGTTGATATGGTAGGTAGCGGTCTTCACCAACGTGGTTACCGTCCTGAATCAGGTCGAGCACCACTACGTGAAACTCTTGCTGCCGCGATTCTTCTTCGTAGTGGTTGGGACGCAACTAAGCCTTTCCTAGATCCAATGTGTGGTTCAGGTACGTTAGTGATTGAAGCGGCGATGATGGCTGCAAACATGGCTCCAGGTGTTAAACGTCAGAAGTGGTGTTTTGAATCACTAGAAGATTTCGAACCAGAGCTATGGGCTGAAGTGAAAGCTGAAGCGAACGTTCAAGGTCGTCGTGGTGTTAAGAAAGTGGAATGTAAGTTCTATGGCTACGACAATGATGAACGTATGATCAAAACTGCGCGTGACAATGCTCGTCGTGCCGGTGTTGAAGAGTTGATTGAATTCGAAGTAGGCGATGCTGCAAAGCTTAAGCGTCCTACAGAGTTTACTGATGGTGTGATTGTTTCTAACCCGCCTTACGGTGAACGTCTTGGTACCGAGCCGGGTCTTATTGCACTTTACACAGCATTCGGTGCACAGCTCAAAGCTGAATTTGGTGGCTGTAACGCATCTATCTTCTCTAGCTCAGACGAGCTACTAAGCTGCTTACGCATGCGTGCAGATAAACAGTTCAAGTTGAACAACGGTGCGTTACCGTGTCACCAAAAGAACTACTCAATTTCAGATCGTCCGATGTCAGAGCGTCCATCAGGCGAGCAAGAACAATTGATTGCACCTGATTTCGCGAACCGTCTTAAAAAGAACATCGGTAAAATTGGCAAGTGGGCTAAGAAAGAGCAATTAGATTGCTACCGTATCTACGATGCGGACTTACCAGAATACAATGTAGCGATTGATGTATACCCAGGTCATCTTGTGATTCAAGAATACGCAGCGCCTAAAGATGTACCGGAAGAGAAGGCTAAACGTCGCTTAACCGATATCATCCGTGCTTCTATTCAAGTAACAGGCGTAGAAGCAAACAACGTTGTGCTTAAAGTTCGTCAGAAACAGAAAGGCCGTTCTCAATACCAGAAATTGGCTCAAGACTCATCGAACTTAGAAGTGAACGAGTATGGCGTTAAGCTGATTGTTAATCTTCATGATTACCTAGATACCGGGTTGTTCCTAGATCATAAGATCACTCGTCGTCGTATCGGTGAGATGGCCGCAGGTAAGGATTTCCTAAACTTGTTTGCTTATACAGGAAGTGCATCTGTTCATGCTGCTGTGGGTGGTGCTCGTTCTACAACTACTGTTGATATGTCTAATACCTACCTAGAGTGGGCGAAAGAGAACATGGAGCTTAACGGTCGTGTTGGTCGTCAACATCAGTTTGTTCAAGCTGACTGTCTACAATGGCTAGCTAAAGAGCAGGGTTCTTATGATCTGATCTTTATCGATCCACCTACGTTCTCTAACTCAAAGCGTATGGATCAATCTTTCGATGTTCAACGAGATCACATTCAGCTGATGGAAAACCTTAAACGTCTTCTTCGTGAAGAAGGCACGATTGTGTTCTCTAACAACAAGCGTCACTTCAAAATGGACTTGGAAGCTCTAGATGAGTTAGGTCTTAAGGCTCAGAATATCTCAGCGAAGACACTTCCATTGGACTTCTCTCGCAATAAGCACATTCATAACTGCTGGTTGATTACACATAAGTAGTTAAGAGATCGTATAAGGATATATAGTGCTGACTCTCTACAGTACAGAAGGGTGCCATCTATGTGAGATGGCATTCCAACTCACGGAACAGTTAAACATTAGCCATCACGTCAACGTTGTTGACATTGCATTTGATGATGAGCTCTTTTCCCGTTACGGGGTCACTATTCCGGTGCTCAAATTTGAAAGCTCTGACCTTTCTCAAAGCTCAGAGCTTAACTGGCCATTTGGCTTGTTAGAACTTAATGATTGGTTAAAGAAGAATGGCATTACTTACAATTCATAATGGGCAATTAGCGTTTGGCGATCACCCGTTATTAGATCGTGCGGACTTCGCACTGCAAGAAAACGAACGTGTGTGTTTAGTAGGGCGCAATGGCGCTGGTAAGTCTACGTTGATGAAAATCCTGTCTGGGAACATCATCATGGACGACGGCAAGATGCAAATCACACAAGATGTGGTTGTGTCGCGCCTTGAGCAAGATCCACCGCGCAATGAGCAAGGTACCGTTTATGATTACGTTGCTGGTGGCCTAGCTGAAATCGGTGAACAGCTGAAGATCTATCATGATCTTCTGGATCTCATCGGTACTGACCCTAGTGAAAAGAACCTAAATCGTCTTACTCGTGTTCAAGAGCAATTGGATCATGCGAATGCATGGCGCTTTGAAGATCGCGTAAGCAACGTATTGGCGGCGCTTAAGCTAACTGCAGAAACCAAACTGACGGATTTGTCTGGTGGTTGGCAACGTAAAGCAGCACTTGCTCGTGCGCTTGTATGTGACCCTGACGTGCTTCTACTTGACGAACCGACTAACCACTTAGATGTTGCGACCATTGAATGGTTAGAGGGTTTCCTGAAAGACTTCCGCGGTTCAATCATCTTTATCTCGCATGACCGTGCGTTCATTAAATCGATGGCAACACGTATTGTCGATCTTGATCGCGGTAAATTGAGCTCTTTCCCGGGTGATTACGAAAACTATCTTGTTGAGAAAGAAGAAGCGCTTCGTGTAGAAGAAATGCAAAACGCTGAATTCGATAAGAAGCTTGCTCAAGAGGAAGTTTGGATTCGTCAGGGCATCAAAGCTCGTCGTACTCGTAACGAAGGCCGTGTTCGTGCGCTTAAGAAGCTACGTGAAGAACGTTTGAACCGTCGTGAAGTGCAGGGCAAAGCGATTATCCAAATCGACGATGGCCAGCGTTCAGGCAAGATTGTATTTGAAGCTGAGAATCTTAACTTTGGCTTTGAAGGCAAAGAAATTGTTAAGGACTTCAGCTTCAACATCATGCGTGGCGATCGTATCGCTCTGATTGGTCCTAACGGTTGTGGTAAGAGTACGGTACTTAAGCTGCTTCTTGACCAGCTTAAGCCTGATTCAGGTCGTTTGCATTGTGGTACTAAGCTTGAAGTCGCTTACTTTGACCAATACCGCGAAATTCTAGACCCTGAGAAGTCTGTAATTGATAACCTCGCGGATGGTAAGCAAGAAGTGACCGTAGGTGGCCGTGAGCGTCATGCTCTAAGCTACTTACAAGATTTCTTATTCTCTCCAAAACGTGCTCGCACTCCTGTTAAAGCACTATCTGGTGGTGAGAAAAACCGTCTGTTATTGGCGCGTATTTTCCTTAAGTCGAACAACTTGTTGATTCTCGATGAGCCAACCAACGATCTAGATATCGAAACTTTGGAACTTTTAGAAGATTTGCTTGCCAACTATCAGGGTACGCTGCTTTTAGTGAGTCACGATCGTCAGTTTGTTGATAACACAGTGATGACAAGTTGGATCTTTGAGGGTAATGGCGTTATTGAAGAATTTGTTGGTGGTTACCACGATGCTCAGCAGCAAAGAAAGCAAGCATTAGAGTACCGACAGGTTGAAAAGCCATCAAAGCCTGAGAAAGTAGTTGAGGAAACTCCCAAAACTGCGCCAGTTAAGGCTAAACCTAAGAAGTTATCGTATAAGCTACAACGAGAACTAGAAGCGCTACCAATGCGTTTGGAAGAATTGGAAACTCAAATTGAAACTCTTCAGGAAGAAGTCAACGATCCAAGCTTCTTTTCAAAATCTGTAGAGCAGACACAACCAGTATTAGATAAGCTATCTGCAGCAGAGCAGGAGCTTGAAGTTGCTTTTGAGCGCTGGGAAGAGCTCGAGGCACTACAACAGGAAAGTTAAGAAGTAATAATGACTTGTACTAAATTCAAATTAACAACTGTTGCAGCCCTAGTTTTGGCTGCAACTAATGCCAACGCTGCGCTTTACAAGGTAGTTGAAGTAACGCCTTCAATTACTGGTGCGTCAGAGATATTTGGTGTCGCGATTCAGCCTGGTGTTGCAAAGGATGCTGGTGGTGTAGTACTTGCGAAAGGGTGTTTTGCGTCAAATGCGGAAAATTGTGGTGACAGCTCATTTAAACTCGCCGGCGAAACACGCGATACTGTTGAAGCTGTTAGCTATCGTGAAGAAGTACCATTCGCGATGGACGCTCCGTTTCAATATATTCAAGAGTTTGATGATTTTGAAAACTACTGCTATCGAGAGCTAAGATATTCTACATGTGAAAGCTGGGCTCAAAGTCGTTGGAATGATACTTGGAATAAGGAAAGAAACGACCTTACTCATGTCAATGCGAAAGCCTTTGTTGAAGGTGGGGATACTTTTGAAACTCGCAATACGGTAATCAATTCTTTAGATGAGAATGCCCAACCTGTGGGGATCAAATCCAAAGATGATATTCGCAATAATGCATTGTTTACGACGACAGCGGCGCCAACTGGAGCTTCAGAAACTCGTGCTTGGAAAGCGATAACGGCAAGCAACGGTACCGTTTACAATGTAGGTAGTATCTCTGAAGAGTTTGATCCGACTGACACTTCTGAACCAGATAAGGCGTTTGCTTCTAAAGCGGCAATTTGGGGTGGCACAACAACAAAAGAAATTGATTGGGTCAGAAGTGGTAATGCCCAACAAGGCGATTATTTTGCTCAAGGCAGTATGCGTTCAATTGTTGAGTCGAGTTCGATCTTTTATGGTGTCGGTTACAACACTGTAGATGGGAATGGCGACCTTCAAGACATGAACGCAAGTGTTTTTGTTAGTGATTCATTAGACATTTCAGGCTCTTGGTCAACGAAAGTTATTAGCGGTGCAGAGGTTAAGTCTGGTTCATCTAACGATGATGCGAGATACAGTAACTCCGTTGCTACTGACATCAACGATAACTTGTTTGCTGTGGGTTATTCTAAGCGTAATGGTTATGTACCAGAGAGCGGTAGTGCAGGTAACAAGATTTTCGTTGTTACGGATGCATCTGCAGTGACTCCGACGGCAACATACCTGTCTGGTGGTATCTTCTTTGGTGGCTCAAGTGGTGAAGCTAAAGCCGTTAACAACTTCAATGAGTTTGTCGGTCAAATAGATGCAGAAACCACTCGTGAGGTTGATGGTAGTGAGCGTAGACATAGAGGCTTTATCTACCCATACAATGTCGACTCCTCGAAAGATGAGCGTCGTGTAGACATCTTTAATGGCCAAGCTTGGTGGTTAGATGATCTAACAAATGACGGCAACGCGTCTGGAGATAACAACAAGTTCAGAATTATTGATGCTTCCGATATCAATGATGCAGGTGTGATCTCAGCTACAGCTATCAAGTGTACCGTTGGTGGAACAACACAACCATACGATACAACGTCACATAACTCGTATTGTGGCGGTGCAGCAACTAATGCAGTTGAAGAGGTTGTTGCTGTTAAGTTGATTCCTATCGCTGGTAAAGGTAAAGCTGATATCCAAACTCGCAGCGCTGATACAGAAAAAGTTGAGCGCCAAGGTGGTAGCCTAGGTTGGTTAACTTTGACTGTGCTTGGTCTGTTAGGGTTCCGCAGAAAATTTAAATAATTTATCTCTTGGGCCCGAGTTCACAATTCTGAACTCGGGCTTTTTTTCGCCTTGAGAAAAGTGAAAATCTGATCGATTCTTAAAGTTGGAGTCACAAAAACTCCGCAAAGTTGTAATCATTGTATGTTAGTAAATGGAACACCCGTATGAGGACTGCACTATGAAGAGACAAAAGCGTGATCGACTAGAACGAGCACAATCTCAAGGCTACAAAGCTGGTTTAAATGGTAGGTCGCAAGAAGCTTGCCCATATAGCCAAATGGACTCTCGGTCTTATTGGTTAGGTGGTTGGCGTGATGCCAAAGATGATAAGCAATCAGGTCTCTATAAGTAGATAGGGCGTAAAGAATTCAAGGTCAGGGCTCCATTGTCTGTTGATTACAACGGCCGGAGCCTTGTTAGTTTCAGAACAACACAAAGACTCCCAGAGCTATGTAGCATTCTAGTTTCGCTATCATAAGCGTATCGCTGGTGGATTTATCCTGTTTCAAGCTTAATACGGGATACTTTAATGCACTATAACTAAATTTATTGGAACGAAAATAAAGCAGCCATGGGCTGCTTTACTAAAAATCTAACTATTAGATTAGAATGCTGACGTATCTTGGAAAAGGCCAACTTTCAAATCTTTAGCAACGTAGATCTCTTTACCATCAACAAGTACGCGACCATCCGCAAGGCCCATAACTAGACGACGGTTAACAACACGCTTCATGTGGATCTCGTAAGTTACTTTTTTCGCAGTAGGTAGAATTTGACCAGTGAATTTCACTTCGCCAACACCTAGAGCACGGCCTTTACCTTCGCCGCCAACCCAACCAAGGTAGAAACCAACCAGCTGCCACATTGCGTCAAGGCCTAGACAACCAGGCATTACTGGGTCACCCGGGAAGTGACAATCGAAGAACCATAGGTCAGGAGTAATATCCAGCTCAGCAAGAACTAAACCTTTACCGTAATCACCTTCAGTTTCAGACATCTTAGTGATGCGATCCATCATTAGCATGTTCGGTGCTGGTAGTTGAGGGCCTTGTGGCCATAGTTCGCCTTGGCTTGATGCTAGAAGCTCTTCGCGAGTGTAAGAATCACGTTTGTTTTGCATTATCAATTACTCCGATTTTTGATAGGTGCATATTAGTGAACAGGTGTACGCTAAACAAGTCCGATCAGTACTAGACAAACCAGTTTTTAATGCGTCCAACGATTCCAATAGGGTGCTCATGTCTTTCAAAGTTTTCAATACGTTCCGCGATTTTACTCAGAACGCTTTCTTGTTCATCGTCTCTAAATGGCTTGTTCATAATGAGAGGAATTGCTTCGTCTACATTAGACACAGACCAAATATGGAATTCTTCATTCTTAATGCTTTCAATAAGGTCAGGCTTTAGTGCAAGATGCCTTAAGTTCGATCTTGGAAGGATCACACCTTGTTCGCCTGTTAAGCCGTTGTGCTTACACACATGGTAGAAGCCTTCGATTTTCTCGTTTAGCCCGCCAACAGCTTGCACACGTCCAAATTGGTCAACTGCACCTGTAACCGCAATTTGTTGATTGATAGGGTATTCAGACAAAGCACTCACCAGAGAACAAAGCTCAGCAAGAGAAGCACTATCGCCGTCTACTTCGCAATACGATTGCTCAAACACAACAGAAGCAGCGTATGGCAACGGATCTTCAAGGTTTAGTGCGCTGCTCACAAATGCTTGCATGATCATCATACCTTTAGCATGAAGATTACCACCAAGTTCGGCTTTGCGCTCAACATCGGCAATATCACCATCACCAAAGTGAATAACACAGGAAATTCGTGCAGGTTCACCATACGATATCGGGTGTCCCGGTACATCGATGACCGTCAATCCATTAACTTGACCAACTTGTTCACCTTCAGTTTCGATAATGACTTGGCCATCACGAATATCATCAAGGGCGCGTTCTGGTAGATAAGATTCACGGTTGTATTTGTGCTGTTGAGCTTGCTGGATATGGTGAATATCAATCTCACCATTGTCGGCTTCAATCAAAGCTTCGTTCAATAACGCGTTGTGCCAAATAGGGCACAGTGGGATATAGCTTTGATCTTCGGTTTCTCTTGCTCCGGCAGTAAGAATGCCAGTCAACGCTTGTTGCGTGATGTTTGGTAATTCATAGCGTTGTTGAAGCCACTTAAGGTAACCAAGATATTGAGTCAGAGTGTCTTCTGAGAGCTTAATGTCCTGTTCAATTTCGCTGAATAGGCAAAAACCGGTTTGAATATCGCTGTCTAGGTAATCAAGGTCACCTAGTTGAGCTCTGTCTCCAACTACAATTAACTTAATATTGTAAGTAAGAGGTAAGGTTGGCGACTGATTCAAGTGTTCAGGGTTACTGCTGATAGGCTCTACAGCTTCACCAAGCAGCGCAGATTTAAGCAGTAACCAGCTTCCTGGGTTTGCCAAGATCAGGTTTGCTGAAACGATCAGATAACCGTTGTTTGCTCTAGCCAGTAGGCCAGGTTTTGTCGCAATAACCTTACCGTCTTTCGATTGAACTTGGTCAAATAGAGAGGCAGCATTTAAAGACTCAGTTTTGATAACCGGCAGAGTGTGATCATCTAAAGCAGTGACTAGAGATTCAACAATCATTTGACGATAGATTGAATTGTCCGGAGCATTTACCAGTAAAACGCGCGAAAGGTTAGACAAGCGAACAAAGCGGGTTAGCGCATCTTTGAATCTATGTTGAATATCTGAAAACGGGAAAGGCGAGATGTCAGGGAATTGCTCTAATTGAGCGCTATATTCGTCGTACTGAGGCGTAACATGTCGCCAATCTACTTGAGTCATTTAAGTTTCTGATTATGATAATGAGGTAGGGAGTATATAGAAAAACCGATCTCGCTTGTAGCTCTATGTGGTAGTTACTAATCACTAAGCTAATATAAGTATGATCTTGGTCTATTCTTTCAAGACAATAATTGTGAAATAACCTATTCTGGGTTACGCTGTCACTAGGATTAACTCTCGAGATTAGACATGAAATATCAGCAACTTGAAAACTTGGAATGTGGTTGGAAATGGAACTATCTGGTCAAAAAGTGGAAAGAAGGTGAATCGATTACTTGCCATATTGATTCAAGTGAAGCTGACGTTGCTGTTCAAGCCTTATTGAAGCTGGAGCACCAGCCTACGGGTGTTCTTGAGTGGATCTCTAACAACATGTCTCCTGAGCTCGATAACAAGCTTAAACAAGCGATCAGAGCTAAGCGAAAACGCCACTTCAATGCTGAACAAGTTCATACAAAGAAGAAATCAATCGACCTTGATTACCGTGTATGGGAAAAGCTATCTCAACGTGCGAACGAGCTAGGTTGTACGCTCTCAGATGCCATCGAGTATTTGGTTAGCGAAGCGTCTCGTAGTGAGCAGGCCAGCAAGACGGTGACTAGCCTCAAAGAAGACTTAAGCAAGCTCCTTTCTGACGATAAATAACCATCAACAGTAGTGGTGACATTATGATGTACGTAATCTTAATCGGTGCGGTATTAGTTTTTTGGTTAGTAGCAGTCGATCGACCGGTATTGAAAATTAAATTTAGCGACGGGGCGATCGAACAAGTTAAAGGGCATCTTCCACCGAGCTTTAAGCACAACCTTCAAGAGATTGGTCATAACAATACCTTTAAAGGCGAGCTAAAAGTGTATGCAAAACGTTCTGGTTACAATCTCAAGTTCACTAAAGATGTTCCTAAAAACGTACAGCAACGTATTCGTAACGTGTTCCCGCATAATGGTTTTAAGTCTAAAGGCTCAAAGAAAGCGTAATCGTTGAGAGTTACGCGTTAGCTGGTCAATCCTCATACTAAGTTAATCCTTCATTTCTCTTAAATCTCCGCATACTGTTCTCACCCTCAACAAAGAGAGAGCAGTATGAGATATCTAGTATTACTATTATGTTTTTTATCCCCAGTCGCTTTTCCCGACGATGCATTGGTTAATCCTGTAGCTAAAAAGATAAAAGTCACCGTCATGAAAGGGCTCAACAAGAGTAATGTTGATTTCGAGGGTTATTGCGATCTGATGATTGAGATGAAGCACTCTAAAGGTTATGCAAGAATCAAAAAGGTGAGAACGTCTGGAGATAGTAAAGTTTGCAAGCAGGCGAAAAAACACCTACCGACGAAGAAAAGGTTCAAATACAGCTTTCCAGAAAAGTATATCCGGCTACATATCACACACTAGCCACTCTCAACGCACTATAACTAAATATCCTTAATTTTATTGAAACAATTTCGTGAACCAATCTCTAATTTCTATTAATATTAGTTTTGTTATAAAGGCAGGATATGCTGATACAAGAGCATTTACGGCAAAGGAAAGTCACGGTTGTTGTTAGCAAATAAAAGTTATACCCCTGAAGTAGTTGAGATCTCAAGGAAGGTCTCAATCAATGTTGAAGCTCGCTTTAATCGATGGTTAATCTCACCTGAATATAAGCTCGCACAATCTACAGTAGACACGTTACTAAGTTTGGAAAATAGGTATTGTGATAGTGTCATATTTGATGAATCTGACCGCATATCTCACAATCAACGTATTTTATTGCGCTGCGAGCAGGATAGAGTCAATGCTCATCGTGAAAAAGTCGACGCGAAGCAACAAACCTTACGATACGTTATCGATGATGTCAGCAATGCCGCTTCTGCGCTAATGCTTGAGAAGCTTCAAGGTACCTTAATAAGTTCGTTGTTTTCAGACTTACCCGATTACAATCAGTTCGCTAGTGTTGCGTATTCGCCATCTTTAAACTTTTCCAAACTCCATGAAATATCCGCGAAAAGTAGGCCATTGAGCTCAAGTTTAATCGAGTTTGTTTCCAATCAAGAGTTTGCAGATAAATATGGAAAGAAATCTAAGGTAATTCTCGATCCAAAAGTTGCAGCACGACAAATAGGAATAGAAAATTGTCGTTTATTGTTCCCATTGTTAATGAGTCAACAGCTGATTAAGTGGAATGATGGCAACATTAAACACATCACACCTAAGGTTTGGCAACACTTGGTCGTGACGTCAAATGCGACTCGAATTCGACTTCAAGAAACGTCGGTTAAAGATCCTAACGTAGGCATTTTACTTGGTGTGTTGAGAGTTCTGCCTTTGTTTTTAATTTGTAACCACTTTTCTTCAACGTTTGAAGACGCATTGGTAAAAACGATGCTTGGTTATCGTGAAGCAAGTGACAAGCATGACGAATATTATGCTTGTACTGAGGTGATGCCAAACACACAGTTTCTTGAATCAATGGTCGAGCAGCTAGAGCTTAAGCTACTAAAAAACCTCGTTGAATTTATAGATTGGAGCCCTGGAAATCAGTTCATCAAGAGGGCACTTCTAGAGGAAGTGAATGACATTCCAGTACTTGAGCGAACGGTTTATGGTGCAGCTTTGGCTCAAGGTAGAAAATATTCTGTTTTCGAGGCGTTAGATAATAGTGAACTATTTAACGTTAAGCACCGACCTTATTGGTTTTCAACTGTTCAAATGTCTATCGCGACGATTGAGCAGATGCAAGATAAAGGATTGGGAAAGCTTACGGTGAACATGTAATAAAAAGAGAGAGTCTCATTAATGTCGCTCTCTTTTTTGTTGCGCTGTAACTTTATGTGAATGTCTTGTTTTGGCGCTAAACAGTAGGATTACACTCTACTTAACTGACCACTTCGAAGGTAAACGACTCTTGCTTTGCTATTGCGTGTTTAACAGGGATACCAAGGCGCTGGCAAGTCATCAGAACTTTCAATTTCCTGTCGGCAGGAGCGTGCTCTGACAGAATCACCGAGCTTAGGCACTCTCTATTAAGGTAGAGTTTATTTCCGATCATCTCGTCATCAGGTAATACCCAGCGGTATTCCTTTTCATAACGCCAATTAGAATGCTTAGTTTTGAATATCTCAGCTCCCAGTCTTGATGTTTGTAAACCTCTTAGCGATGCCGGGCGGAACATATTCGGTTCGTCTTCATACTGGACTTCAAAACAGTTGAGATTGGCCTCGCCGTTATAGCAGTTGAGATCATACTCGATACACATGCCTTTAAAGTTGTCACCATACTGCGACCATAGTATTGGGTGGTCGCTGGATTGAGAAAAACACATAACCTTGAAATTGTTTTGAAGTTCATTCTTGAATATGTGGTTAGATTCAAAAGGGTTATTGAAAGTTTTAGCATAATCGAACCACAGCGAACACTCGGCAATCGACTGTATGTTTCTATCATGGAGGGATCTGAACTTATAAAGTTTAGGCAACATATCAAACACCTAGTTTACAAAATTGCCTGATGTTAACACTTTAATTCATAGCTGATACCTGAGTGCATAGCATTTGATTGCCTAATCACCAAATATATTCATATAACTGTTTGATAGATCAAAATTTAAACATGAAATAGTAGCCTGTTTAAGTGGTTTATCTGGCAGCTGAGCGACAGTAATCTAACATTCGCCTGTTGAAAATAAGATACAACGTAACTTTTATGTTTGGCTTAACTGCTTGAGTTTCAGCATTTGAAAGTTGTGAGGTGAATGTTGTCCATTACGGAGTTATGAATAAGGTTTAAGTTGATTAGTTTTGTATAAAAAGGCGAAGCTCAGATCTTTCCTTGCCATTAGATAGCTATTAACAGAAACATCAATCCCTCAAATTCAACGAGTTATAAATCAACCACCACATGAACATCGAGCGTGTTTTTTTAAGAAGTTTAATGCCAAAGGGCTTGGCCGTCGAAGTATGAAGGATCACGAGGCAACTTACGCAAAGTGATTTCATCTCTTAAGTATAAATTGGCGAAGTTCTTTCGTTTTGTTCCTGATGCCGGCAGTTCTCCCAACACGTTGACAATCCTACTCACTTCTTGTGAATCAAAACTATAGCCTTGCTCAAGAAGCACCTCTAATACAGGGTATAGCTTTTTATATACTCGACTAGCATCCGCTTTTGAGTCTAAACGTGCTTTGATCTTTATTAGTATGGAATCTAATAGTGGTGCCTTTAAAAACTGGCCAAGTACATTGATTTCATTAACTATCACGTTCGCTACATAGCTATTGACGACTAGCTTAATGGAAAAAATGACATAGTACTCTCTAGTAAGTGCATGGCTGCTGAATATTACCATAGGATAAACATTCTCTAAGATGGTTATGCAAACAAAACTTGCACCAATCAAGGTTCGATATTTGGAATTAATAACGTCTACGTTAGCGAACCTTAAGAACAGAGAGACAATAACAATATAACTGATAAGCGACGAAATGAAGGCTATGAGCTGTTCACCTATGGTCGCGTTCATTCCGTAAGCGTTAACGAAAGCCGACCCAATTGTTAATAGTGCAAATAAGATCATCGCTTGTTTTTGATAATTGTTTGTTTGCAAAGTTAGGGCTCCGTTTAATAAAGGCGCGGAGTATAGATGAAACTTGCAAATAATTTTATATCATTGATTTAAAATGGTTATTTTAACTATCCAATCAGTTATTTTGATTAGCTTGATGAGCAAAAAAGCCGTGTATTTGGTGTTTCTCAGTCAAGCTCTGTGCGACTTATGTCAATCGGCTTTTATAGTGTTCTGAAAATGTCTCTTTATGACCTAGGTTCTCTACACCAACCAACATTAGTTCTATCAAGAAGGCTTGAGCCAGCTCGATGGGGCTAAACGTCTCAGTCGGCACCAGTCTGGCCATGCGATCGATTTCGTGGCCTACGACGAAAACAACAAAGTCACGTGGGACTTTAAGTATTACGCCGCCATCAGCCGAGCCTTTAAACAAGCCGCTCGAGAGCTGAATGTCGCGATTGTTTGGGGCGGCGATT
Organism: Vibrio sp. 10N.222.55.C6; assembly: GCF_041473395.1. Lineage (NCBI taxonomy): Bacteria > Pseudomonadati > Pseudomonadota > Gammaproteobacteria > Vibrionales > Vibrionaceae > Vibrio > Vibrio sp. 10N.222.55.C6. Next base: position 211,471 of record NZ_JBFRSD010000034.1, read on the forward strand.
GGAAGAGCCTCAAAGACGGTCCGCACATTGAATTAAGTCGTCGGGTGTACACATGATTGGGGCGCTCATTAATCTCGTGACCGGCGGTGTGGCTGCGTACAAGCAGCACAATCAAAACCGAGCTCAGGCACTCAAGCGCAGAGATGAACTCGAGAGTGAGAAGCATCAGGCGAGGGTGCGTCGACTGCAGAATGGTGAAGAGCAGGCCAGTAGCCTCGATGAAGTCAGCATTCGAGAGCGGGGACTCAAAGACGAGTTTATTCTCTTAGTGGTGTTTGTGCCTCTGATTCTGTCGTTCATTCCCAATTATGCGCCTTATGTGGAACAAGGCTTTAACGCGCTGCAGCGTATCCCCAATCCGTATTGGTTTGTGGTGGGTGCTGTCGTCATCGATACGCTTGGCATGCGCGCCATGGTGCGTTATCTACTCGAGTTTTACGTCTCGCGATGGAAGGTGAAATGATGGGCTTTCTCGACACACTGATTATTGCGTTCATGACGGGGGGAGTCTCAAGCCTTGGCACGATTGCGGCTTTGAAAACGGACATCAACTGGATAAAGCGAGTGCAGCAAGACCAAGAGCAACGGATACGAAAACTGGAGATACCGAATGAAAGGACACAAGTGCAAGGGTCGACGACCAAACGGCCAACTTAAGAAAGGTTACACGCTCAAAAACGGGCGAGTGGTGAGGGCGAACACCACAAGAAAACGCTATAAGAAACGCCGATAATTCACACCAATCGAAAGGGCTATTTTCTAAGGGAAGTAGCCCTTTCTGCATTTCTACGACGAGAATCTCCATTTTAAGCATCCAGTTTTACAGCTAATGATTTAAATCACTGTTATAAATAGGGTTATTGGGTATAATCCGTTCCCACCAATTTGACTAGATAGAAAACCTCCCATTTGAATGAGACGTTTTCTGTCGAGCCTGACTTATTTTGTATTTATCAGTTTATGTGAAGATTCATACGCTGATTTACCATACTTTGAATATTTATCTGGATCAGAATGAACGTAACAGAACTCGGTATTGTACTAGCGGTAGCTAGTTTGTTTTTGGGATTTATCTTTTGGGTTGTACCGCGAGAGGTTGTAACCAATCGCTTCAAAAAGTTTAGTGTTCAATCTCATGTTGAAAAGCTACACCTTCGAACTGACTTTAGAATCGCAATTGTCGATGATGAAATAGGCAATTATCCAATACAATACATCAAAGACTTAGGTTTTAATGTTCATGAGTATGAATCAGTTTCATTTACTGATGCGCAAAACTTGATAAATCATGACTTGTTACTTCTCGATGTAAAAGGTGTCGTCAGGGAAGATCTAGATGAAGGTGGTGCTAAGTTAATAAAAATAATAAAAGAGGCTCGCCCTTTAATTCCTGTGGTAGCTGTGTCTTCTGGCTACTTCCATACGGAGTTGAATGACTACTTCAGAATTTCAGATGCTACTGTAAACAAGCCAATTGATGAATTTAAAATTCGAGAACTATTGTGTGAACTTAAGAAAGAGTTTTTTGATGCACCTTCAATAGCTAATGCTATCGAAGATAGCATTAAGAAACTTGATATTAGTTCTTCTAAAAAGAATAAGTTAAATCAACTGGTTATCGAATTTATATCTGAAAAATGTTCAGAAAATGAGTTTTTGAATGTTATTCATATGAATGCAAAAGGTGAGTCACAAGAAATAATTAATAACAGTAGAATACTGCTAGACAGAGTTAAATATGCTTAATCAGATTATCGAAAACAAAATTGTTGACGTCCCTTGGCCTACGCTAATTGATGGCAAGTTATATGAAGGTAGTAAATTTCAAACATTTGAGCGATGTACATCCGAATGTATTGAAAGACAAGGTGTAAGTGATACTCATGTATGTAGTCACGGCTTGAGCTATATATCAAGAAAAGTTGCAGGAGAGGTTGTAACAATATCAGGAGTGTTTATCCCTACAAAAGATAGTGGAAGACGATATCGTAAAAACATAGCTTTGAACCAAAGAAAAGCTACCATTGAGTCTATTAATCAGTGGTTTACAGCTTTGGATGAAAAGTCATCAGCAATTAATTCATTGGTAGCAAAAACGGCAAAAAACAACTTTGAGCAGTTCCACGAATTTGTGAAGTGGGCTAGGGAAATTGGTCACTACAGTGAAAGACTTTTAGCCAAAAGTACGACCTCAAAAATTTCTGCGTTTGAAAATGCGTCAGATGATTTAAAAAGCTTGTATAAAACAAGCGTAATGTTACTCGATTCTCTTGATACAACTGCTTTGTATTTTAATCCAGAAAGTGCCAAGTTTGGTCGAAAGAAATATGCTGATCTATACAGCATGGTGCATAAAATAAAGTTAGTGTTGAGCCATTCTGTTGCGAATAAAAGTCGTGCTAATGTGGTAATCCGAGGGAGAGTCGAAAACAAGCACAAAGTTTACGAGTCTTTTAAAATTATACCTCTTTCATTGATTCAGAATGCTATGAAATACAAGCGTTCTGGTGATGTTGAGATTCTATTTGATGAAATTGGTGATAGCTTAAAGATGAAAGTGAACTCGGTAGGACATGAAATTCCTCAGTCCGAAATTGATAGCTTGTTTATTCGTGGGTTTAGAACTAAGAAAGCCCGTGAAATGGCTGTTGAAGGCAGTGGTCTGGGATTGTATGTACTTAAAATTGTAGCTGATGCTCATGATTTTGAGGTGACAGTTACCAGTACACCAATACAGCCTCGTAATAAGGGGCTTTTCTTAAATTCTTTTGAAGTTAATATCCACTAATATTTCAAATAAACCAAGCGTTTAAGAGTGGTTTCAATACTTTGCTTTTTAGGACAATTTTGGTGTTTGTGGTGCAATGAGCCTGATTCGATGGATAAGTTGCTCACATCACCTTAATTCTACGCTATACATTTTAGGAGTTCGTATGAGATTGCCACATTGGCAAGGCTTTGTTGCGTAATTA
>NZ_JBFRSD010000035.1:0-82108 GCF_041473395.1 Vibrio sp. 10N.222.55.C6
GGGATAAACAACAAGATAAAACTAATCAAGCGAATGGGGTATGGGTATCGAGATACCGACTACTTCTTGGAAAGCCGCGATGAACCACAAATAAGCGGCTCTTTTTTAGCCCAACTTTCTGCTCTTAAACCTTATCGACTGTATCCGCCCCATGAACCCACGGGACGATATTGTTAATACGTGAGCGCCGCAATCACACTGTTAGCGCTAAGGAACCTTTGAAACCGTCATCAAAGCTCACTCATAATAAGCTATTATTTACAGTAGATTTCGGTTAATTTTCCAAAGGCCATTATGAAAAACAAACTGAGTTTAGCAATTCAAGCATACTGCAACTGGATTGATTCAAACATTATTGAAATTGCTTATGTCGGTTCCATTCTAGTTGTGATTCTAACGCTCATCATCAATCTTATTTAGGCTTCCATTTCCTAAATATTAGTTTCCTTTACTCATTACCGAGCTTTTCTAAAAGCCTCAGAGTTAAATCAATCACCTCATGGATTTGGAGTTTTACGCCTTCAAATAGCTGCGTGAGCGGATCTATTTTTGAGGTTGCAGCTTCAACAATGACTGATTTACCTCAACGATAAACTGATAACCTCTCATTCAATGAATCCTATCTTTTTAACCATTGCCTTGTTCGTTTGTAGGGGCCCGTCCTCTATACACGACTATTGGTTACGCTTGAATGAGGATACTATTGAATTAGAATGCCCCTCAAACATATATCGCCTTGGTGATTGAGAAACAAACAGAATGAAACAAACAAATCATATCGAACAATGCCAGCAAGAAATTTTGAGCTTTTCGGACCGATTACATCAATCTGGTTGTGCGCCTTACTCGGTAGCTCAATACACTCAAGCTTATGCAAAACGCCAGAACATTGATGTCTCTATTGATGTGACCCCGACAAAAGTCATCACTATTTTTGAGCAACCCACGCAAAAAGTCGTGATGGAAAACAAAAAACCACCCTCGGTTAACTTACGTGATTTAGTCGCAACGCTTAAAGGGTTTTCGACTCATTCCCATTACGAAGGTTCAGAAACCTACTCGAATCGTACCTTGTGCTTTGCCAATTTATTGCTTCCGCCATGTTATTTAATGTTAGTTGGCAGTACTTATCTGGCGGTCGGTTTATCCATTATTCTGGGCGCTATAGCCTGGCTAGCACAAATTTTCCTGACTGGGCCAAGAAGCATTCTTGTCGAGTTCTTTGTCGCCTTAGTAGCCAGTTTTTTAACCGGTATGATAGCGGCACAGGTTCCCGGCTTACCAACATTGGCACTGTGCATTTCTTCCATTGTCCTTTTTATTCCTGGGTTAACCGTCACCAACGGCTTAGCCAGTCTTGCTCTCAATGACTTTCGGTCAGGTATCGAACTGCTTGCACAAAGCGCACTCATAGTAATGAAAATATTCATCGGCATTGTTATGGGGTTAGGCTTAGCCAACATAATCAATCAACCATTATCGGTAGCGGTATTTATTGATGAAATCCCATTCGTTCTTCATGTCACCGCACTGATCGGGATTTCTGTCGCTATTGGCCTTATTTTCAACGCAAGTATGACAGAAATTCTCTTAGGCCTTCCTGTCGCGGCAATTGGCATGTGGGGGCCACATTGGTTTACTTCCGATTGGGTTGTAGGTACATGGGTAAGCACAATACTCATTACGCTTTACGGGTTGGGGATGGGAAAATTGCGTCACGTTCCACCACTCATATACATTATTCAAGGGATCATCATTCTTGTCCCCGGTAGTCGAATCATTGTCGGAGCAAGTGAGTCCTTCTTTGCGACCTCCATTTTACCCATTCCGAATATTGGTCTGTCCGCCTTGCTGATGTTTGGCGCGATTATGGCGGGACAAATCATGGTTTATTCTATATTTAGTCGTCATTTTGATTCCATCATTGAGGACTAACCATCGAGCTAACAATCGCTGATCAACACGCCCCAATAACCCACGATTGAGTCTTTATCTGCTTTTTGACGTTAACCGATTCTGAGAAGGTACTGATGAACAGAGTCTCGAAAATCGATAAGACTATTTTGTTTCAGATGACGAGGGGAATGAGCAATATGGATTTGGAAAAACCGAATAGAATCGAAAGTAGCCAATAATTCAATAAGATAAGGATGCTTAGGATGAGTCAATGCAAACTAGGCAGAGGTAAGCTAGGTGTAGGCAAGCGCTAGGTTGATAGGCTTGCCATCTACTCCATTTCCGTTCTAACTACGCCACCAGTGCGTTCAGTTTTTTACGCATACTCTCTTTATCAAGGCCACCTTTAGGTCCAATGAAGACTAACCGTGACGAACGAGATTCATCATCTTCCCATGCATCTCCAACCGTCACATTGGCTCGCTGGCCCGTGCACTGAAATACACAGCGATGATCAGGACGATCGGTTAAATTTAAAATACCTTTCATGCGATAAGCATCAATTGAAAACTGTTGCAGTAGAGGATACAAACTTTGTAGATTAAGTGGTTGATCAGTTTCAAAGCTGAATGTTTCGAAATCATGGTTCACGTGATGACAGTGCTCATCATGACAATCATGGTGCTGGCATTCCTTTTGATCAGCCGCTATTTTGTTAGTGACAAAGCGCGTACTTTCAGGGGCATCAAATAAGATAGGTAAATCCACTTCGCCGAATGAAATATCAATCAATTTAGCAAACGGAGCTTGTACTCGGCACCATGCTTTGACTTGCTCTAGTTTATCAGCATCGACTAGGTCAACTTTATTAACCAGAACAATGTCAGCCACTTGAATTTGCTGCTTCGACAACGTCTCCATTGGGCCTTCTAGCCCTAAAATGTTTTCCGCATCGATCGTCGTCACGATTGCATTTAAAGGTGCGTGTGCTTGCAGTTCCGGATCTTCAAATTGAAGTGCCACTTCTTTGGGTTCTGCGATACCTGAAGTTTCAACAATAATATGGTCTGGGCGTTCCTCTAATGCGAGTAAACGCATTACCGAAACGACTAGTCCTTCTGCAAGGTTACAACAGATACAGCCATTCTCTAGGCTGATCATATTTTCACTTTCAGATTTAACTAACTCCGCATCAACATTGATTGATCCAAAATCATTGACGATCACAGCCATGCGCATTCCATTTGCATTGGTTAATATATGGTTTAGTAGGGTCGTTTTCCCTGCTCCTAAAAATCCGGCTAAAATTGTTACTGGAATAGGCTTCTTGCTCATAGCATGCTCTCTTTCGATTTTCGTTGTCTATATTTACTCGGTAAGCAATAAAAAAGGTTGAGCTAATGCCCAACCTTTTAAGTCAGGATAACTTAGCCAGTAACTTTGTTGCGAACCGCTTCACCTGGGTTTGAATCTAACAACATTTCACCAGCTTCAATGATAGGTGTCCCGTTTACAAGTACGTATTTCATGCCTGTAGAAAGGGCATTTGGTTTATCAAATGTTGCAACGGCTTTTACTTCATCAAGTTTGAAAATAGCTAAATCAGCATCTTTACCTACTTGAATACGACCTTTATTTGCCATTTGTGGCACAGCATCCTCAAGAATACGACATGCGTTTAAGCTAGTTCTTTCCATCGCTTCTACTAGTGTTACCGCTTTGTATTCCTCGACATATTTTTCAATAAAACGAGAGAAACAAGCAAGTGAGCGAGGGTGAGCTATTGCGTTGCTTGGAAGTGGCCATACATCACCTTCAATTAATACGCCTTTATCATCCATCCAAGGCATTGCATCTGAAGCGATAGCTGCACCTGGGAACAATACTGAACGGTCCATTTTAGCGCGATCTTCTTTGTTCTCATCGGGTTTTAAGAAGTGCATGACAACCACGGTACCGGGCGCTGATGCTTGTAGTTCAGTGACTTTTTCTTGGTTTAGTGCTTTACCATTCGCTTCCATGTAGCTAGCGCTTGGTACACCCCAACGTTGTAACCAATCGTCACCACGGAAAACTTCTGCGCCAATAACGGAAGAGCCAGCACCATAAGGATAAGCTTCAGTAGTAACGGCTAAACCTTGATCAATGGCGGATTGAACTAAATCGGCACAATCTTCGATATCTTGTACTGACGTGCTGTTGAGGTGACAAATGTGCATGTGTGCACCCGTTGTCGCCGACAGGCTAATGAGTTCTTGGTATGCTTCAAAGCTTGATTGTGGCTCTGCGCTGTTTAGGTAACGAACGTGAGTGTAGGTTGGTACTTCATAGCGTTTTGCTAGTTTAGCAAGATCATAGTACTCTTTGTGGCCATAACCTGGTGCGTAACCCGCGTTAATACCAATGCCTAAGCCCCCCTCTTTAAGACCTTGCTCAACCGAGCCCAGAATTTGTTTTAATTCATCTGGGGTTGCTAGGGTATTTTGCCAATTGTTTTTAGAAAAAGCTTTCTGGAACCAAACAATCGTACCATCAGGAGCAGGCATCGTAGGTTCTTTTGCTTGAATACGAGCGTAAGTCCATGCTACAGAAGCGCCGTAATTAATCGGGCGACCTTCAGCAGCAGTAATATCGTAGTACGTTCCGATTGGGAATAGACCAGATTCCATCTCAAGAGCGGTGGTTACGCCATCGAATGCTTGAGCACGGGCAGCAGGAAGTTGTTGTCCGTGAGCGTGCATATCGATAAAGCCAGGTGCAACCACGAGACCTTCAGCATCGATGATTGTTTTGCCTTGCAGCTTTTTGTCTGAGATTGCAGCAATACGCTTACCTTTAATACCGACGTGACGAATTGCGTCGAGTCCAGTTTCAGGATCAACAACACGGCCATTTTCGATAACGATATCAAATGGCCCTTTCTCGTTAGGCATCAGTTTGATGTTTTGGCCAACCAGTTTTTCAGGGGCTGCATGTAAAACAGAGGCAAAAGGCAGTGCCGCAGCCCCAACCGCTAACTTAGTCAAAGTCGAACGTTTATCTGTATCGACACCATCAAGTAATACTTGCGTAGCGTCCAATTCATTTGGGTCGTAATTTTTCATATTGATACCTGTTATGTTTGTTGTAAAAAAATACTAGTTCATGATTGCTATGAAAACTATGCTGCATGTAGAAAAATCAATCGATTGACTAACACCCACCTTTCCATCATTAGAATCCACTGCCAACCGTTATATAAAACGCGCTGTCAACGTCACTAAAAGCGAGGTCTACCCCCATGTGTAACCCATATCGGCAAGCTATCTGATAGCGAAATCCAGCACCATACGCATCGACACTTTCATCGTCTGACAGACTGCCCTCTACTGTCGCTTTACCCAGGCCATAAAACGCAGAAACGGTCCAACGATTATCAATCGCATTATCGTATTCCGCGACAACACCCAGCCCAGAGGTCACCGAGCTTTCGCCCATAAAATATTGAATAACGCCATTGATAGCGTTATTCACATCTTCATTACTGGTCTCAAACTCTACCGAGCTCTGGCCAATAATATGTTTCACACCCAGCATCAATGGTGTGTTTGCCACTCGAAACTGGAGCTGCTGAAGCGCAGCGACTCCCGAGTTTTTTGTGCCGAATTGAATCGTTTTGTTGTACGACGCACCTATACTGAACTCTTTGAAAATATCGAGGTTCGCCTTTCCAGCGCCAACGCCACCCGTATATCGAATGGTATCTTTTAGCCACGACGGTATCACCGTTAATGTCGGTATCAGAACCTGCGCCATATTCAAAGTCCCCACCATGAATAAAGACATACACGGGTAATGACTCTGAACCATTGATCTCCGAAGGACGCCAAATATTAAGATTCAAGCAATCTTCAGATTGCTCTTGCTGGGTTATTTTAAGCTGTGGGCACACGGCGCCAAATTGTGTCGCATCTATAGCGCTATCAGCATTGTGTTCTAATTGACGGAGTGACTGTGCTGAAAACGTTGTTGATCGGCGTAAGTGATTCCTTTAAACGCTTCAATGGATACGCGTTGCTCGTCACCTGCTAAGGTATTGATCACAACAGACTCTCTATTTGCGAAAAGAGTCGCGTCCCCGATGGATACTGAAACCTGCTCTGTTGGTAATGTCTGAAGCGGTTCTGGCTTAATAGGACGTGAGCTGGTTTCATCACTACCCCACGCAGAAAGAGCAACAGTGATAGCGATAACCATGAGTGAGCGATGCGTTAAATTCATGGTTGTACCCATAAATGTGTTCGGCCATCTGACCTGATATTGGTATCATCAAACCTGAGAATCCCTATGCTCAGCCATGCTCATTTCTGGAGTATTTGAAGTATTTTTTCTTTATGGTGCGATATTAATTCACTCTTTAAATTTGAATAAATCGCTTATGCAGGACGTGATCCTACATATATTCACTACCGTGAGTGGATGTCGCTTTTTATTTATCACAAAGACTTCTTGTTGTACCTTCTTTGGCTGACTATCTAGGGTTGATAAAATTTCAACGGGTTCTTGAAACAGCTCTATAGGGGGTTGCTGTGACTCTCCTTCTGAAGCTTCAAACTCATCAAAGAACCCAAATATGTTATTAGAGTCTGATGGCATAGCTAGCACCAAACGTAAGTTTCGAGGCCAAAGCCAATATTGTTGAGGTCGGTTTTGACTTGACCCGAAGAGGTCCAAGGTAGAAGTGCGTCGATATCAGGCTCTGCTTTTGCTAGCTCTTTCATGCACTTGACCATGTAGTCTAAGAGGATAAGACCGTTGGCTTTCGCGGTCTCGATGATGCTGTAAAGCATCGCGCTCGCCTCAGCACCGTTTGGTGTGTTGGAGAATAGCCAATTTTTCCTGCCAATAACCAGCGGTTTAATTGCGCGTTCAGCGCGATTATTATCGATAGATAAGTGACCATCGTCGATATAACGAATGAGTTTAGGCCATTGCCCGAGCTAGTACTTTATTGCTTTGCCTGGTGGGCTAGAGCCTATCACCTTCTGGGTTGTCATCCATTGGTAAAGCTCATCCAGTATCGGCTTGGCATACGCTTAACGCTCTGCTTTGCGTTCTTCAGCAGGCGCACCTTTTAAGCTTGATTCTATCCCGTAGAGCTTTTGGGGTTTAGCCAGCACTTTATCAGCCTTGCCCGATTTACCTTCCCCTTGAAGCTTCTTCGCGTCCATGAACTTGCGTTAAGCACCCCACATTAGTGACGTGATGCAGACCATGATAAGCCGTGTAGCCATCGGTTTGTAGATAACCGTTGTAGTCACCTAAAAAGTCCACGGGGCACACCCTCGCGCGACTGTTTTGATAGTCGTACAAGGCGATTTTTTCACATTCGGCAGTGCCGCTTCGGGCGAGTCAGCGCCTGAGCAGTAAAGCCACATATAACACTGCTTCTCTTCTTTGAGCACATTGAGCGGCGTTTCATCCGCCTGAACCACCACTTGTTGAAGTAGGTTCTCCTTCAAGGCCACATACAGCGGGGCGAACTTCTCACTGACTTGGATAACCCACCTTGCCATGGTGGCGCGTGATAGCTCGATACCCGACTGGGTAAACAGCGATCATCAATCAATGCATTGGGTGCTAACTCTTGTCCTCCACCCGCTAAGCGACCATTACAAAAAGCACCAACAAGGATCTCGCCGGTAAAGCTGCCTTTGTCTATGGGCAACGTGCCACTGTAGGGCTTAAAGCCAAGTGCTTTCACCACACCTGTTAGTGTATACGCACCGCCACCGAGAAAATCTTTAAGCTCGACTGGCGTTTCAGCTGTGACTTCAGCACCAAAACCCGCCGCAGCGACATTCATAAAATAGCGGTCATTCGCACGCGCGCTATCCACCGCAAACGCCTTGCCTTCCAGCGCTAGTTCAAAAGCACCCGAAATATCGTTAGGTATTCCCGTTGCGGTAGCAAAATCATTCGCAGTGCCCATTGGGATAAGCGCCAGTTGTGGTCTTTCACTGGCACGGAACTGGTTGAGCGCGTTAACGGCTTCATTCACCGTTCCATCGCCACCGACAACAATCAGACGCTTAACACCATCGCATATTGCCTCGCTTACCAAACGAAACATGTCCGACGATTCCCAAGTCACTCTAACTTGCAGGTCAATATCATTGTCCCTCGCCGCAAAGATGGCTTGCCTTAATTCCGGGATATTGGCTTTCTTTCCGTTTAAAATCACGCGAATGCTGTCCATGGCTATGTCCTTGTATAGGCTAACTTGATAACTCTTTTGCTGCCGCTTTGATCTTAGCTCGTAACCACTTATGGCTTGGTTCATTAGTACGGCTTGGATGCCAAATCATACACATATCGAGGTCTTCCAACTCGAAGGGCAATGGCAGTGTTTTTACCGCGTACTTTTCAGCAAAACAATGCACTGATGAAATAGGCATTACTCCGATGTACTCAGAGCCTTCGATAACAGGAAGCATCTCTACAACGCCCGCTGCGCGATACACGATTCTACGTTTCTCAAGGTCACTATAGTGCTCAGAGCTTAATAAGCTTTTGCGCGCATGCCACCTAGAGACCACCACATGCTCGAGTGCTAAGAACTGTTCCATATCGATGGTATCGCCAACCGTAGGATGATCACTACTACACACCACCACCAGCTCTTCTGTAGAAATCACCTCGTGCTTAAGCATGGTTCTTCCTTTAGGCGTCATATCAACAATCACGTCGTGTCTTTGCAGCCTTAAATCAGACTCATAGTCTTCGGTAAACAGAGGATGAACCTCTAACGCGATACCTGGTGCGACTTGGCTGATTAACCGCATGACTTTTGGCATCATTTCGTAGCTCGCCGCCGAGACGCAGGCAATGGAAAACACGCGGCCTGAGGTTTTAGGATCGAAGTCTCTTGATGCGGATAAGGTAGAAGTAAAGTTTTTAAGTGCAGCGGCCATTGCAGGATAGATATCAATAGCGAATGTGGTTGGCTCTACGCCTGATGTGGTGCGATGAAACAGTGGCTCATCATAGATATCTCTCAACCTTGCAAGTGCTTTACTCACTGCTGGTTGGCTTATATCCATGCGATTAGCAGCTCTAGATAAGTTCTGCTCTTCATAGATAGCAACAAATATAGGAATTAGATTTAGTTCGGTACTTTTCATACAGTTCCATATTAAAGAAGCAGGTTCCCCATAGTAGAGAACCTGCCGATTATGTTCGATGCGAATAACTAAAGTTTGCTACTTAGTTCTATCTTTTAAGTTTGGCAAGGCTTTAGGGATTTTCAAGCGAGCGGCAATTGAACGAGAATTGCTTGAGTTTGATGTGTCACTGGGCAAGTTACGTAACCCTTTCCATAAACGAGTGAATACGTTTTTATCTTCACATCCTTGTTGAAGGGCTTCGCTATCTTCTAGCCAACGCTTTTGTCCATTTGATTTACCATGTTGCGCTTTATCCAGTTGCACTTTATTCAGTTCTAACTGAGAGGTTTGGTTTCGCAATTGACGGTAGATAAAGGTTCTTAATGCAGCCCAATTACCTTGCTTAACTAAACGACGTAGTACCAGCCAACTCGGTGTTGGGCGGTTTGCGTAGTAACGCTTAACCGAAACAATCAACGCAATGCAGACTAACAACACCAAACCAACACTAATAAACACCGACATGTAGGCCTTGATGAAAGATTGGACTGTGTGTTTGGCTTCAAACACTTCGCCTTTTATCACCACGTTTTCAAGGCGTTGATTTTTGCTGTCCCACCACTGAAATGAAAACTCTGGCAGCGTAAACTCACCACCCTGCTGAATCACATATACAGTCTGTTCAACTCGGCTTGAGCGATAATCACCACGTTCTTGAGTGTCATCCAAACGATTGGGCTGTGGGTAAGCTTGGAACTGCTTAGTGGACTTATTGGTTAGCACATCTGGCAGCAACACAGAAAAGCTGTCTTTTGCCTTAATCGTGATAGTTCGAGTAATAGCATCGCCAACTTTTAGCTCTTCACTTGAGCGTTGCCATTGCTGCTCTATATCTACTTCTGTCGCAGAAAACCAAGGCGTTTCATTATCGAGTAAACCTGAAGGCAACGAAGCTTCAAACTTAATCGGCTGCGTGTAAAGCGTACCGCCCACGTTTGAACCATCAGGAGCAGAAACTTGGATACGAACCGGTACGGTTGGAATAACAAACTCACCGGAAGTCATCGGATAAAGCGTCACTTCCCAACGCTGACGTGACCATGTAGTACCACCGACTCTTTCTGTGTAGTTCGTCGCGAGTTGGTTACGCTGCTTAGCGATAACGTTAGGGATTTCGATACTGCCGATTCGAGTGCCGCCCGTTAACCAGCGCGGTGTCGCCACCTCAATGTTCAGAATGACCTGCTCATTTACGCTCACTTTAGTCGGCGTTATCTTATCGCCTGACTTTGGCTTTTCCCCTACCCAAGCGATAAGCTCAACGTCACCACTTTTTTGGAGGTCGAAGATATCTGTAGCAGAAGCAACAAAAGGAAAAAACCAACTCAATATAAGAATCATCGACAGTAGCCACTTATGGGATCTGAATCGCACTCTCTTTGATTGAATCGCTTCAAGAGCTAAATCATATCGACTCATTGCGTTTGCTCCTGTTTTGACGCTTGTTCGATGGAAGGCGCAGGATCTCTTAACTGAATTTGGAATTTGGATTTCAAGAAGAACTTAGGATCGGCTTCTACTCGCTTTAACCACTTGTCGGCAAGCTCTTGGCTGCCCAAAATCTCATTCGCGTTAAGTGTTTCCTTAAGCATCAATTCCGCTACCGTTTCTTCTTCAGCGCCATCACCCGTTCGCGGCTGATCGTCTTCGAGTTCTAAAGATTCTTCAGGGCCATCTGTGGTTCCAGACTGGCTTTCACTGGTTCGGTTTACCTCTTCGACAATTCCACTAAGCACAGCAAGATTGTTCTCCACATCCGTTCTTAGTTCTGGTGACAGATCCTCTTTCTCACTTAATGATTTCAAGAGGTCTCGTGCGGCAAGGTATTCACGCTGCCTAGCTAACGCACTCGCTGCATTGTACAAACCAAGGTCAGTTTTGGTTTGCAAAAACGCACTGTGAGCGAGCTTAAAATCACGAGCATAGTAATAAGCCGCGCCCTTTCGCATTGGGTCAGTAAAATGTTTGGCAGCTTGAAGATATTCTTTCTGATTCAACAGGCGTTGACCTTGCTGATCGGGCGTTAACCATAAGTCCCACCACCATTGAGCTGTTTTGTCCCAAGTAGTAACCGACTCCACCACAACTGGTTTCTCAGCGGTTAAGTTGACTGTTTTCGCCAAAGTGTCTGGTGAATACATGCTGCTTGTGATCATCAAACCAACGACACACCACTGCACCAACCACCCTTTTCTGAACCATAGCAACATAATGAAAGCCATTGGAATAAGCAGTCCATAGCCCATGTCTTTCCAAGGCATTGAAGATTCGCCGTTGAGCTGCATGTTTCTTTCAACCGCTCTGTTCAGTTGTTGGATATCCGAATCATCAACGGTCACTTCAATCACTCGTCCACCCGTCTTACTCGCTAAGTTACGCAGTGAATCTAGGTCGACAGGGTTATCGCTCACCACATTACTGTTTCCTGCGGCGAGAATGAGCAACTGATACGGATTGTCGTTAAAGAAACTCTCGTACGCCCTAATGGTGCTTGGGTTTACACCATCTGATACCAACAGTACAGAAGAGCCTAACTCACCAGACAGTTGCTGATTAATCAGTGGCAGTGCTTCCTCTGCTGACTTACCTGAAACAGGCATGATATCGGGTGTGATAGCCGCTAGAAACGGTTCAAACACCTTGCTGTCTTGTGTGACGGGCATCGCCACGTGTGCGCTGCCTGCATAAACCACTAAGCCCGTATTACCGCCTTTGCGAGCTGCCAATAAGTCTCTAATTTTCTGCTTAGATCGTTCCAAGCGACTTGGAGGCAAATCTTTAGCAAGCATAGATTCACTATTATCAAGCACAACCAACATCGACGCTTTGTCTTCACCAAAAGGCGATGCTTCACGTTGCCATGTTGGGCCAGAACAGATAATGATGGCGATAGTCACAATTACCACCAATAGCTTCAACGGCAGTTGCTTGCGCCAGCCTGTTTCGCCAATCGTCAATGCATCACGTAAATGTGCAGGTATAATGTCTTTCCACGTTGGTTTGGTCTCTTCTCTCCAACGAACCCATAACAGGAAAAACATTGGAATAAAGGCCAACAACCACAATGGTCGGATAAAATGAAACTGGGTAAAAAACTGTTGTATCGTGAGAGAATCAGGCATCACTCTCTCCTTTCAAATTCTTAACAGAAGAAGCGAGCAGCGATCTTCGGCGTATCGTTGCTAAGCTGAATGCGGTCAAATACATCACTACAACAATCGCCATCAAATAGTGGTGCAGCCCCTGTTTAGGGCGATAAGTGGTACTTTCATATAACTGAGGTTCAAGCTCACCAATCTGAGCATAGGCTTTGGTCAGTTCGTCGCGGTTAAGTGCTTCAAAGGCTTCGCCACCTGACTCTTGAGCGACACGCTTGATGGTTTCCATATCCAGAGCAACCTCTCCAACGGTTTGCGGAGCGCCCATCGCAATAACGTGAATTCGAACGCCTTTAGCCTTGGCGACTTTTGCGGCATCGATAGGCTCAACAAAACTTCCTGTATCATTACCGTCTGTTAATACGATCACGACTTTCTCTTTTTCGTTGGTGTCGACGTTTGAATCTTGAACAGCAGCACTTTGCTTTTCACTCTGTTCAAACACCTTGATCGCCAAGCCAATTGCATCGCCCAAGTGCGTACTTTGCCCTGCCATCGCGACATCGGTTTGATTAAGCAGTTCAAGCCATACATCTTGGTCCGCGGTAAATGGCGTTTGTACAAACGCTGCATCACCAAACAAGATCAAACCGAGTCGGTCCCCTTTTCTGGTTTTCGCAAAATCGGCTAACACCTCTTTGGTCGCATCTAAACGAGAGATTTTATCGCCTTGCTTAGAGGTGAAATCTTGCTCCGCCATTGAACCAGACAAATCGACCACCACCATCACATCACGACCTAATTGTTCGCGAACCTGTGGCTCACCAAGAATGGTTGGTTTCGCTAACGCACACACGACCAATACCCAAGTAATAATGAGCGTGGTTCGTTGCCACCAGCTTGGAGTTAACTGGCTTGCACCTTCTGACGGCGCTTCACCAATCGCTTCTACCAATTCTCGAAAAAATGGCACCTTAATCGCCATTTGCTTAGTTCGATAAGCTGGCACCGCAAAGTAAACCAACAACGGTAAAGGCAGCGCAATAAACCACAGCGGATGCGCAAATTCAAAACTGGCAGATAAAACATCAAACATTGTCTTGCCCCTCAACCGTTACCTGTACATTCGGCTTGTGAAGTTTTAGCCACATCATCGCGGTTTGAATCACCTCTAAACGCTGTTCAAAGCTCAAACGCACATTAGAGTCAATTAGGCTTTGCATCCATAATTCCGAAACTTCATCGGCAAAGAACGCATTGCTGTTTTCACTCGTGTTGGCGCTAACAGGCAAATAAGCGTTCAAACGGTTCACATAAGCTTGGCCAAACAACTTGGCATTACTGCTGTCTAGGTAACGAAGCACCACTTTGAGGACTTTAAAGGTTCGTTCGGTTGAGTTCTTGTCTCTTGCATCCAGTACCATGAGTTCTTGAAGCGCTTCTTTGCGATAACGGTTATTCCACCACCTTAACGCCAAGCGATAAGCCAGATAGATAGCGACCAATAACAGAATAACGCCAAGGATCTTCCAGCCGATCGTTTGAGGAGCCCAGCTCACACTGTCAGGAATGGCGACATCATGTAGGTCGCGAAGGATATAAGTACTTGGAGGCGTATGTTCAACAGCCATTTAGCGCCCTCCCACTAGTTTCTGCAGCTGTGATATGTGATTGCCCGACGTGTCTAATTCTATATAAGGGAGGTTTTTCATCGCCATCAATTTAGCAAGGGACAGTTTCTGAAGTGCCGCTTTTTGGGCAAGGCTTTCACTTGCGAGGTTAACCTTAGATTGGCTATCCAGATTAAGTTGAAAGCGACCATCACCCACCACCCAGTTTGCGCTTGCCAGATCTTGAGGCAATGATTGTTCTAATGGATCGGTGACCATAATGGCTAAGATGTCGTTGTGTTGTTGCAGTTGCTTTAGTCGGTCAAGATGTTGCTCTTGGCAATCTCGCCAATCACTAATAAAGATTAAGGTCGATTGCTTTAATCTCATTCGTTTTATCAGTTCAATCCACTGGCTAAATCCAACACCTTCGCTATCGCTCACACTGACACCTAAGCTTTGATTAGCCTTGGTAAGATGTTTTAACTGAGCCAATAAGTCCGATTGAGAACGCTGCGCTTTGGTATGAAAGAGCTTTTGGTGCGACGCCAAAACGAAACCAACTCGATCACCATCTTTCAGCACTCGCCATCCACACAATGCCGCCACTTCGGCAGCCACAACAGATTTCATGGTGTTTTGAGACGCAAAGAACATCGAACTGCGCTGATCGACACAGATCATCACATTACGGTCTTTCTCTTCGGTATAGCTACGAACATGAGGCTTACCCGTTCGCATCGTAACTTTCCAATCGAGATTACGGATATCATCACCCAATTGGTAATGACGTAATTCTTCGAAGTTCAAACCACGACCACGGAACAAAGAGTTATGTCTGCCTGAAAGTACGCTGCCCGCTTTTAAATGAGGTAACAGTGAAAACGACTCAGCTTGAGCCTGAATTCGCACTAACCTTGAATAATCACAATACAGTCGTGGATCAAGGCCTTGCGATTTGGGAGCTTGTGTTGGCTTCGCCATGACGCCCCCCTAGTTATCCAATCTCAACATTATCGAGCAGTTCTTCAACCACTCTTTGATGGTCAACACCATCGGCCAATGCGTCGTAAGACAACGAGAATCGGTGACCTAATACGGTTGGTAACATGGCACGCACATCGTCCAACATGACATGGTCACGTCCTTGCAACCATGCATAAGCGCGAGCACATTTATCCAACGCGATGGAAGCACGCGGACTTGAACCAATCTCAATCCATTTAGACAAGTTTGATTCTGGGTAACGCTCTGGCTTACGAGTTGCCATCACCAAGGCCACAATGTAGTTCTCAACTAAATCAGAAACGGCAATGTCTGGAAGTTGGCGCCGAGCTTCAAGTACCAACTCAGGTTCAATATGTTGTGGCGTGACTAATTCTGAACTGGTCTCGCTACCGAGTTCCTCACTGCGCACAAGTCGAATGATGTCGCGTTCAGCTTCATCTTCTGGATAGTCGACTGTCACTTTCATAATGAAACGGTCCATTTGTGCTTCAGGCAGTGGATACGTACCTTCTTGCTCAACTGGGTTTTGTGTGGCTAGCACCATGAACAAATCTGGCAGGATGTGAGTTTGACCACCCACCGTAATCGTCCCTTCCGCCATCGCTTCAAGCAGAGCAGCCTGTACTTTTGCAGGCGCACGGTTCACTTCATCGGCTAATACAATGCTGTTGAAAATAGGACCCGGTTGGAAATGCAACTGAGGCTTTCCATCCAGCTCTTGATACACCTCCGTGCCCGTCACATCAGATGGCAGCAGGTCTGGCGTAAATTGAATTCGACCAAAACTGGTGTTCAGTAGATTCGCCAGCGATTTTACTGAGCGAGTTTTCGCTGTACCGGGAAGTCCCTCTAAAAGCACATGGCCATTAGTCAATAACCCTATCACCAGAGCCCGAACGACGTGGCTCTGACCGATAACACTTTTCTCTGTTTGTTCAATCAGTTGGTTTATTGCTTGTTGCGCATGGTTCATAGGTCTTCCCTTCATTCAATCTGGCTGCGTACATCCTACTCACAAGCTCCATAACTATTAGTTATAAACGCGATAATTGGTTACAAGCGGAATAAGCAGCAAGCTCGATAGCCAAGCTCACCTCATCGCTTTATTTAAACCTAGCTTTCAATTGGTTAATGGCTTCCGGCGGTGCCACTTTGCTCAATGATGAAATACATTGCTCAAACGCCTTTGGTACGCCCGGTATATGACTGTTTCGCGCCAACACTTCACACTGGGCATACAGGTGCTGTGGGTTGCGGCTAAATTGGTAAGCCTTATGCAGTGATTGACTTGCCGCAAGCACATCCGATTTTTCCAAAGCCAATCCGTACACATACCAATATTGAGGGTCGGTTTGCGCAGTTTCAGCGGCTTGTTTAAGGTAGTCCGTTGCTTGTTCGTAATCTTTCACACGAAGCAGAGACAATCCTGTGCTGTATGGCAAAACACTCGATTTAGGCTGAGCTTCAATACCTTGCTTCAAGGTCGACAACGCTTTTGCCTCGTTACCTTGCGCTCGATACAAATCCGCTAAATTGGCGTAGCTGTTTTCGAAATAAGGCTCAATCTCGATAGCGCCTAGATAAAACTCAATCGCTTTGTCGTGCTGGCCTAAATCTCGGTAAACGTTGCCTAGGTTAGTACGTCCAAATCCTCTGTCGGCATTAAATTGCTGTATTTCAATGTACTCTTCTAATGCAGGCTTGATTTGGTCTTTCTGCAGAGGGTTCATTTCTCCCCAATAACGCACTAATGCGCCTGCGGTTTCTGAACGAATCGACAATACAGGGTCTTTCAGTAGCGGCTCTAGAATTTGCCAACGGTCAGTGAATGGGAAACCAGACGAGCCTTGTACCACACCCAAACGGATCATTTCATCATCATGTTTCACCGCTCTTGCCAGCGAAATAAGCGTATTCTTACCCGTATTACCGCCCAAACGTTCTAAGCTCGATGCACGAATGATATTGCTTAAGCTAGAGTCCTGAGCCGAGTATGCCAACGCATCCTCTGCACCTCTGTGCCCTATCGAGTCAGCATAAAAGGCAACGGCAAAGTGCTGCTGATTACGATACTTAGAATCTGGGAACCACTCACCGATTTGCTTATCTGCCCACTGGTCGGTTTGATCTGCATGACAGCTAGTGCACACGTTCGGCGTTTTAATGTGTTGGCTAATATCAGGACGTGGGATATGCCAACTGTGGTCACGCCTTGGGTCGACCTCCATGTAAGTCGTCTCTGGCATGTGACAAGTCGTGCATTGTGAAGCTTCAGTATTCGCTTCGTGGAATGTGTGCTTTTCAGGCGTGTATTCTGATGCAATATGACATTGGCTACACACGGCTTCTTCCGCAATTTTTAGTTCAGCGGTATGAGGATCGTGGCAGTTAGTACATGTGACGCCTTTTTCAGCCATCACTGATTGCAAGAAAGATCCGTAAACGTAATCTTCATCGTAGATTTGACCATCGTTGTGGTAAAGCTCTGGGGTAATCAAGCTCAAGCGATACTTATCAAAGAAAGACCCGTTAACGTGATCACCCGTTTCATTTAACTGAGTACGACGGCTGTGGCATTGAGCACAGGTTTGAACTTGATTGGTATGGATGATGTCTTTTGGTTGCAGGGTTGAATTACCCTCTTGATAGATCCACTCTTTGACCGACTTCGACAAGTCGCGGTCAAAACCATAATGCGCCGAGACTGGAGCATCCTTTCCACCGTTAGCTTTTGCTAGCTGAGCCTTTTCAACGTGCTCACTCGCAGGGCCATGACACGCTTCACAACCGACATTAATCTCAGACCAAGTAGTGTTGTAGGTATTACTCGCGCTGTCGTAGTTTTTCTCTAGGTTCGTTGAATGGCAATCAGCACACATGAAGTTCCAGTTTTGACCGCTATTGGTCCAGTAGAATTCATCGGTGTTGGTGGTATCAGGATAGAGGTGAAACCAGCGTTGACCGCCTTCGCCCTCAGTGCGAGAATCCCAAGCGAAAGGAATCAACTGTACACGGCCGTCTTCAAATTCAACCATGTATTGTTGTAGTGGTTCAAAGGCAAAGGTATAGCTGATTTTGTAATCTTTAAAGTGGCCGTCTTGCCCTTCAATATTGACCCAGAACTCTTCGCCCTTGCGGAAAAATCGGTTGGGTTTACCGTCATGAGTGAATGTTTGATCGTTGAAATCGCCTAATACAGATTCGTCTGTAGCGTGCTTCATCGCCATATCATGATGAGAGCCCTCCCACGCTGCGACTTCTTCACTATGACAATCAACACATGCTTCCGAACCGACATAGCTGGCTTTAGAACCGATAGGTAAAGCGTCAGAGCTAACGGGTGACGCTACAGAGTTGGCCTTTGAAATATCAGAGTTGATATTAGGATCTTGCTCGTTGGCATAGGCGTTCAGACTGAACAGCGACAACATCAGTGAAGACAAGATTGCGGATAATACTGCGACTCGCTGGTGTTTCAATCCGTTTACCAGTGAGCACAACCATGCAGACATAACATTCCTTGTTTTTATACATCCTTATGCTTAATAAGGTAGACGTAAAAACAACGAATTTACAATTATTTAGTGGCAATGAGCTCGATTGTTGTGATTCGTATTCACGACCGGGATTTACTCATCGATATGCGCATAAAAAAAGAGCTCCTAAGAGCTCTTCAATCTGTTCAGTTTCACTCAAACAATCACTTACTTGTTATGAGATTCCTGCAGTTTTTCCATTACCTGATCCAAGCTAAAGCTCGCAGCTTTTTGACGTGGCGGATATTCAGCAAAGGTTTCTAGGAACTTGCCCACATACGCTTGTGCTGGAACGAACATATAAGCATGGTCTAACAACCAGTCGTAATATGTGTTCGATGTAATGTCTGCGTTTTCGTATGGGTCCATACGGAGGTTAAACAGCTTAGGAAGACGTAACGTCACGAACGGTTCAGCCCAAATTTGCATAGTACCCGTTGCGCGCTGCTCCATAAACACCGCTTTCCATTGGTTATAACGAAGTGCTGCTAGATCACCGTCATCGGTAAAGTAGAAGATCTCATGACGACGACCTTTTTCTTCTTCGCCAGTTAAGTATGGAAGGAAGTTATAGCCATCTAAGTGAAGCTTGAACGTTTTATCACCAGCGGTGTGGCCTTTAAGTAGCTTCTCTTTGATTTGGTCATCGCCTGCTGCTGCAAGGAAGGTTGGCATCCAGTCCATATGGTGCATGATTTCGTTAGAAACGGTTCCTGGTTCAATCTTACCAGGCCAACGAACCATTGCTGGTACACGGTATGCACCTTCCCAGTTGGTGTTTTTCTCACCACGGAACGGGGTTGTACCCGCATCAGGCCAAGAGTTCATGTGAGGGCCGTTATCCGTTGAGTAGAAAACAATCGTGTTGTCTTTGATACCCAACTCATCCACTTGCTTCAATAGTTGCCCAACGTGTCGATCGTGCTCAACCATACCATCAGCGTAGTTACCGACACCGGTTACGCCTTTACTGTCGGCTTTCACGTGCGTTCTAAAGTGCATACGTGTCGCGTTCCACCACACGAAGAATGGTTTGTCCGCTTTCACTGCGCGATCCATAAAATCAAGTGCCGCGTCTAGTGTTTCTTCATCAACCGTTTCCATACGCTTACGCGTCAGTGGACCGGTATCTTCAATCTTGCCATCAGCGAATGACTTAATGACACCACGAGGGCCAAATTTCTTACGAAACTCAGGATCGGTTGGGTAATCTTCATTCTCTGGTTCTTCTTCAGCATTTAGGTGGTAAAGGTTGCCAAAAAATTCGTCAAACCCGTGTGCTGTTGGAAGGAATTCATCTTTATCGCCAAGGTGGTTTTTACCAAATTGACCTGTCATGTAACCCATAGGTTTCAGCATTTCTGCGATTGTCGCGTCTTCTGCTTGTAAGCCAATGTCTGCGCCCGGCAAACCTACTTTACTCAAACCCGTTCGTAATACACTTTGTCCCGTGATAAAGGTAGAGCGACCCGCAGTACAAGATTGCTCTGCGTAATAGTCCGTAAACATCATCCCTTCTTTCGCGATGCTATCAATATTCGGGGTTTTGTAACCCATGAGACCGAAGGTGTATGCACTCACATTGGATTGACCAATATCGTCCCCCCAAATAACCAATATATTTGGCTTTTCAGCCGCAAAAGTGGCGCTGGACGCGGCCATCATCGCTGTACCCAAAATCGCTAATCGACGTTTAGCGCCATATTTCGCTGTCATAGAAACCTCTTCGTAAGTTATTTGCATCCTGCCCTACAACGTATAGTCCATTTTTTACACATGCGCGAGATACCCTAAGCTATTAATCTTTTTGTCATTTTTATTGAGATACGGATACAGAAATCATCGATAAGGTTTACGCCAACAAACATGATAAGGATCACACATACAAACTAAGGCTTTATTCTACGTACCCACTGGAGCTGATATTAATCAATAGGTTACCTAAGCATCATAACGATTGGTTATAAGCACTATAAAAGGACGTAACGGAATTTTGAGAATAACATTTGCTCATCGATGCGTTGTTCTAACGCATTAATCTTAAAAGTGAATCGGAGTCCTTATGGGTACTAAAATTAATAAACTAGCATTAGGTGTTGGCTTATTAGCAGCTTCTTCAGCGGCAACAGCAGCAGAAAAACCAAACATTCTTGCTATCTGGGGTGATGACATTGGTGTATTCAACATCAGTGCATACAACAACGGTATGATGGGTTACGAAACACCTAACATCGACCGTATTGCTAACGAAGGCGCACTATTTACTGACCACTACGGTCAACAATCGTGTACTGCTGGTCGTGCTGCATTCCTAACAGGTCAAGAACCTTTCCGTACTGGTCTATTGACTATCGGCATGCCAGGTTCGGACCACGGTATCCCTGATTGGGCTCCAACGATCGCAGACCTTCTTAAAGAACAAGGCTACATGACAGCTCAGTTCGGTAAGAACCACATGGGTGACCAAGACAAACACCTTCCAACGAACCACGGTTTTGACCAGTTCTTCGGTAACCTGTACCACCTAAACGCCGAAGAAGAGCCAGAAACATATTACTACCCTAAAGACCCAGAGTTCCGTAAGAACTACGGCCCTCGTGGTGTAATCAAGTCTACTGCTGACGGTAAGATTGAAGATACTGGCCCAATGACGCGTAAGCGTATGGAGCATGCGGATGAAGAGTTCCTAGAAGAATCTCTAGCATTCATGGAAAAAGCGGTAAAAGCTGACAAACCATTCTTCATCTGGCACAACACCACTCGTATGCACGTGTGGACTCGCCTACAAGAGAAATACCAAGGTAAGTCAGGTATCAGTATTTATGCTGATGGTATGTTAGAGCATGATGACCATGTTGGTGTGCTTCTAGACAAGCTGGATGAACTAAAAATCGCTGACAACACTATCGTAATTTACTCTACCGATAACGGTGCTGAAACGGTTTCTTGGCCTGATGGCGGCGCAACTTACTTCCACGGTGAGAAAGGTACAACTTACGAAGGTGGTATGCGTGTGCCTCAGCTAGTTCGCTGGCCTGGGACTATCAAACCTGGAACTAAAATCAACGATATCATGGGCCACCAAGACTGGATTCCTACTCTACTAGCAGCCGCTGGTGATGATAAAGTGGTTGAGAAGCTAGCATCTGACAAAGGTGCAACTTACAACGGTAAAAACTGGCGCGTACACCTAGATGGTTACAACTTCCTGCCTTACTTCCAAGGTAAAGAAGAGAAAGGCCCTCGTGACAGCATGCTTTACTTCTCTGCTAACGCTGAGCTAAACGCAGTACGTTGGAATGACTTCAAGATTTCGTTTGCTGTGATGGATGGTAACATTGTGGATGCAGTTCGTTTCCAACCAAACTGGCCTCAAGTTGTTCACCTACGTGCTGACCCATTCGAAAAAGCACCGCACGAGTCTGGTATGTACCTACGCTGGATGGCAGACAACATGTGGTTATTCGTTCCAGTAGGAAATCAGGTTCAAGAGTTTATGACGACGCTACCAGATTACCCTATGCAGAATAGCCAAGTACTGAACCCAGGTAACTTCAACCAGAATGCATACATGCTTCAAGGTAAACTTAAGCAACTAGAAGCGGCAGCAGCGCAAGCTAAATAAGCTACTCTAGATTAAAAATGTAATAACGAAGCCGTGGTGACTGAATGCAGTGACCGCGGCTTTTTAGTATCCAATACAAATAACATAAGACGCGAACCGCCAACTAGTACAATTCACACCCAACCTACCCTCTCATTTTTCAAAAATAAAAACTCACACTAGTCAATGTGAACCTTAATATATGACCGTTGCGTTAAGATTTCGCAAATTTTTTCAAATCCTTATGACATGACTTGAATTGGAGTTCTTACCATGCGATTGTAGTTCAACTGCCCATAAACAACTGTATGATTATGAAAACATTACAATCCATTGCGCTGCTTTCGACAATTATCGCAGCGCCACAAGTGTTAGCTGACGTAACAATTGAAGTTCCTTCTAGCGCAGATGCTTTAGTCGAAGTCTTAGCTGTTAATGAGGCTAAACCTGATCTCGACGGTGGTTTCTTCTCTTCGAGCAAAACGATCACCGTTCCAGATGGCGTAAACCAAATCGTTTTCAAATATCAACTGGCTTTCAGCCAAGGTAACGACCGAGAGTTTGTCGATAGCGATACCATTATTGCTACTTTTGATGCGACAGACACAGCATTGACGTTTGACATGCCTAAGTTCCGTAACACCAACGAAGCGAAAAAAGGCCTTCAAAACTTAGATTGGAAACTGGTTGATGAAAACCAAAATGCAATCAGTGTTAAGCAAGACAAACTTATCAAAGATGGCATGCAGATTGGTCGTAAGTACCCGCAAGAAGCGAAGGAGTACAACCAGAAAGGCGGCATCGCAGCACTTACAGTAGGTGCTAGCGCGGGCGCAGCAGTTGTAGCACAACCCGTAACGCTTCCAGCAAAGATTGACGGAAATGCGGCGAATACAGCTGAAGAAATGTTGTATTTCTGGTACGAAAAAGCGGATGCTGAAACGAAGCAGAAATTCAAAGACTACGTGAACAAGTAGCTCAATGGTCTTAATTTAAAAACGAAAGAAGCTGGCGCACTGCCAACTTCTTTTTTGTCTTCATCTAGATGATTTAGGCTTATATAGATTAAGCAGACTCAGTCGATAACACTTTTCCATCTACTTTTGTTGGCCACCCTAGCGCTTTGTATTCAGCTGCTAGTAAATGGGCACAGCGGCTAGAAATTCTGGTCAAAATCAGCTTTAGCTAAGTAACCTTGAACAAGCTCTCGATATTGCTGCTTCAATGGCGCTTCAATAAAGCTCGCGTCTATCGCATTCAAACTAAACAGCGCTAACTCCTTATGCGTCATCTCATGAGCTTTGCTCACCGCATTAAAGTTATCCGACATGTAACCACCAAAATAAGCAGGGTCATCCGAGTTAATCGTTACAGCCACACCCTTTCTGAGCAGTTCGACAATGTTGTGGTCTTCCATCACATCGAATACACGCAATTTAATATTCGACAGTGGGCACACCGTCAGTGGCATTTTGGTTTCAATCAGCTCTTCGATTAGAGCTTCGTCTGTCATGCACTGGACACCATGATCCACTCGACTCACGCTGAGCATTTCAATCGCATCGACAATGTTTTGAGCCGGCCCTTCTTCTCCTGCATGCGCCACCGTCAAGAAGCCCGCTTGTTTTGCTTGTTGGAATACACGCTTGAACTTCTCTGGTGGGTGTCCTAATTCAGAAGAGTCCAGTCCAACCCCGACGATCTTATCTTGATGCTTCAATACCTCTGCGAACGTTTGAATGGCGCTCTCTTCAGATAAATGGCGCAGAAAACATGCGATGATTTGAGAGGTAATGCCCAACTCTTTATGACCCTGTTCAAGCGCACGATGAATGCCGTTAATAGCGGTGTCGAATGCAATGCCACGATCGGTATGTGTCTGAGGATCAAAGAAAATC
Source organism: Vibrio sp. 10N.222.55.C6 (assembly GCF_041473395.1). Classification (NCBI taxonomy): domain Bacteria; kingdom Pseudomonadati; phylum Pseudomonadota; class Gammaproteobacteria; order Vibrionales; family Vibrionaceae; genus Vibrio; species Vibrio sp. 10N.222.55.C6. The sequence continues at coordinate 23,856 of NZ_JBFRSD010000035.1, forward strand.
TCAGTATGGATAACATTGTCGGCTTTACAGCGTTCTAGATAAGCCCATGTTAAGTCGTAGAAATCCTGTTCTGTGCGCAGTGCATCAGCACCTTGATAATAGATATCCAGAAATGACTGTAAATCATCAAATTCGTATGCGCGTCTTAGTTGCTCTGGGGATGAATAAGGCAGCTCAATGCCATTGCGTTGAGCAAGCTGGAAAAGTAACTCAGGTTCGAGCGAACCTTCAATGTGTAAATGCAACTCTACTTTTGGGAGCCCTTGAATAAATGCGTTCATATTTCACCTACTATGGATTTTAGGTGTGCACTTACTCTGAATAATAGACAGGAGGTTTTCTTGAACGCCATTACAAAGAGTAAGAACACAATTGTGATCTAAACCCTTCGTAATCAGCACTTTGCGGGAGCTGGTAGAGACCCCCAAACCATATCATTGGGGTTATACGAAGCAAACGGTTGCTACTATACAGAGTTTAATGGGAATTTCACTAATCAATTGCTCATTAACCGATTTCTAAAGCAGGAACCTGTTTGGTTCGATCTCAACGGTAATCTGGTCGTATTCTCGACATCAGCAACATATCGATGTACTTACCCGCTTTGAACGTACTGAGTCTTTTTGTGCCTTCTAACTGAAAGCCTACACGTTCATACAAAGCAATAGCGGCGTGGTTATCGGCATGAACCTCTAACTCAAGACGCACGAGATTAAGCCAGTTATCCGCCTGATTGATCGCTTCTTGCATTAACGCCTTACCGACCCCTTTACCATGCATATCCGGGTGAATAGCAATACCAAGACCAGCGCAGTGCCTGTCTCTTACCTTGGTGGTCATGAATAAAGTAATGTGACCCACTACTTTGCCGGAGACTTCCGCAACCAGAGTGAAATGGTCTGAATGACCAAACAGTCGCTCCACTTGTTCAGAACTAAGATAAGGCTTTTGTGAGGTGTTTTCTGAAACTGAAGGGCGGCGATAAATATCGAAAACATCTTGGCTATCCGTTGCTTCTAAATGTCTAATTTGTATTTCCAAAGCGCTTCCTTATCCTATTATTTCTATCCATAAGCTAATTTTCATATTACGGGTAGCAACGGGAACCTACAACCTTTAAAGGTGTAAGTGCCCGAAATAATTAAACAAATAGTAAGACTGAACTTAAACTTCTGCTTTGATGAGTATTTTTAAAATAGTGTGAATATCAGAATTTATAATCCACACCCACACTCGCTAATACTTGCTCGGAGTTATAGAAATCGATATTAGAATCTATGCTTCTTAAACCCAGTAAAGTAATGAACGCCCAATCTTTATAGCCCATCAAACCACCAAACTCATAAGCTAAGAATGCACCGAATTCATTCTCTTCACGTACTTGCCCGTAAATTGGATTCGACTCATCATATTCACGGTCACTTGCATCTAGGGTAACAACAAAACCGTGGCGACCGACTCTCTTCGCGTAGTTTAATTCAATTCCATAACTATCGAAGCTGAGTGCTCCTCCTTCTGCGTCTGAGTGGAAATACACCATTGAAGGAACAAATAGACCTGCTTGGTTTGGCAAGATAAAGCGGTACCCTGCTTTGGCGTACACATAGGTTCTTTCCCTATCCAGCAGCACAGCATCTTCCGGAGATAAGACTTGGCTACCAGATAGCTCTTCATCAACATCAGATTGCCCAAATGCGAGATCCGTTCGAAAACCAGTTCCACCGATATTAGTGAGCTGCAGTCGTCCTACATTACCTTTCACATCCGTTTCATTTCGATTAACGCCAACAGCATACGGATCCGTCCAAGCCTTGCCCGAGATAAGCGTAGGAAGAACAGAAAAATCCAATATTGTGCCTCCAGATAGCTGATGTCGATAACCAATCTCAAAAGCAATGGTACCTGTTGCAATATCCTCTCGAGTGGTACCCGCATACACTTGATGAGTCAGTGACTCACCAAAGGTATATTGAACCGTACCCAAAAAACCGAGTAGCCCTTGATTTTCGCTGTCCCCCTCCTTGGTGTTAGTTGCTTGATTCGCGTCTTGCTCGGTGCTCAAGTTACTGCTGTCAGAAGATACACCCGTCAAGACACTGAAGTTACCACTGAAACCTTCCGTTGGTGCAAGGCCACTGTATGCAGGCATTGAAGCCAATGCAGAAAAGACTACTGGTAAAACAAACCTCATATTCACATCCATTACTTGAATAATCACCAAATAACTATAAGCATCAAATAACTATAAGCATCAAAATGGAATTATAACAAGCATTTGACAACATAAATTTATTCGCTTGACGCTGTCGATATCGCTAACCATTCACTCAAAGACACAACAAATTGATCTATCACGATTGGGCTTTCGTAATACCTCTCGAAAATAACGGACAAAACTCAAAGGAAGACAATATGTTTAATAAATTAATCAAAACCATGTCAGTGCTAGTTGCGACGCTTCTTTTTACGGCTTTTGCTCACGCTGATCACCACGGAATGAAGAAAGATATCGTTGACGTGGCGGCTGAAAACGGCTCTTTCAACACCTTGGTAGCAGCGGTAAAAGCGGCAGGCTTAGTTGAAACATTGAAAGGTGACGGTCCCTTCACAGTGTTTGCGCCAACGGATGAAGCGTTCGCTGCGCTACCAGAAGGAACGGTTGATATGCTGTTGAAGCCAGAACACAAAGACAAGCTGATTGCAGTACTGACCTATCATGTGGTGCCAGGGAAAATAATGGCGTCTGAAGTGATGAAACTTGATAGTGCCGTAACAGTGCAAGGCGAAGCGGTAATGGTAGGAATTGATCACGGCAACGTGATGGTCAACAAAGCGCAGGTCGTGATGGCAGATGTTGAAGCAAGCAATGGTGTTATCCATGTGATTGATGCTGTATTACTGCCTAAATAATAAAGATGAACACAAATCAAAGGTTCTTAGAGGGTGTGACAGGCTCACACCCTTTTGACGTTTAAATACCAAGTTAAGATCGGTATCAAACTAGCCGAACCTGCCTTTATATAAGCAAGAACCCGGATTACATAAACAAGCGCCCGAATATCAGAAAAGTCGCCATCGATACCACCTTCGTGAAGACCACTACCCAGATGCAGTCACCAATACTAGAGTGCGTCGCTTTCCCGAGTAGGAACACAAACAGAATCAACCCTAACACCCAACCTACTGTTGGAATCAATGACACCAGAGCAACGATAACAGCAATAGTAAGAAGGGATTTAAAATCTGCGACCACGAAAGACATTTTAGAGGCGATGTACATACAACATGCGGTGATTAATGCGTCCATCACAAACGCTAAAGCTTCAATACCCACTTTACTTCCTTCACTGATATTAGTTGAAGTGAATATTATCTCTAAAGAGATGATTTTTCTTGAATAAGAGAACAAAAAGCAGGTGAAAACTGTGTCAAAAATGAGATTACCGTTCGTCTGAAGGCATAGGTTTATTTGTTCGAGTCTTCTAAGCCTTTGACCAGTGCTCGCGACCGAGTCTGATTTGCTTTTTGATAGGCATCAAAGCCATCTTCGCGTTTACCTCCGAACAAACAAAGAAACGAGTTGATGACAAATGAAAAGAATGAGATGACGACAACAAAGAGAGGAAATAACCCCGACACCCCAGCATCTAAGGCAAGAACGCCAACAGCGAAGGACAACATCGACACCAATGTATATAGTTTAGATCTACTCACATGACTCATGAACAACACTCCTTGTATTCATTCAATGTTTAGATTAGACAAATTATCTTGCACACAATTTGAACTCATCGACAATATCAATAGATCAGGAAAAGTTATCCTTAATAAGGTTCATTAATATTTCAAACTCGGTTTCTGTATCCCTAAGAACACGAGTCCGCCTATTCAGCTGCCTTGTCCATCTTCAACTATCTTTTCCATCACGTAATTGGTCAGCTTTACGCCACGCATTTCGACTTCCTGTTCATTTACTACCTTAAAGCCAAGGTGCTCATAAAAAGGCCTTGCGGTAATACTTACTTCAGAGAAATATCTCGATACGCCACGAACTCGACCCACAGTGAAAACATGTTCCATCAACGCTTTCCCGACACCCTTCCCTTGATATTCGTGGTGACAGAAAAAGTGATCAATCAAGCCGTTAGGTTGCAGGTCAGTATAGCCAACAACGCAGCCATCGAGCTCAGCCACAAAGGGTTGTAACCCATTCATACGCTTTTGCCATAACGCAAAGTCAAAGCTACTGGGTGCCCAAGCTTCGACTTGCTGTTGAGAATAATCTCGAACATTCACGTTACGTACGGTATGAAAGAAGATCTCCCACAGTGCTTTGTCATCACTCGCTTGATAGTTTCGAATTCTAACCACAACATACTCCTTTTTGTCTTAAGTCCTTTCTGAGGTGCAAATAAACAGCTGAATCAGCAAGCTTTATAACCTAACAGCCTCAGCTTTAGAGCAAGATATCAACGATAAAACACAGCGAGCCAGATCGTCACCGTATCTTTATCTGTGCCAATAACCTTGTGCTTTTCTCTCGCAGCAATATTGGTGTAATTCCCTTTAGACAAGGTAACAACGCGTCCATCTTCAAACTCGATGACGCCTTGACCTTCTATCACCATCACCCATTCATTCTCATCTTGATCATACCAACCCTCTTCCGGGGAGCTGTGTCCATGCGACAATATTCTTTCAATTCGAGCACTGTCGTTGGCAATCAGGTCATTGAATATTTCATTGGGTATTGATGAAGGAACATCATTGTAAATGTTTGGCATCAAGCTCTCCTAGCTAGTATTGAATTGATTAATAATTTGGGCCTTAGCTTCAGTTGTAAACCTAAGCAGTGGCACTCTTTCTGAAGTAAAAACGGTAATAGCCCACCAAGTTACTGCAGATAAACAGCGCCTCCATAACAACCGCTGTTGGCGAACCAACTAAATAATTGTGAACCAACCAAAAGCTGGTTCCGATGATCATCAATTCTCTTAATCGACGGTCATCTTTATTGAAGGCAGCAAAGGTCTGAAATACGGAGGCAAAGCAACTCAATATGCTGGTCAGCCCTGAGTAAGTCACTGCGGTTGCGACCACCGACATCGAAGAAAACAAATATTTAAACTTAGACGAGGTAGAAAATACGCTCGTCAAATAGCGAATCGTGGCAATCGTCATTAAGCTCGCCGCTGTCCATTGTTCAAGAAGGATAAAGTGACTCGAAATAAGAACGCCAGCAAAGAACAGACAAGTGACGATTTTCTTCCTTTCCTTGAATTGGAATGACAGAAGATCAAAACAAATGGCTATCGCGACTAATACTTGGGAAAGATAAAAGGCAGACACGGTGATTCCTTCAATAATAACATTCCGCCCTAGCCGCTTCTTTCACGGTGAATAATCGAATAAAACATACTAGGCGGTTACAACAAAACAGAGCAAACAGCGCTCTAAAGCTTCTATAAAAATCTAAAGCTTCAACACACCACTAATCACAGTGGTCGCAGAGCCGATTAACTTTATTCGCCCATTAGCCAATAATTCAGTCGACATATAGCCACCACGACGAGACGCCTGATAAGCACTGAAACTGCTTTTGTTGAGCTTTTCTGCCCAGTGTTGCGTCAATGCGCAATGTGCCGAGCCAGTCACAGGATCTTCATTAACCCCAACCCAAGGTGCAAAGTAGCGAGAAACAAAATCAAGTTCCGTATTTGCTGCCAATGCTGTCACCACTACACCTCGCCCTTGAATACCTTTTAACGCATCAAAGTTTGGTGAAAGCTCCAATAACACTTGTTCGTTGGAAACTTCGATTAACTGCTTAGAGTCAAATTCTCTGAATGAAACTACTTGATGCGGATCTAAACCTAGGTGTTCAAGCAGCGTGAGGTTGGGTTCAGAACGCAATGATAGCTGTGTACTAGGAAAATCAAGCTCGATAGACGATTCACAAACGGCGGCAGATAATTCCCCAGATAAGGTGTTAAACACGACCTTATCACCTGTCTCAAGCAGTCCTTGTTCTTTCATCACATGAACCGTTGCCAGTGTGCCATGTCCACACAGCTTCACTTCGACTTCGGGAGTGAACCATTTAAGCGTCATAGTGTTAAGCGCGAGAAAAGCCGTTTCAGATACCGCCATCTCTTCAGCGATTGAAAACATTAACGACTCATCCAACGGCTCTTTGGAGATACAGACCCCGGCAGGGTTCCCTTTAAACGTTTGAGTTGTAAACGAATCTACTTGATATATCTCTAAATCCACAATGGCTCCTAAATGCACAACATTTCCCAAACCGGCAATCATGGCTCGTTGGGACATAACCTAGATATTGCTGCCCACAATAAGCACAATCACCTTGTGCTACAAGTCTTTAGCAACAACTTTATCGATACTTATTGAGAAACGAAACAAATGATAAACAAACGTTATAGAAGTGTTTTTAGGGATAAAAGAACATTGAACATAAGAGTAAATCGCGATGGCAAAACAAAGGAATAACGACGATTAATACGAGCGAAAACCCGAAAAAGGTAATCACCGCATCATTATTTAATGCTTAATAACTTGTAAGAATGGATATTATGATGAATATTAATTTAAATAATCCATTCACGGACAATAAACTGGAATACGTACTTGTGTTGAATACGATACGACGGAGTCATCCTTGCCTCACACGATAAAGGTTCGGTATCAAGTAGGAGTAGCAAGTTGCTATTTGCATGAAATGCATGAAGTTGAAGTTAAATTAAGTGCCTAAATTTGAATCATGTCGCAAACTTTGGGCTACGATTTAGTTATCACGTACGAAAGGGAATCCGTCAGTGAAAGCGTTTTGCGTATCAATACTTGCGTCAACATCCTTTTTGGCTAGCCCTGTATTTGGCCAGCAGCATGATATTTATCTCTACAATTGGGATGAATTTTTATCTGACAGCGTCGTTACCCAGTTGAGTGATACCTACGGCATCTCACTAAAGCAGCAATATTTTTCTGACGAGTCCATTCGTGATGAAGTGCTATTGAGTGAACGACGAGGTGCGTTTGAATTGGTTGTCATTGAAAGTATTAAACTGAAAGCGCTGGCTAAACAGAACTTATTCCACAACCTGAGCGACTTGCAGCAATCCCTTTCAAGCAACTTTGACTCAAGATGGGTGGATGGGTGTGGCGAATATGGAATCCCCTACGCTTGGGGGACATCCGGCATCTTATACCGAAGCGGAAAAGTTGAGACTCCCAAGTCTTGGGGCGCTCTTCTAGACCCTGAAACCAAAACCAGCGGCCGAATCAGCATGTATTATGAGCCTACGGATTTGGTGAGTGCTGCGCTTCTGATGAATCAATTTGAGCCGTTTACCAACAATGAACAAGAACTTCGAGTCGCTTACAAAACGCTACAAGCACAGAAGCCTCACCTTGAAAGTAATGAATACGTTGTCGATTATATTCGTCATCCCGAACACTTAGCCAACATCGACCTCGCCTACGGATACTCAGGTGACAGCTATGTGCTTAATGATACCGAACCTGAGGCATCTTGGGCCTACACAGTGCCTCTAGAAGGAACAACCTTATGGTTAGAGTGTATGGCTGCAATTAACAACGGAGAGCGATCTCCACAGGCAACCACGATTCTCTCCTTCTTATCGCAACCCGAAATCGCCGCTCAAAACGCAATGGATTCATGGTTTGCAACGCCAAGTTCAAAAGCAAAAGCACTCACTTCTCAGGAGTATCAAAACGATCCCGAGCTTTTCCCGAATAAAGAAGTATTAGATCGCAGCTACCTTTATCAGCCGTTAGAACCGAGTAGCATTCAAATTCGCAATCGTATTGTCGACAGTTTGAGATAACTCATGCCAGTATTGAAGAAGCTCTATTTTGTACTTTTACCAACGCTGACATTTGTGCTCCTGATAGCAGGAATCGTGATGTACAACTTCGCATCAAATCATGCTAAGCACATGTATTTGGACAAGGTGCAATCTGATGTGAACACCGCTTTAGTCGCGGCGGAATACGAGCAGCTCGGCTTGTCCTTACTAGTTAAAGATATCGGTTCTTCGTTGCAGTTCCTCCGCTACATTCAAAATCCTGGCGACTACACGACTCTATCGCTATTGGAAAAACGAGTACTCCGAGTATTAAGCCAGAATCACGTCAATCAATTTGGGCAACGCAATGTTTATATCGTGGACCCTAAGTTCAAATTAACGCTTTCGACTCTCAGAGCCGATCCTTTCGAGGGGCTAAAAATCCCTGACAAGATTTATGAAAGAGTCTTCGACATATACACCTCGTTAATCAGCAAGAAGGAACTCTCCTACGAAGGCTTCTCTTATGTCTCGATTAGTGGCGAGCTCAGATATTCGTATGTTGCGGCAATTGACCCTTACCTCCTCCCTCAAGATAAACGTGCAAGTAGCAGTTTAAATCGCTACATTTTGATTGCTGACGGACCTCTGATACAACTCTCTAGCTTATTAATCAAATACAATGACGATGACAATATTCAGTTCTTAATCGAGCCATCCTCAGACGCTGCCAACATTGAAAATACCCAATTCGTTATCAAATCAATTGAGCAAACCCAAGATAAAATCAATGTGCAGATGACCAGCCGACATCTCATCGCGCAAGTAAATATTCGAGAACAAAAGTTCAACCATGAGAAAGCCATCATCGCTAAACAAACCTTGTTAGGTGGCTTTGGTACTCTCTTTACGATCATGTTGATCGTACATTTAGTGGTACGTTACCAACTCGTGCGACCGCTTAAAGACTTACTGCAAGAGATATCGATCGGCGGGCTCAAACTTAGATACTTCAAACGCTCATCAGGGCAAAGTGAAATTGATGGTTTAAAGAACGCGTACATAGACTCATTAACAGAGTTGAAATTCGAAGCCGAATTCGACCAACTCACCAAGCTAGCTAACCGACGCTCTTTCATCAGACACCTTGATGTACGACTAAAAAGCTCGATGAGCCCACACTGCTATGTGGTTTGTTGGGACATCATCGATTTTCGTAAAATCAACGATCTCTACGGGGCAAAAGTTGGTGATAATGTACTGATAAGCTTAGCTAAAGCACTGAAAGAGACACTACAAAACCAACAAGCCTCTTTGGGCTTTAGTTGCAGTGATTACTCTTTAGCCAGACTGGGAGGGAATCAGTTTATCGCGATCTTGGAGATGGGTAAGAACCAAGTGATAAACGAAGAAATTGAGAACATCAACAATACGCTGACCGGCACCACCTTCCTTGACTACTATGGGTTTCGATTATCACTCGCAACAGGTGTTTTACCGCTCGACACGCCAAAGTTCGATGAGATTTGGCACCGATGCATCGATGAAATGTTAGCTAATGCGAAGTCTCATAGTGATGGCGAAAGTCGTATTGTTTATGGCGAAGAGTTGTTACATACCTTGGAACGCCATGACGTTGTAGAGAAAAGACTCTTAGAGTGCTGCGAAAGTGACAACTTTGAACTTCGCTTTATGCCTATTTTTAACGCCAAGACACTTCAGATAGATGGCGCGGAGTGCCTGATTCGTTGCCCAGCCTTATTTGATATCGATGCGGGACCAGAAGAATTTATCCCAGTTGCAGAAAAGAGTAACCTTATTGCCAGGCTCGACATGTGGGTCATTGGCACCGCGATCAAAAGCTATAAAGAGCTTTCAGAACTTCATAAATACAAGGGCACTCTGTCAATTAATATCTCGGCGATGGAGCTCTACAACCGTAATTTTGCCGACAACATCCGTAAAGTACTCGAACGTTATCAAGTGCCACCTGGCAACATTATTATAGAGATTACCGAGACCAGTTACGTGAAAAGTACCAAGCTTACGGTGCAGACTATCGAGAGCCTCAGAAGCTTAGGTTTAAAGGTCTCCCTTGACGATTTTGGTACGGGCTACACAGCGTTTAACCAACTTCTCCACTACCCTGTGGATGAGCTCAAAATTGATAAGAGCTTTATCGATAACATGGTAGACGACAAGGCCGCCCGCAAGATGGTCGAATCTATGGTTAACTTAGGCCACTCTTGTGACACGCTAGTCGTCGGAGAAGGTGTTGAGTCGATAGAACAGTATCATTACCTCAGAAAAGCCAACTGTAACCTAATACAAGGCTACTTCTTCAGTCAGCCACTCACTTATCTGGAATTCATCGAGTTTGTTCGAAACCATAACCCGCAAGCAATTTTAAACCCGCAGTCTGTTAGCAGTTCGAGATCTAACGAGCGAATCGTTGCACTCACTCAAAAGCAGTAACCTCAAACCTAAACCTAAACCTAAACCTCAAAGCCTCTCTTCCTATTCAAGCGCGGAAAGCCACTATAGCTATAACTAGTAGTAGAACTATCTTCATCAGAGCAGGAGCTCTCTATTGGCTGCACATTGAATGAGGAGGCAAATAAAGAATGGCAAAAGCCATGATAGTGAAGCGGGAGAATGGTGAGCGTACAGTCAACAAAACCTAATGATCTAACTTATCGCTGATGCGGGGATTAACTCTGCATTGTCGTTAGTAGCTCCATCATATCTTTAGAGCTGATGTTCTTCTTATGCCTGACTACAGCGTCAATCATCAATTCTAAATTCCCCGCCGAGATATAATCCTTGAGCACGTCATTAAATTTTTCTTGTATTTCATCACTCGTGTACAAGTGCTCAGGAATAAAAAATAAAAATTGGCTGCCACTACTACGAAACGAGATAGTACTTTCTGGAACCTTTGCCGTCAGAGACTTAGCCGCTGAACTCACCACCAAGTCTCCATATTCAAGCCCATACTTTTGGTTAATCTCATTGAGGTTTCTGATTCGTACAAAGTAAAGGTCGAAATTACCGTTTGTTGGATAGCTGTTCTTAACAAACTGCATGAGCGAGACTCGATTGCGAAAGCCTGTAATAAAGTCCGTAGAATGAAGTTTTCGTTTGATGGAAAAATCGATATAGAAAATGATGCCCGTCATCAACAAAATCAAGACAAGAAAGGCGCTGCTGATTTGGTGAACAACAACAAACTTGCCTACCATGGACGTATTTTCTTCAATAACTGGGCTTTGTAATCGAAACTTTTCGTTAATGAATTCGACTAAGGTGGTGTAGCAAATATCGACTTTCTTCTGCAGCGATTCTTTGGGTAGCTGACCTTGGCTGACCAATTTGATTGACGATTCTAGCGACTTAAATTTTTCAAACTCTGCGGTAAAGTAAGGCTTAAAGTTTGCTGAGCGAATAAAATTAGACGATTCAGTGCTGTTGAACAGAATATCAAAACGACTCCAAGTAATGTCATATGCCAACCAAAGTTCATCATAATCAATCGTCTTTGCATGGCTAACCATCAAGAAGTTTGCATACTCTTTGACAAGTTGAAAAACAAACCATGTTGCCTCATTTTGGCGATTAGAAAAGCTCTTGTTGATGTCATTAATTCGAGTAACGCTGTAGATATTGACGGATAGAACAACCACGGCCAAAGACAAAACAACGACTTTGATTGCGGCCATAGACAACAGCTTCTTCATAATTAGCCTCTACAGGTGAATATCACGAATCTGCCAAATCATCTTGGCATGGAAATCAGGGGTATTAGTCTCAGGATTCGCAGAGAGTGGGTAAATCAACCAAAACGGGCCTTTCTCTCTCACAGACATAAACTCCCCATTCTTTTTAATCGCAATGATGGGTTCATAGGTATCAAAATCTTCTTTGGGCACCGCAATTTTATAGTCATTCAATGCTACGAAAGTGACTTGTGATGATATCGGTAGATCCATATTTTCAAGCACCGTTTGTAACGTCACACCACTATAAACGGTCAGACCCTCGACCCAAGGCAAGGTGGTAGTAATTTCTGTCTGAGGAAGTGACAGGAGTTGCTCTCTACTAAAACCATGCTTTTGCCCAGAGTGGTCGAAAACCGTTAACTCTGAGGCTGCAAAAATCGAAAACGAGCAAAGCCAAAGCATCAACAAGAATACAGTTCTCATTCTAAACTCCATTTAAAAGGTCACTAAATTGAGTCTAGTATAAATTGACCATTTAACTTGTACCGATACCACTCAGATTGATTGGTATCACTTTATTCCGAATGCTCCTACACCTCGCTGTTTTTCAATAACTTCGCCGTTTCTCTGTCTCTTCCATCACCGCTCTCGCTCAGCACTCCCTACCCGCTTGACGTATTCCTTCTCAACCGTCTAGTAACAAAAACTCGTATTTTACTCTGCGTAAGTAAACCAATAAGCCCTATGAATACGTATGAAACAACAAAATTAACAATAAATATGAGTAATTCAGTAGCGAGAATGCTGGTTGCTGCATAACCTTTAATCGAACGTAAGCAGCTTTAAGAGACTTAATAACGAGTTCCAGTCGTTTCTACTTCACCAGTTGATCTCGTGTATTGATCTTAGAAAGCTTACTCATTTCATAATCAAGGGAATCGAGAATGAGTTTGAATATAAAAAAATTTAACCCCATGGCGACACTTTCTACCCTAGTAATGACGCTGGTCATGTTTCCTGTTTCTGCTGAAGTTAATCAAGAACAATTCGAATTAGGTAAACAAAAAGCCAAAGTGTGTATGACCTGTCATGGCGCTGATGGCATCTCAACACAAGATCCCTACCCGAACCTTCGCGGTCAAAAAGTGGGTTATCTCATCTCTTCATTGAAAGATTATCAGACTCGAGAAAGAACCAGTGGTTTAGCGATTCTCATGCAGCAACAAGCCGACACGCTCTCAGACCAAGACATCCGTGACATTTCCTATTTCTATTCTGTGCTCGGCAACGAAGCAGGCTCGCTCAGCGATTCAAATTAAGTCAGCGATTCAAAACCTCTAGGCAAGGAGCCTTGTTATGGAACAAGTGACAACGCAATACAGCATTAAGGTCGTGAAGTACTTCATCATTGCATCCTTAGTGTGGGCGATTGTAGGTATGATCATCGGCGTGATTCTCGCCGCGCAATTATATTGGCCAGTCTTAAACTTTGATTCTCAGTATTTCCAATTTGGTCGACTGCGTCCGCTACATACCTCTGGAGTAATTTACGGCTTCGTCGTGAATATCTTGATGGGGACGTCTTTATACATTGCCCAGCGAACAGGCCATTGTGACTTGTTCAACAAAAGCCTTTCATGGATGGTATTTTGGGGCTGGCAATTCATCCTGTTACTTGCGGTCATTTCCTTACCCGCAGGCCACACTACCTCAAAAGAGTATGCGGAGCTTGAATGGCCAATCGACTTGATGATTGTGTTGGTTTGGGTGCTGTACGCGGTGTTGTTCTTTGGCACCCTTGCTAAACGAAAGGTCAGCCATATCTTTGTGGCTAACTGGTTCTTTGCTGCATTCATTATCGTCGTTGCAATGATTTTCATCGTGAACAACCTCGCGATGCCTGTGTTGGCGATGAAGTCCTACTCTGTGTTTGCAGGCGCTCAAGATGCGATTGTTCAATGGTGGTGGGGACATAATGCCGTCGGTTTCTTGCTGACCGCTGGTGTGATTGGTATGAACTACTATTTCATACCCAAAGCGGCGGATCGACCTATCTACTCGTACCGTTTGTCTGTGATCCATTTCTGGGGCTTGGTCGGCTTTTACACGTGGGCCGGAACGCACCATTTGGTTTATTCTTCTGTTCCCATCTGGATTCAGAACATCGGCATCGTTATGTCTTTGATCCTGTGGCTCCCTTCTTGGGCAGGCGCGTTCAATAGCGCAATGACCCTCCTACAAAATAAAGAAAAGCTGAAGTCCGACTACATTCTTTTATTCTTTTTCTCAGCGATTCTTTACTACTGCTTGGCAACATTCGAAGGTCCGCTACTCGCTATTCGCTGGTTCAACATGGTGGCACACAACACCGAATGGATCATCGGGCACGTACATTCCGCGGCTCTCGGATGGGTTGGGATGTCAGGGATAGCGGTTTTTTACTACTTCATTCCACGCTTATGGGGCCAAACCGATCTATGGTCACGACGACTGATTAAATGGCACTTTTGGCTTGCTCATGCTGGCGTCGCCATCTATGCAATAGCACTTTGGATCGCAGGCATCGGCGAGGGATATATGTGGCTCGCTCAAAATGAAAATGGCGAACTGATTTACAGTTTTGTAGAAGCTATGGACTTTAAAGCACCTTGGCTATTCATGCGTTTCTTTGGTGGCGCGCTGTTTGTACTTGGATTGTTCTTAATGGCTTTCAACTTGTACAAAACGGTTCGTATGCCCGTAACAAATGATGCTAAACACACTGTTAATGAAGGAGCTTAAATGATGAGTAAAGACTTTACACATTCAATCGTCATTTTAATTTTGACCACTGTTGTCGTGGCCTCCTTCTCTTTATTGGTCTGGGTAGTGCCAAGCATTGTCCGTGGCGATGATATTGCCAAAGGCAGCTTAGCGATGCCTCTCACACCGACTGAGTTAGCAGGCCGAGACATATACATCAGTGAAGGCTGCCATGTTTGTCACACACAAATGGTTCGCCCTCTAGAGCCAGAAGTGAAGCGTAATGGTCGCCCGAACCAAGAAGCAGACGATATCTATGAGTTTCCTAACTTGTGGGGCTCTAAACGTACTGGTCCTGACCTCACTAACTTAGGTAGAAAGTATTCTGACCAATGGCATGCTATTCACTTAATTGACCCTCGAAAAGTCGTACCGACCTCGATCATGCCCTCTTACCCGTGGCTATTTGAGCAGACTCTGACTGGCGATGATATTAGCGCCAAAATGGAAGTGTTACGTACCTTAGGTGTGCCTTATACCGATCAAGAAATTGGTGATGCCCGTTTGCAAGTAAGAGGCAAAACCAAAGGTGAAGCTCTGATTCGCTATTTACAAAGCCTGGGTAAAGATACGTCACAGGAGGTATCACAATGAGCACATTCTGGAATCTATGGGCGGTACTCTTAACCTTAATATTCTTTGTTCTGATGGTGTCTGTTGTCGTTAAATACTGGCGTAGCAATCACAAGGCCGATCACGACCACACCATTGGCACCTTTGATGGTATTGAAGAGAAAGATGCGCCTCCACCTAAGCTGTTATTTATCAGTTATGCAGTGGCATTTCTTTTGTCTGCGGGTTATTTGGTGCTCTACCCCGGGCTTGGAGAATGGGAAGGCTTAGTCGATTGGGAACAAAGCGACGATAAGCTCAGTTCACCATCCACCACTCTCAATGAGCAATTTGCACAAACCAGCGAAACCACGTTAGAGGGATTAGCTGCTGTCCCAGAGATCGTGAACAGCGGTAGGATTCTATTCCAAACTCACTGTGCCGCTTGTCACCGAGATAATGCACAAGGTCAGAAACACTTCCCTAATCTTATCGACCAAGAATGGTTATACGGCGGCAGTGATGAAGCTGTGATCCATTCGATTGCCAAAGGGCGAAATGGAGCGATGCCGGGTTGGAGTGAAATCATGCGCCCAGACGAGGTGGCAAAAGTCTCCTACTATCTAGCCTCCCTCAACCAACGTCATACCGATGTGCCGAAGATTAAAGTCGAGCTCGGTAAAACCTTGTTCGTCCAATACTGTTCGTCTTGTCATGCCGATGGTGCTGTCGCTAACCCAGCGATTGGCGTACCTGATCTTTCCGATGATATCTGGCTTCACGGAGGGAGTATTGAAGAGATTCAGCACACCATCAATTACGGTTTGAACAACCTAATGCCTGCGTTTGATGAGCAGCTCAGTGAGAACGAGATACTCGCGCTTGGGGCTTATATCCGACACGCTGGTGACGTAGAGCAACAACGGCTCGCGAGTTTGAAAGCATCATCTGTTGAGCGCGGAGAATATCTCGCTTATGCCGGTGACTGTGTGGCTTGTCATAGTGCAGAAGGTGGCGAACCCTTTGCTGGCGGCCTACCCTTTGTCACCCCCTTCGGCACCGTGTATTCAACCAACATAACGCCACACACTACCGAAGGTATTGGGACTTATGACTTCGATGATTTCCGAGCGGCGTTAGTCGCAGGTAAAGGCAAGAATGGTTACCTGTACCCTGCAATGCCTTACACCTCCTATCAATACCTCACCGACCAAGACATGGTGGATTTATGGGAATACATGCAGTCAATCACCGCCGTGCCGCGACGCAATGATGACAACAGCATGATGTTTCCATCCAATATTCGCTTAGGTTTGCTTGGCTGGAACATCGTATTCATGGATACCGACCCTATTGATTATGAAGTGCCAGAGGAACTCAAAGGAGAAATTGAGAATGTCGATAAGTGGCAACAAGGCAAATATTGGGTCGCAGGACTTGGTCACTGTTCGGAGTGCCATACACCTCGAAATATTGCCCAAGCACTGATACCAGAACGTATTTTCCAAGGTAACTTGATCGACGGTTGGAACGCGCCTGATATTACAGCCAATGAGCTCTATATCGATGGTTGGGATGAAGCAACACTCACAGACTTTTTACACACAGGACATTCAGACAAAGGCACCGCTTTTGCGGGTATGGCTGATGTAGTGAAAAACAGCCTAAGCTTGATGACGCGTGAAGATATTGAGTCGATGTCCTATTACCTACTCAGTGGGGACATCAACAACACCATTGCCAGTGATGCCGTTCAGTTACAGCCTAAAGGGTTTGATGAAGCTGCGTATGCCAGTGAAATCTACACCACGTATCGTCAAACCTGTGGGGCCTGTCATGGTGACGATGGTAAAGGTCGCGATCCAATCGCCCCTACTCTGTTGAACAACGGTATTATCATGCACAGCGACCCATTCAATACCATTGCGGTAACGGTGCGCGGCTTGCAACCCACCTATCTCGACAAAGACAGAAATTTCATGCCAATGGCAAGTTTTGAGGATGTACTGTCGGATCAACGCTTAGCTGAGTTAATCACGTTTGTGCGTTTAAACCTTGGCGACAGAAATGAACCGGTCACGGCTGAGCATGTTCGAGAGGTAAGAGAAACACTTGAAGCAGCAGGCTATGCAGGTGGATTACACACCACACCTGAAATGTACGAAAATCGAGATAAGAACATTAACATACGATAGGCGCTGTAGCTGTGCGTAGCCGATTGGCCCAACAAGCAGCGAACAGCACGTAACTTTTATGTTTGCCTAACAAGCCAAAAGGAGACCACTGTGTCTCCTTTTCTTTTGCCCAAACCCAAGTTTTCGATACTTTGCCGTACAACACAATTGTAACTAACTGATTACACAATTAAGCAGAGCTGCACATAATGCGATCAATCTCGCAGAACAAAGATGACACCAAGTGCATAATATGCAAAATTTTCTAAAGATGTACTAAGGACAGTTATGGATACAACTACACTCATCTACGATACGTTGGAAGGCCTGTCGAGCGCAAAGCCTCAGCAACACGCTCAAATCCGCCAAAATCTATATAACCAATTAGATTTATCATTTGAGAAGCAGTTGGCTTTGTATTCATCAGTTCTTGGTCCAGCAAGTGCTGGTAGATTGACCGATTTGGATAGTGCAGTGATGTCTGCACGCAAGATTGTTGGCTTAGAAAACAGCTAAGCAATCTTCAACCTATCTCAACTTTAACGCTGCCATTGTGCAGCGTTTTTTTATGGACGCTATTTACGATAAGTAAGGTTGGTTACGATAAATGCTGTTAGTTGCGATAAATACGGTTAGTTGCGATAAACGCGGTTAAGAAGATAAGTGCAGTTGGGTCTGTTTTTCAAGTTACACGCATTCTCATTTGGTTAATCTTATGTTCCATTTTTAACAGGTGTGTAACCACAATAATGGCGCTAATGTTAGTAGCACGTTAACCACACATCGGATGGAAGAATCATGAGAGTACTTATTGAATATACACAGACAGGCAAATACCGTGATCATGCGTGGGAAGCATTAACGATTCGTTCAAAAGGCGAAATTCAAGCTGTGACTCCCTCTTATGCGGCTCAGCTTATCGAACAAAACCGCGCCAGCTTATCGACCACTGAAAATCAAGATATCGTCATCCAACCTTAATGGCTTCAAGGGCTACCCCTCCTAGTTCCTTAAATCGAATAGTTCGATGACATAAAAAAACGCTGCACGGATGCAGCGTTTTCTTGTTTCTGGCGTGCCTTGTCTCTAACGTAAAGAGCTTCTAACTTAGATAGCTTCTAACCTAGATAACCTACACAGAGAATTGGATTATTTTGGCAAGTTTTCTAATGCATCAACCATCGTCATTAGCTTATCGACGATTCGCTCACCATCCACTCTCAAACCGTTGTGCTCATACTCGTTGGTAATCCACGCTTTCGAGTTTGGAATATTAGCCAGTGTTTCGCGGCTGTAATCCAGTTCTACGTACATGTCGTCTGCGTAAACGGCACACGCCATCGGAACCGTATTCTTGCTCAACTGCTCTGCATTGTACAAAGTACCCCAATCCGATTTCTCAGCTAATAGATTGGCGGCTTCACGCAATGGCTTCAACGTTTCTAGTTGGTCGAACATCCATGGGTACACCATTTCTCCGGTAAACCAGAACTCACTACCCGATTGGTAGTTGAAGTGTGGGTACTGCTCACGAACACGATGTGCAGACCAGTTAGACGCTGTACCTTGACAGTAAATCGATTCATGCAAGATTGCGTAAATTGGGTTAGTTAAGTAACCCTGCTCTTGCTGCATTTGATTTAGGAAGCTGTAGCTCAGCTGTCTGTTACCGTTCACTTCAACAAACGCACTCTCCAGTGTGAAATACATTGGAAGGTTTGCTTCGCCGCCACCAAGATTAATACCTATTAGCTGGAACTGTTCAACTGTGAACACCTGACCGTTTGGCAGTCTCACATCGTTGTTGAGCAGGTAATCAGAGATCTCGCGACACATAGCTTGTGCTTGTGGGAACTGAGCAAAGAAAGCTCTGTTTTTGTCTTCTACACGCTTGTAAGTCGCACGATAAACATCGTCAGCTTCTCGTTCAATAGAAGGAATGCCGCCCGTCACATAACAACGCTGCAAGCTCTGTGGGAACAGTGACAAATAGCTCAGTGTACAGAAGCCACCAAAGCTTTGACCAATCGTCGACCATTGCTTAATACCAAACTGTTCACGAATCGCTTCAGCGTCACGAACGATGTTATCCGCTCTGAAATGCGTTAAGTATTCGACTTGTTGTTCTGGAGACAAATGCGCCAAAGTTTCAAGGCTGATAACCGTGCTGTTGCCAGTACCACGTTGGTCTAGAAGCAGAACACGGTAGTTTTGTAATGCACGCTTTAGCCAACCCGATTGACCACTCACCCGTGGAGAAGGAAAACCTGGGCCGCCTTGAAAGTAGATCAACCACGGCAGCTCTTGCTCATCTTTAGCGAGATCAACCAGCTCACGTGCGAAGACTTGGATCTGTTGTCCATCTTTGGCTTGATAATCAAGTGGCAACTCGAAAGAGTGCTGACGGTACAGGGTGGTTCCATCAATAAAGTTAGCTTGCACGCTTCATTCCTTTTTATCTGATTCTAAAGTCATTGGTACGAATAAAAATGGCACCCTTTGGCACCGTAGTTAGCAAGATACGCATACTAGCTTGTAAATGAAACCGTTTGTTGAACCTGAATGTGAAGGTACTTCATTAAATCGCCAAATTAGCTTTATACGCGTAACAACTTGTGTCAAAACAGAGAGTTTAAGATGTGATCTATTGAGAAGAAGAACAAAAGTGGGACACAAATAAAAAGAGCTTAACGAGGTGAGGATACGTTAAGCTCTTTGGTTTCATCTGTTGTAAATGAGGTTTTTAGGTTGAACAAGCTCAGGCTTTATAGGTTTAGTTTCTATAAGCCAAAGATCTATAAACTGAGCTTCTGTAACTTATAGCTCTATAAAACAAAGCTAAGAAGCCTCGAGCTCACCTGCACCTTGAATTGAACGTTGGCTGTTTTCAACAAGGATAGCCGTCGCCGTTTCTTTCAACGCGCCCCACTCTCCATCGTCAACTTCAATGCCCTCGTTCCACGCCTTCTCTTGAGTTTTAAAAAGCGCTTCCGATTCAATGTGTGTTTGGTAGCCATCTGACAAACGTTCGATATCGAAATCCTGGACGGAAAGCTCGATGGTCATATTGTGGATATGATCGTCCGATGCCAGAGGCAAATCTGATAAAAACAGTTCTGGTGCAACGCAACCACGGTTAAGCACATACAAGGTGCTCTTAGGATTTGAGCCATTATCCCAACGTGCGGTACATGCGATGCCTTTCGCTGCCAGTTTTACAAGCTCACTGTACGCTAACCAACGGTTATGGCAGTTGTTTAGCTCGATTTTCAGCGTCTTTTTACCGACCATTTTTTCAATGGCGTAATCCATCACCACAGGAAGATGACACGCTAAGCTCGCCTTGTGCAGGTCCACTTCAACTGTGTTGTCGCTTGTCACTTGGATGTCTACAGGGCAATCGTCTTCTAGCCCCATAAAGTTGCTCGCATTGTTAAAATGACGAACACCATCCAAGCCAACCATTTGTAAATCTGCCACCATGTTCGCTATCACATCGGCTTCACCACATGTACGACGCATACCCAGAAAGGCTTTATTAACGGCCGCGACCAATTCATTGTGAGAAACGATCATAGCGATTTACCTCCATGTTGAGCATTGATATGTGTAGGAACGTTATGAGAGCCAGCAAGCTCCGCTTCACTTGGTAAGACTGGGAACACCCACTCGTCTTGATGAATTTCGTCAAGCAGCGGTGCGCCTTGGAAGAAGGTCACGCGAACCCAACGATCTGAGCGAGGATCAAACTTAGTAGCACCAAACATAGCTAGCTTGCAACGTAACAGATGCATCGGCAGCGACTCTTTATGAAGCACGTTCATTTGAATGTCGCCCATCGCTTTGTTGCCAAGCGTCCATACACGACGTGCTATCGCACGATGTTGCGGTTGTTTTACCAAGAACTCTGCTAGAGAAAGCTCTGGTGTGAACTGTAATAAGGAGTGGTACAGACGGTAAGCTTGACGACCAATATCTAATGGCAGCTCACGCTCTTCACCAATTTCTTCTCCTCGAACACCGAGCCTTGGCTCTTCTTTGTCCTGAGAGCGATACCAGAACCAGTAGTTGTTATCTGCTTTCGTAAAGTCGGTGGTGATTGCCCAACGGTACTTTTCTTCTAACACAACCAATAGGTCTTGGATCTTTTTGCCACTAGGAAGCGAGAGTGTTTCGCTACAATTCATATGCTCTTGATCGGCGTCCACTAATTCTGGGTACAATTCCATCAAGCATGAGATAAGGATTTCTTGGGCTTCCATACTCATGTGCTTAGATTGTTCAACTAACTGCGCCCATGTATCGCAATGGTTTACAGAAGCTTCTAGTGACTGTTCTGCGTGTTTTAACTCATCAACAGCGGTTTTGTTCAACTCTTGCTGGTTTTCATTGATGGTAACAACTTGTTCTAAATGACAAATCGCTTTTTTAACGTATCTACGTAGTGGCTCGATCAACGCCGTATCGGTCTGACTAGCCAACACGTCCGCCAATGCATGTTCACGGGTTGTCATCCATTGATCGACAATACTTGGGTGGTTAATAAGGTATGGCGCCATGCCTAAACCAGTCGCATTACCAACACCAAGGTAACGCTGTAATCCTCTATGCAAGGTAATCGCTTGTTCACCGCCTTGTTGCTCCGCTAGGTAATGAACCCAATCTAGGCTGAACTCACGCAGCATATAAACAGCACACATTTGAGCACTGAACGATTGATTAAAATCTGGATTCTTTTCCAAGATTTTAAAGTCAGCAATACCAAACTTACCATTACCATAAACCGCTGTGGTTCGTAGGATGTAGCCAACTTCCGCTAGCTCTTTTGGCGTTGGTTGAACACCTTTAGCCAAGTGACTAACAATATGTTCAAACACTCGTACACTTTTGTTGGCACGCGCTAAAACAAGCACATTGTTAGGGTTACGGCCTGCTTCTTGTAGCGGTACATTCGCACGAAGTCTCTCAAGTAGGGTGACATCAACATCACCAAGAACAAGCGCAAACGTTACGTCCCACTTTTCAGCAATTACACGGTCATTTCGTTCGTCATCTGCAATCTCATCGCAGAAAACAACCAAATGATAAACATGATTTGGCGTCTCTAGCTTATAGATAACATGACCAAAACCTCGAGCGTCTAGTTGCCACTCATGCTTAGTCACTTTCCATTGCTGTTGCGCCATTTTACGAATCAGAGTTCTTACGAAGCTGATGCGTGTTTGGTGCATAGCACCCAGTCTTTCCGGTGCCATGACGACCGTTGCGTCACGTAGTGCTGATTCAGTGTAGGTAGAACGATGTGCATCCATTTTGCTCACCACCTTATAGTTATAGGATTTTGCTAGCCATTCAGAACCGATCGTTGCTGTCTTTTGAAGCATATATAGCGACAGTATGTTGGTTAGCTTTCACGTTTTTAATCGTTATTGATATTATCGAGGCAAGCGAACTCGCCACTTATTATTTGTCCTGACTAGATCGATTGACCTAAATACGTGCCGCCCGGTGTATCTTCACCAGTACGGTTTTTATCTTCCTTCCGGAATCTTGTATCAGCCTTCTTTCAAAGGCTCACACCTTGTTTATCTTCAGTTTTTAGAGATCTTTATCTCTACATTTTCTTCTTTATACCGGCATTGATGTTTTATAAGCCTTGATCTTTCGCCATCTTGATTGCGATTTGAGGCGCATTCCAAAGTGATGGCAGCAAGATTAAGGACACCGGTACCGCTGTGATAACTATGAATGATTGCAGCGCTGAAATACCGCCGGAACCTAGGGAAATCAGAATCAATGCTGTTACCCCCATCATCACACCCCAGAAAGTACGAATAATTGCGTTAGGCTCTGTCTCACCGCTGACTACCACACTGATGGTGTAAGTCATTGAGTCACCTGTCGTTACGATGAAGATCGTCGTCAAGATCAAGAACAGAATAGAGATAAGCATTGGCATTGGTAGTTGCTGAGTTACTGCCAGTAGCGCGCCAGGTAAATTAAAGCCTTCGAACGCTTTACTTACGCTGCCTGGGTCTGCAATTTCAAACGCAAGGCCAGAACCGCCAACAATGGTGAACCAGAAACATGTTACGAACGGTGCAATAAGACTGATGGTTGATACCAATTGGCGAATACTACGACCGCGTGAAATACGTGCGATGAAGATTGCCATCATTGGGCCGTAACCTAAGAACCAACCCCAGAAGAATACTGTCCACCAGCTCAACCAACCTTCGTCACCACGGTATGTTGCCATTGGGATGAAGTTGTCTATCATGCTGCCTACACCTTGGATGTAGCCATTGAAAATGAAGTTTGTTGGGCCGAAGATCAGAATGTAGACCATCAATGACATTGCTAAAATTACGTTGTAACGGCTTAGCATTTGCATTCCGCGGTTAAGACCACTTAATGCCGACAATGTGTATAGAACGATAGCGAACAGGATGATGATAAGCTGCGTCGTGAAGCCATCAGGAATATCAAACAGTGCGTTCAGTGCGTAGCTCACTTGCAAGCCTAAGAAGCCGATAGGACCAATGGTGCCCGCCGCTACTGCGACAATACAACATGCATCAATCAATGCGCCGGTGTGACCTTTCAATGCTCGCTCGCCTAAAACTGGGTAAAGCAAAATACGAGGTTTAAGCGGTAAGCCTTTGTCGTAGTGAAGGTGCATAACCACAATAGACGTTAAGCTACCGACAATGGCCCATGCTAGAAAACCCCAGTGCATGAAGGATTGCGATAAAGCATTCACCGCGCCTTGCTGTGCGTTTTCTTGTGCGCCGTACAATGGTGGTGGGCTAACGTAGTGAGCGATAGGCTCTGCTGCTGCCCAAAATACACCGCCACCTGCCAGTAGCGTACAGAAGATGATCGCCATCCAACGGAAGCCGTCCATTTCAGGTTTAGCGATGCCGCCTAGGATAACCTTGCCTGTTCGCCCTGCCGCCAGGCCAAGACCAATAAGAAAAGTCAGAAGAAGAAGCATTTGCCAGTAAGGACCGAATACTTTTACAGACCATGCAAAGCCCGTATTTACTAGGCTTGATAACAGCTCGCCATCAAATAGAGCAAGTGCCACGAACAGAGCGATAAAACCGCCGCTGTACCAAAGTGCTGGGTTGGATAGGCCTAATTTGTCTGACGTAGACTCAGACTCGTTTGTGTTGCTTTTTGCATTAATTGTTGTGTGTGCTTGACCCGCATTTAAGCTTGAAGATTTCACGCTATTGGTTAAATCAGACATACTCTGACTCCAGAGGTTTCTTTGCAGCTGTCATTTGAATGATGACTACAAGGGTGTATTTAACACCTGCCCTATTGTTTTTTGTGTTGGGCAGGCTAATCCATGTTTGGGTTACCGCGTTGCGAAATAGACCGTTGTTCCTTTTGAATAGTGAAATTGGTTTAAGCAGCACTTGCTTATTGAACGTTTGTTAGAAGGCTGCTAATTCGATGATGGCTCGCGAGAAACCGTTAACCCTTGGTTTGAGGCTCTAGGCCATCTTTCAAGAAGTTAAACCAGTTTTCTCCCAAGACTTGCCCAGCTTCAGACTCGCTGAAACCATGACGCATCAATCCGTTATATATGTTTTCCATACCCGCACTACCACAGAACCAAGGCAACGCATCTGGCCAACCTGAGTTGTTCGCAGAGCCTTCGCCGTAGTCCATTGCTTTAGACCAACGACCATTTCTCATCCATTCAAGAACGGCTTGAGGTTGGTTTATGCATAGGTCACTGCCAATACCGAGGTGCTCTACGCCGACCATGTCAGCCGTAGTCGCAACCATCTGGCAGAAATCTTCCAAGGTACATTGGCTGCCGTTTGGTAGGTGGAATGGGTACAAGCTGAATCCGATTAAGCCGCCGCGTGCGGTTAGAGCTTTAATTACATCGTTTGATTTATTTCGTAGTGCATCATGAGCAAACGTCGGGTTCGCATGGCTGATACAAATAGGACGAGAAGACAAGTCGATAGCTTCAAGTGTTGAGCGCTCTGCACTGTGAGACATATCTATGATCATGCCCACTCGGTTCATCTCTTCGATGGCTTGTTTACCAAAGCGAGTAATACCTGTGTCGTTCTTCTCGTAGCAACCCGTCGCCAATAAGCTCTGGTTGTTGTACGTCAGTTGCATGATCAAAAGACCTTGCTTACGCATCACTTCGATAAGACCGATCTCATCGTCGATTGGAGAACAGTTTTGAGCACCAAGGAAAATGCCGACTTTGCCAGTCGCTTTTGCAGTCTCGACATCAGCCATTGAGTGAATCGGCATGATAAGGTCTGCGTTCTGCTCGAATCTTAAATTCCATTCTGCAAAGCGAGATAAGGTTTCACGAGCCGTCTCGTGGTAAACCGCGGTAGCGTGAACTGCTGTAATGCCGCTCGCCTTTAGTATTTGGAAATATTCTCTGTTCCAATTGCAGTATTGCAATCCATCTATAACAATCCGTTGCTGGTACATAACCACTCCTATTGAAAGCTCAGTGTTCTAGCTCGGTTTTGAAAACACGCTCAAATAACATGTTTTCAAAAATGGGTTAAATCACTTGTCTAAGTTCGTTTGCTGCTTTGGTTTGAATGTTGGCCTGACTCTGTGAATCAGGCCAATTCGATAGCTGGATAGCTAGGAAGTTAATTCAGCTATCCAATTCTTATTTAGAAAGTGGATTAGTAAGGACGTTGGTAAGCCGTCTTAACCACTGTGTAGAACTCTTTCGCGTATTGACCTTGCTCACGAGGACCGAAGCTAGACTCTTTACGACCACCAAACGGTACGTGGTAATCCGTGCCTGCTGTTGGTAGGTTGACCATCACACAACCGGTCTGCGCTTGTTGCTTGAACATTGCGCTAGTACGTAGGCTCTGAGTAATGATGCCGCCTGTTAGACCGAAGCGAGTGTCGTTGGTTGTCGCAATCGCTTCTTCTAGGTCAGCGACACGAATCACACTTGCCATTGGTGCGAACACTTCTTCTTGGTTCACTTCCCAATCGTTCTTAGTGTTCAAGAACAGCGTTGGAGACATGTAGAAACCTTCGTGCTTCATACTCAAGCGTTCGCCACCAAATGCCAGCTCACCGCCGCTTTGACGTGCTTTCTCAACCCAACCTAGGTTTGCTTCAAGTTGGTTGCCATCAACGACAGGGCCCATGAACACACCCTCTTCCAGTGCGTGACCCACTTTCAGCTCGCTCATACGTTTAATCAGTGCTTCAACGTATTGGTCGTGAATGCTATCCATAACCACAAGGCGAGAAGACGCGGTACATTTTTGGCCTGCGCCAGAGAAAGAACCTGCAATCGTTGCATCAACCGCAGTTTGGATATCAGCATCGTCAGCAATAACAAGTGCGTTCTTACTGCCCATTTCTAGTTGGCATCGAACGAAGTTTGGCGCTGTAGCCGCTGCCACTTTACGACCCGTATCAACAGAACCGGTAAAGCTCACACCGTTCACTTCTTTAGAGTTGATCAGTGCATCACCTACTGTTGAACCGCTACCCAGTACAAGGTTAAACGTACCTGCAGGGATACCTTGGCGGTGGATGATCTCTGTAAGCGCGACCGCACTTGCTGGTGTTAGGTTTGCTGGTTTCCAAATAACGCTGTTACCGAAAGCCAATGCTGGAGCAATTTTCCAAGCTGCTGTTGCTGTCGGGAAGTTCCAAGGAGAGATAATGCCGATAACGCCCACCGCTTCGCGAGTCACTTCAACAGAAACACCCGGGCGTACAGAATCTGCGTTGTCACCAATTTGGCGAAGCACTTCAGCCGCAAAGTATTGGAAGAACTGACCTGCACGGTAAATCTCACCGCGACCTTCAGCAAAAGGCTTACCTTCTTCACGAGATAGCAAAGTGCCCAGCTCATCACAACGGGCAATCAGCTCATCACCAATCGCTTGAAGCACCGCTTGCTTGCGTTCAATCGGCGTTTTTTCCCACTCTGGTTGAGCGTGTTTCGCCGCTGAAATCGCTTGTTGAACTTGTTCAGCACTTGCTTGTGCAAAGTTGCCAATATTTTCAGAAATATCTGATGGGTTAATGTTCGCTACGGTGCTTACACCCGCTTGCCATTCGCCGCCAATGTAAAGTGCGTTTTCTGCTTGAACATTCTGTAAGTGAGTCATCATTCTGTCCTTGTAACGTTAGGTTGCGGTTGAGTCTGGCAACCATCGGATTAATTAATAAATTGTTAATTCATATAGAGAATAAGTATTAATTTTGTATCTAGACGTAAAACTATTCGCTTGTATTAGTAAAGATCTGCGTAGACAAACAGCTTTGATTGGCAAATTGCCTCAGTTCACAGTCCATTTATTCAGGTTGAGACGCCGATGCATAAACCACGAACTCTACCAACATCTCTTCTCTAGCTAGCCCTGCAACAACGACTGCTGCACGATTTGGATAAGGTGCGTTGAAGTATTCTCCGTATACGCTGTTTACCGTTTTCAGGTATTCACGGTCAGTCACGTAAATCAGAACCTGCAGCACAGAATCCATCGATTCGCCTGCACACTCCAAGGTATGAACAAGGTTGTTAAAAGTCTGACGCGTTTGCGCTTCAATACCGCCTTCTACTACTGCGCCCGTTTCATCGATTGGAATCTGCGCAGTGTATAGAGTGCCGTTATTAACGATTGCCCACTCTAGTGGTGCTTTTGAAGCAAAAAGAGAGGTTTTTACTGGGTGTTTTTTAGTTTGTGCGTTCACGATTTCATCCAACTTTGTAACAACTATGTTTCAAGATGGTTAAATACTGCACCTTGACGTCTGATAAATCTAACGGTAAATTTTGTGCATTTGATAAATAAAATCTATCACCTTGCAAAAAGTAAGGTATAGCAAGGGCTAGAGAAGGATCGGAGTCATGAGTATTAAGCTACAACAGTTAAAACATTTCGTTTTGGTGGTCGAAGAAGGTGGATTTAGAGCGGCATCTCACCGTGCAAATCGATCGCAAGCGGCACTTTCGACTTCGATAAAAGAGTTGGAAAAAATACTCGGCCAACCTCTGTTTGAAACAGGCAACAAATCGACACTGACGCCTTTTGGAGAAATATGTTTGCCCAAGATCATTCAATTTCTGAACGTTTACAAAGCATTAGACAATGACTTACGCGCAGCGGCAGCAGGACAACAAGGAAGAGTTCGAATAGCGAGCGTGCCTTCGGTGGCCGCAAAACTCATCCCTAGTGTTTTAGGGGCATTTTGTGAGCAGTACCCGAATGTAGAAGTGAGTTTGATTGATGATAATGCGGCAGGGGTAGAAGCAAGATTACTCTCTGGCGAGGTGGATGTTGCCCTCGGTAATAGCTCCCATTTAGAAGAAGAGAGCATCGACTTCACGCCTTTGCTTTCTGATCCTATCGGTGTGGTGTGCCTCAAAGATAACCCTATCGCCTCTCAACGGGAAGGAATCGAATGGCAAACCTTGTTAAAGCAGCCCTTCATTCGTAACGGGACTTGCACCCTACTGGACCCAACACCTGCGCGCATGCTCAGCGAACAAGCCCTGTACTCTGTCGAGAACATTACCTCGCTTTTTTCGGTGTTAGAGCTCGGGATAGGCGTGACCACGCTACCTAAGCTGGCTTTCCCAACCAATGAAACCCGCTTGGTGTGGATTCCGCTAATTGACCCACCCTTGCAACGACAAATCGGCATTTTCAGACTGTCTGATCGTACGATCTCGCCACAAGCACAGGCTTTCCATGACTTATGTATTCAATACCTCAGTTATGAAGAGTCATAAGAGAGCCTAGATTAAGTAAATTAGGCAGCGCTCTGCTGCCATTTACTTCCTCAAAACTCGGTGTTTCTTCTCCGCACCATGCTTCTCGCACACCCAGTCCCCCATTTCACTCCTATATCATCAACATTTAGGCGCTGAATTTTCACTCTCGCGCACGCAAATAGTGACAAGCTGACGACAATATAAAAAATATTCGCTTATTGATAAGGAGCTACGTACGTTTAATTTACCAGAAAAACCAGATCTTCCATCATTGCCTCAAACAAGCTTAACCCCTACCAAAATCACACTTCACAACTCAGCTTGTAAATGAACCTAAGTGTTTGAATAGTCTTAATTGATAAGATCATAAGTTGAAAATTTAGCTCGCTACTCCCTTCTAAAAAGACCCTCTTTTTCACAAGGATAAAGCATCTTAAATATTCATGAATAAAGTGATAGAACTATTACTTTCATAAATGAAAAACATTAATTTCAAAAATGGAATTATTGATATCAATATTTGTCGTTTTGATCACATAATTTTAGGCGTAGTTTATATTTTGTCGAAACGAGAGCGAACTAGTTTATATCGTTCTATTTCGTCAGGAGATATAAAACCAGCAAGATTATCTCTTTGTTAACAAGCAAAGTTTTATTAACAAGTAAATGCGAGTAGCAAGACATATTCAAACTGTGTTTTATATGAGCTTACACTGTTAAATATAAGGTTTTATTATGAGGCTTAATGGGATAAGTGGTGACATTCTTGTTGCTGCTAAAAGAGTTGTTCTCTGCCAAGTAGTATTAGCCGTCGGTGTAGTTTTATATGAAGTGTTTTTTGGTAATAAAGTAGATATGGAATCGTCGGCTTTGGGTATCGGAATTGCGATGCTACCTCCGCTGTTTGGTTTTATATATGCAAGCCTAAAGGTGCGCAAGAATCCTAATTATAGTTTACGTGACTTAATGCAAATGAGTCGTGTCGTGAAAATAACTTATACGTTCTTAATGTTTATCTTGGCGTTCCAGTTTTTCAAATTGGATAACCCAGTAATATTGTACGCATATATTCTCACTATGGTTGGGTACTTCTTAACACCATTTATTACTGCCTCTACAAGATCGGAGTACGTGTAGTATGGATCAAGTAACTACCGCTCACGAATACATAGAGCATCACTTAACCTTCTTAACTACAGGTGATGGTTTCTGGGCGTTCAACATCGACTCGATGTTGGTATCTTGGATTACGGGTTTACTGTTTATTGGAGCTTTTCGATACGTAGTGACTAAGGGCACCAGCGGTGTTCCAGGTCGATTTCAATGTTTTATCGAACTGATATTTGATTTTGTAAACAACCTAGTAAAAGAGATTTTTCAAGCGGAGGATAAATTAATAGGGCCACTGGCATTAACCACTTTTGTTTGGGTGTTGTTAATGAACGCGGTCGATTTATTACCAATAGATTTCATACCAGCATTAAGTCGTGCAATGGGTCTAGAACACTTTAGAGATCTACCAACGGCGGACGTAAATATTCCAATGTCGATGGCACTCGGTGTATTTATCTTACTGTTGACTTATACATTTAAAAATAAAGGATTGAAAGGCTTTATCAAAGAGCTTACTACGCAGCCATTTGATAACCCTCTTTTATACCCTGTTAACTTAGCTCTTGAATTAATAACATTAATTTCAAAACCTATATCACTAGGCTTACGATTATTTGGAAACATGTATGCAGGTGAGATGATATTTATTCTGATCGCATTAATGCCATGGTGGATGCAATGGGCACTGAGTGTTCCTTGGGCACTATTCCACATATTAATCGTATTCTTGCAAGCATTTATATTTATGGTACTGACCGTTGTTTATTTAGGTATGGCAACAGAAGAACACCACTAATTAATAACTAAAAAATTTAACTAACAAATTATTTATCGGAGATACAAATGGATATCGTAAGCGCAGTTTTATATGTAGCAGGTGCATTACTGATCGGTTTAGGTGCAGCAGGTGCAGCATCTGGTATTGGTAACTTAGCAGGTAAATACCTTGAAGGTGTTGCGCGTCAACCAGACCTTACTCCAATGCTTCGTACTCAATTCTTCATCATGATGGGTCTTGTGGATGCAGTACCGATGATCGGTGTTGGTATCGGTCTATACATCATCTTCGCCGTGGCTTAATCAAACCGCTTTGAAAGATCGATTTGTAAATAATCAAGATTTAGTGAGGAAGGTATGAACTTAAATGCAAGCATGTTTGGACAAGCAATCTCATTCGTGATTTTTGTTTGGCTCTGCATGAAATATGTATGGCCCCCTCTCACCGCGATGTTAGACGAGCGCCAAAAAGAAATCGCTGATGGTTTACGCCACTCAGAGAACGCTGCGAAAGAGCTAGAACTAGCAAAATCAAATGGCGCGCAACTCATCGAAGATGCAAGAAAAGATGTGACTGAACTGGTTGAACAGGGCCGAAAACGCCGCAATGAAATCATCAGCTTAGCGCAACAAGAAGCCGAGCAAGAAAAGGCACGCATCTTAGAACAAGGTAGAGCTGAGCTAGAAGGCGAACGCCAAAAGATACGCCGTGAACTTCAGGCAGATATGGCAGACGCAGTAATTCAAAGTGCACAGAAACTGATTAGCAAAAACCTAGATTCCGCAACGAACCGAGCGCTAGTTGACCAAATGATTAGCGAACTCTAAGGAGAGGCAATATGTCAGATTACACCAATATTGCTCATCCCTACGCCAAAGCATCGTTTGAATTTGCTTTAGGTGAAAACCAGTTACAAGAGTGGCACTCAATGCTGTCCATTCTTGTGGCTGTCGCGGAAGAAGAAACGATCGCTAGTCAGATTTCTTCAGCAGAAGGTGCTTCTACACACCAAACAGAAGAGCTGGCAAACCTCATCATTCATATTTGCCAAGGACTCGTTGATGACCACGTCATTAATCTTATTCGAGTCTTGGCCGAGAACGGCCGCCTTTCTGTTGTAAGAGACCTGTTTGAATTGTACTGCGAGCTAAAGGACGAACATGAACGTGTAGTGCCTGTCACTGTCACCAGTTCAGAAATGCTGACACAAGATCAAGTTACGTCACTAACAGCTGCACTTGAGAAGAAATTAGAGCGTCAGGTTGAAATGAAGCAGGTTATTGATGACACGTTAGTAGGTGGAATGGTCATCAAGGCGGGTGAAACCGTTATCGATGGTTCTTTAAACACATCAATTGACCGATTGGCTCATCAACTTCACGCGAGATAGGTAACAATTATGCAATTAAATTCAAATGAAATCAGCGATCTAATCAAAGAACGCATCTCGAAATTTAATGTGAGCACCGAGGCTCGCAATGAAGGCACTATCGTATCGGTTCGTGATGGCATCATCACAATCAATGGCCTTGCTGATGTTATGCAAGGCGAGATGATTGAGCTACCAGGTGGCAAATACGCACTCGCACTTAACCTCGATACGCACTCAGTAGGTGCGGTGGTTATGGGCCCCTACACTGACCTATCTGAAGGTATGAAAGTGAAAGGTACAGGTCGTATCTTGGAAGTCCCCGTCGGTAACGGTCTTCTTGGCCGTGTTGTGAACACATTAGGCGAGCCAATCGATGGCAAAGGCCCAATAAGTTGTGACCGACTCGACCCTGTAGAAGTGATTGCACCCGGTGTAATCGAACGTAAGTCTGTTGATCAGCCAATTCAAACTGGCTATAAAGCGGTTGATACCATGGTGCCAATCGGTCGTGGTCAACGTGAACTTATCATCGGTGACCGTCAGACGGGTAAAACAGCGTTAGCTATCGATGCGATCATCAATCAGAAAGATTCTGGCATCAAATGTGTGTATGTAGCGATTGGCCAAAAAGCCTCCACTATCGCTAACGTGGTTCGTAAACTCGAAGACCACGATGCGCTTAAAAACACCATCGTAGTCGTGGCATCAGCATCAGAGTCTGCAGCGCTTCAATACCTAGCCCCTTATGCGGGTTGCACCATGGGTGAATACTTCCGTGACCGCGGTGAAGATGCACTGATCATCTATGATGACCTATCAAAACAAGCCGTTGCTTACCGTCAAATCTCGTTGCTATTGAAACGCCCACCGGGTCGTGAAGCCTTCCCTGGCGACGTATTCTACCTTCACTCACGCCTTCTAGAACGTGCAGCACGAGTGAATGCAGAGTATGTAGAGAAGTTCACTAACGGTGAAGTGAAAGGTCAAACTGGCTCATTAACGGCGCTTCCGATCATTGAAACTCAAGCGGGTGACGTATCAGCGTTTGTACCAACCAACGTAATCTCAATCACCGATGGTCAGGTTTTCCTTCAAACCCAATTGTTTAACTCAGGCTTACGTCCTGCAGTAGACCCAGGTATCTCGGTATCTCGTGTGGGTGGTGCGGCGCAATGCAAGATCATCAAGAAACTGTCTGGTGGTATCCGTACTTCATTAGCTCAATATCGCGAGCTGGCGGCCTTTGCTCAGTTCTCTTCTGACTTAGATGAGATGACGCGCAAACAGCTAGACCATGGCGAGCGTGTTACCGAATTAATGAAGCAAAAACAATACTCTCCAATGTCAGTCGCTGAGCAAGCAACGGTTATCTACGCAGCAGAGAAAGGCTACTTGGTCGGTGTTGAGCTAAACAACATTGCCCGTTTTGAAGAAGAGCTGATTGCTTATGCCAAAGGTCAGAACCCTGCGTTGTTCGAAAAAATCAACGCGACAGGCGATTACAATGACGAAATCGACGGTGCTCTTAAAGAGATCCTAGAAGGTTTTGTTGGGATGAAAGCTTGGTAAGTGCTCCGGTTTGTTAGCTGGAAATCAAAACAAATAGGAGCAGATTATGGCAAGTACTAAAGAAATTCGCACCAAGATAGCCAGTGTTAGTAACACTCAGAAAATCACTAGCGCAATGGAAATGGTTGCAGCAAGTAAGATGCGCAAGGTTCAAGACAACATGACGCTAACTCGCCCCTACGCCGAGAACATGCGAAAAGTTATCTCTCATGTTGCATCGGGTTCCCTGGAGTACCAGCACCCTTACCTGCAACAGCGTGAACCTAAGCGTGTCGCTTACATCATTATCTCGTCCGATCGCGGCTTGTGTGGTGGCTTGAACTCAAACTTGTTCAAGAAAGTGTTAGAAGAAATGGAGCAATGGCGCACCAAGGGAGTCGAGGTAGAAACAACCTTAGTGGGATCTAAGGCTATCTCGTTCTTCCAACGCGGCGGCAACGTTATTGCACAAACGTCAGGTCTTGGCGATACACCTAAGTTAGAAGACATCTTAGGTACGGTGAATGCGATGCTCGGGCATTACGACGAAGGTAAAATCGATAGCTTGTATCTCGTTTACAACCAGTTCGTCAACACCATGGTTCAAGCGCCAACGACCTTGCAGTTGCTCCCCCACCCTTCGGATTCTGAGGAAGGTGGTGAGCCTAAAAAAGCGCGTCGTTGGGACTACATCTATGAGCAAGCACCCAAAGACATACTCTCAGAACTGTTACATCGATACATCGAATCGCAAGTGTATCAAGGCATTGTTGAGAGCATTGCCTGTGAGCAAGCAGCCCGAATGGTCGCTATGAAAGCGGCGACTGATAACGCAGGCCAACTCATTGATGACTTGCAGTTGGTCTACAACAAGGCGCGTCAGGCTGCCATTACCCAAGAGCTGAGTGAAATAGTCTCAGGTGCCCAAGCTGTCTAGGGCTAGAAAAGACTGGGTCAAGAACAGAATTTGAGGATTTAAGAATGAGTGTTGGAAAAATAGTTAAAGTAATCGGCGCGGTGGTTGACGTCGAGTTCAGCGGCGGCAACAGCCCACGCGTTTATGATGCATTGAAAGTGACTAGCGACGAAGCAAGCTCGTTAGTATTGGAAGTACAACAACAACTGGGTAGCAATATCGTTCGTTGTATTGCAATGGGTACGTCAGATGGCTTACGTCGTGGCCTAACGGTTGAAAACACAGGCTCTCCAATCACGGTTCCTGTCGGCGAAGAAACGCTAGGCCGTATCATGAACGTGCTTGGTCAACCTATCGATGAGTGTGGTGAAATCGGTCAGAAAGAAAACTACGAGATTCACCGTGAAGCCCCTTCTTATGAAGAACAAGCAAACAGCACTGAGCTTCTAGAAACAGGCGTTAAGGTTATCGACCTTATCTGTCCATTCGCTAAGGGTGGTAAAATTGGTCTGTTCGGTGGTGCTGGTGTAGGTAAAACCGTCAACATGATGGAGCTTATCAACAACATCGCCAAAGCCCACTCAGGTCTTTCTGTGTTTACCGGTGTAGGTGAACGTACTCGTGAAGGTAACGACTTCTACTACGAGATGAAAGAAGCAGGTGTACTAGACAAAGTAGCCATGGTTTACGGTCAAATGAACGAGCCACCGGGAAACCGTCTACGTGTAGCACTTACAGGCCTAACTATGGCTGAGCGCTTCCGTGATGAAGGTCGTGACGTACTGTTGTTCATTGATAACATTTACCGTTACACGCTTGCGGGAACAGAAGTATCAGCTCTGCTAGGTCGTATGCCTTCAGCAGTAGGTTACCAACCAACACTGGCTGAAGAGATGGGCGTACTTCAAGAGCGTATCACGTCAACAAAACAAGGCTCTATCACCTCTATCCAAGCAGTATACGTACCTGCGGATGACTTGACTGACCCATCGCCAGCAACAACCTTTGCTCACTTAGATGCGACCGTTGTACTGTCTCGTAACATCGCGGCACTGGGTCTATACCCTGCGATTGACCCGTTAGATTCAACGTCACGTCAGTTAGATCCGCTGATCGTAGGCCAAGAGCACTACGACATTGCACAAAAAGTACAAACAACGCTGCAACGCTACAAAGAGCTAAAAGACATCATCGCGATTCTTGGTATGGATGAGCTGTCTACTGAAGACAAACAGACCGTATCTCGCGCTCGTAAGATTGAACGTTTCTTAACGCAGCCTTACCACGTAGCCGAAGTGTTTACTGGTCAGAAAGGTGTCTTTGTACCGCTAAGCGAAACACTAAGAGGCTTTAAAGGTCTGTTAAGCGGTGAATATGACGATATCCCAGAACAAGCGTTCTTGTACTGTGGCTCTATCGACGAAGTGCTTAACAAAGCAAAATCACTCTAAGAGGCAGGTGCACCATGGCTATCGGAATTACAGATAATACATTTCAACTTAATATTGTAAGTGCGGAAGGTACGCTGTTTTCAGGTCCAGCGTATGCCCTAGCCGTTTCTGGCGCTGACGGTGAACTGGGGATCCGCCCCGGTCACTCCCCGCTTCTCAGTAAGATCAAACCGGGCGTAACCGTGTTCGTTACAGACCCTAAATCAGAAGGCCAAGTGCTGTATGTCTCTGGTGGGATGCTGGAAGTTCAGCCGGATGTGGTTACGTTATTAGCCGACACGGCCTTGCATGGTAAAGACATTGACCGCGCTCGCGCAGAAGAAGCGAAATATGCCGCTCTAGAGAACATCAACAAGGGCAACATAGACATTAACTTTGCACAAGCTCAGCTAGAACTAGCGAAAGCCGTTGCTCAGCTTCGCGCATCAGAACTGACGTCTTCTCACACAAGACACTGAGAATAAGCGTTATTGGCCGTTAGCTGTGCTAGCAAACAAATACAAAAAAGGCTCACTAACTAGTGAGCCTTTTGATATCTGCGTAACGTAAAACCTAGGTCTAACGTTGCTTGATGTTCAAACGAATAGTTTTAAAAGATTCGTTTTAGAAAAGCAGTTTAGAGCAGTCGTTTAGAACTGTAGTTTAAAAGAACTCAATCGAATTACGGCCGCTTTTGTCATCACGTGTTGGCTTTGGCGTATCCGCTTTCTTTTTCGGTTTCTTCTCTTTTTTCTCTTTCTTTGGTTCAGCCTTTGCGCTTAGCATTTCTGCTTTGCTTTTCTTAGATTCCTTCTTCTTAGAATCCTTTTTAGACTGACCTTTCTTCGCCTTGTTCTCTTTTTTAGGCGTTTCTTTCTTTTTCGGCTTGTCTGATTCTTCTTGTACTGGCTGATCACACACCACTACATAGTATTCTTGGTTGAATTCAAAGAAGTCGCCATCGTACATTTTACGACGCTTACGGGTTTCTAGCTCACCATTTACCGCTACGTAGCCTTCAGAGATGATGTGCTTAGCTTCACCGCCACCACTCACTAGGTTAGCAATTTTAAACACTTTGTAGAGCTCGATTGGCTGTGATGAAACATCAATACCAATTGCTTCAATTTCAATCTCTTCGCCTTCTTCGCCCAGCTCTTGGCCTTCGTAATCAGCGTCTTCGTAATGTTCTTGGTCCATGGTGACCTCTACCTAAATATGTACTTCTGAAATATTGGGCGCAGTGTAATCTTAAAACAACGAAATGACCATGTTGAATTCAACCAGAGCCCATTTGTTTTAAACAAACCCTCTGCGTTATAAAACACCACCAACGTTCGAGAGATTCACCAACTGCTTGGTATATTCATGCTGCGGATTACCAAACAAAGTCTCAGTGTCGCCCTTCTCTATTACCTCGCCAGCTTTCATGACGATGGTGTAATGACACAAGGATTTCACGACATTCAGATCATGACTGATAAACAAATAGGTCAGGCCATACTTTTCTTGAAGTGACTTCAGCAAATCCAATACTTGAGCTTGAACGGTTCTGTCCAATGACGATGTTGGTTCATCGAGCAGGATAAACTCTGGCTTTAAAATCAAAGCACGAGCAATCGCAATACGCTGCCTTTGACCGCCAGAAAACTCATTTGGGTAACGGTGACGCGTTTCAGGATCGAGGTCAACCTCTTTCATTACGTCACAGATGCGTTGGTCGAGTTCGTGCTCATCCAATTGTTGATGCACTAACAAACCTTCGCCAATCACCTGAGCGACCGACATTCTCGGGTTTAGCGCAGAAAACGGGTCTTGAAAGACTACTTGCATACGGCTTCTAAACGGAAGCATCTGTTTTCGATCTAAACCTTGAAGCTGTTCACTCGAGTAGGTGATTGACCCTTCACTATCTACCAGCTTAAGTATCGCCATACCGGTCGTCGATTTACCAGAACCACTTTCGCCAACCAAACCGATTGAGTGCCCTTTCTTCAAAGTGAACTCCATGTCGGTCACAGCTTTAACATGAGAAATGGTGCGCTTGAATAAACCGCCCGTGATCGGGAACCAAACACGAAGTTGATTTACATCGAGTAGCGGTTTGCTTTCGGGTGACACAGGAACGGGCAAACCTTTCGGATCAGAGTTAATAAGTTTTTGAGTGTAAGGGTGAGCAGGCGCGTTAAACAGGGTATGACAGTCGTTACTTTCGACCAAGCGACCATCTTTCATTACTGCTACTCTGTCGGCAATCTTACGAACGATACTCAAGTCATGAGTAATGAAAAGCATTGCCATACCCAGCTCTTGCTGCAGGTCTTTTAGAAGGTCGAGGATCTGCGCTTGCACCGATACATCCAAAGCCGTTGTCGGCTCATCAGCAATAAGCAGCTCTGGTTCATTGATCAGTGCCATCGCGATCATCACGCGCTGGCGTTCTCCACCAGATAGCTCGTGCGGATAGGCTGAAATCTTTTGCTCAGGATAGCGAATGCCAACCTTTGAAAGCCACTCTATCGCCAAGGCTTGTGCTTTGTTGGTTCGCATACCACGATGAATTGCTAAGGTTTCAACAAGCTGTTTTCCAATTCGATGAAGCGGATTTAGGGAAACCATAGGCTCTTGGAAGATCATTCCAATACGACCACCACGAATCCCACGTAGCTGTCTTTCAGAACAACTCAGAATATCGGTGCCAGAGAAATTGATCTTACCGTTTAAGTAATGAGACGAGCCTTTTGGTAACAGCTTTAAAATCGAGTTAGCCGTGACCGATTTTCCGGAACCACTCTCACCCACCAGCGCTAATGTCTCACCTTTGTATATTTCTAAAGAGACATCTTGTGTCACTTGCTCTATCGAGTTTTTTCGCCCGAAACCGACAGACAGTTTATCTATGGTCAAAACCGGAGAAGCAGGCGTTGTATTTGAAGTCATAACCTATCCTTACTTCTGTTGATGCGGGTCGAAAGCATCACGCACCGCTTCACCAACGAAGACCAGTAACGTAAGCATCAGTGAAAGCACGACGAAGGCAGAAATGCCAAGCCAAGGCGCTTGTAAGTTAGCTTTACCTTGCGCCAACAACTCGCCTAACGAAGGCGAACCCGCAGGAAGACCAAAGCCCAAGAAGTCTAACGAAGTCAGTGTGGTCACCGAGCCTGAAAGAATAAACGGCATCATGGTTAACGATGCAACCATCGCGTTAGGTAACATGTGACGAAGCATAATACGTTTGTCATCAACACCCATGGCTTGCGCGGCTCGCACATAATCGAAGTTTCGGCAGCGTAAAAATTCCGCTCGCACGATGCCGACTAAACTCATCCAACTAAACAGCACCATAATCCCGAGCAACCACCAGAAATTCGGCTCAATAAAACTCGACAAAATAATCAGCAAGAACAGGGTCGGCATACCAGACCAGACTTCAATGAAGCGTTGTCCGAATAGATCAACCCAGCCACCGTAGTAGCCTTGTGTTGCGCCAACCACGACACCAATCACGCTCGATACAATGGTCAGAATAAAACCAAATAGAACGGAAATACGGAAGCCATAAATGATACGAGCTAATACATCTCGCCCCTTATCATCAGTCCCTAACCAGTTCACCGAATCGGGCTCCGATGGCACCGCACCTGAAATATCGAAGTTTATTGTGTCGTAGCTAAACGGAATGATTGGCCACACGATGTAACCGTTGTCTTCAATGAGCTCGATAACATACGGGTCTTTGTAGTCGGCCTCGGTTTCAAACTCACCACCAAACTCCGTCTCGGCATATTCATTGATAACAGGCACAAACCACTGATTATCATAAGAAACCAAGAGTGGTTTATCATTGGCAATGATCTCAGCGAACAGGCTCAAGCCAAACAAGATGGTAAATATCCAAAGGGAGATAAAACCACGCTTGTTTGCTTTAAAACGTAACCAACGAGCTTCAGCTAAAGGGTTGTTAAACATTTATTATCAATACCTTGTTATTCGTTCGCCATTAACGCGCTTCAAAATCAATTCGAGGATCAACCCAGGTATACGTCAGGTCGGAGATAATGCTCAGCACCAAGCCAAGCAAGGTCATGATATAGAGAGAGCTGAACACCACGGGATAGTCACGTTGAATGGTTGATTCAAAGCCAAGCAGACCAATTCCTTCGAGTGAAAACATCACTTCAATCAACATAGAACCCGTGAAGAAAATACTAATAAATGCGCTTGGGAAACCCGCAATAATGATCAGCATGGCGTTACGGAAAACGTGCTTATAAAGAATACTGCTCTCGTCCAAGCCTTTCGCTCTCGCAGTCACTACATATTGCTTATTGATTTCATCAAGGAAGGAGTTTTTGGTCAGCATGCTGAGCGTGGCGAATCCACCGATAACCATGGCGAAAATGGGCAACGCCAAGTGCCAGAAGTAGTCGCCAATTTGCTGATACCAGTTGAGCTGGTCGAAGTTACTCGACACAAGCCCTCGCAATGGGAACCAACTGAAGTAGTTACCGCTTGCAAACAAGATAATCAGAATAATCGCAAACAAGAAGCCCGGCACCGCGTAGCCGACAATCACCACCGCGCTCGACCAAATATCAAAGCGAGAGCCGTGATGTATCGCCTTCATAATGCCTAAGGGTATCGAAATCACATAGATGATTAACGTACTCCACAACCCTAAGGAAATGGAGACAGGTAAACGCTCGATGATTAAATCAATCACGTTACCACCCTTAAACAGGCTTTCACCAAAGTTAAAGGTCGCGTAGTTTTTCAACATATCGAAGTAGCGAACGTGAATCGGCTTATCAAAACCAAACTGCTTTTTGATCTCTTCAACCACTTCAGGATCAAGCCCGCGTGAGCCTTTATAGCCACTGGCAGATGCTTGGTCACTTTCGCTCAAATCAACTTCTTGTCCACCACCAGAAAAACGCTCCATAATGCCAGAGTTATGCCCTTCTAATTGAGCAACAGCTTGCTCTACCGGGCCTCCAGGCGCTATCTGGATGATGAAAAAGTTGATGGTGATGATCGCCCACAGCGTGGGGATCACCAACAATAAACGTCGAAATATATACGCGGCCATGCTAACTAACTCCTAGCGACGTTTTTCAGGAAGCAAAGCCGCCTTCTCTTCTGAAATCCACCATGTATCGATACCTAAATCGTATTTAGGCAATACATCTGGACGCTCAAACTTGTCCCACATTGCTACGCGATACTCGCCAACGTGCCATTGCGGGATGTTGTAGAAATTCCACTGCAATACTCGGTCTAGTGAACGACCTAGTGTAAGAAGCTTTTCAGGGTGCTGTTGGTTACGCGCAATTTCTTCTGTTAACGCGTCAACCACTGGATCGATAACACCTGCAGTATTGTAAGTAGAATCAATGTAGTTAGAGTTCCAAACGATCATTAAGTTCGGGCTAGGATAAGGGTTTGCGGAAAATGACGACGAAACCATGTCGAAATCACGATCACGCAAGCGCTTGATGTATTGAGTGGTATCGATGGTACGGATCTTCATCTCAATACCCATGCGCTTAAGGTTCTTTTGAACCGGCGTTGCGATACGTTCCGTGGTTGGGCTGTAAATCAACAACTCAAATGACATCGGCTTGCCAGTCTTTTCGTTGGTCATGACTTTGTCTTTCAGCACCCAACCCGCTTCTTTCAACAATTTGAAAGCGGTACGCATTTGGCTACGAATACGACCGCTACCATCGGTGACGGGTGGTTGGAATTCTTCGGTGAAAACTCGCGGTGGAATCTGATCTTTGTATTGAGACAACAACTCGACTTCAGCTTCGCTTGGTAAGCCTTTCGCTTCGTAGTCGGTATTTTGGAAGTAGCTACGAGTACGCTTGTACTGACCATAGAACATGTTCTTGTTCATCCACTCAAAGTCCATCGCGTAGGTTAACGCTTCACGCACTTTAGGATCAGAGAACACAGGAGATTGGATATTAAAGACGAAACCTTGAGTCGTTTCAGGCTTCTCGTGGTTAATCTCTTCTTTAATGATGTAGCCTTTATCGAAGTTCGCGCCCGTATAAGAGTTAGCCCAGAACTTAGCCGAATTCTCGGTTCGAAGATCGAACTCCCCTGCTTTGAACGCTTCCAACATTACCGTGTCGTCACGGTAGTAATCGTATTGCACCTGCTTGAAGTTATTGCGGCCAACGTTAACTGGTAGGTCTGCTGCCCAGTAGTTTTCATCTAGACCATAGGTAACACTTTGGCCTGATTTGTAGCTGATGATCTTATAAGGACCACT
The DNA here is from genome assembly GCF_041473395.1 of Vibrio sp. 10N.222.55.C6. Lineage (NCBI taxonomy): Bacteria > Pseudomonadati > Pseudomonadota > Gammaproteobacteria > Vibrionales > Vibrionaceae > Vibrio > Vibrio sp. 10N.222.55.C6. The sequence continues at coordinate 66,130 of NZ_JBFRSD010000035.1, forward strand.
ACCGACTGGTGGCTCACTTAGAGGCTCAGACAGCTTTCTGTCTTTCCAGAAATGTTTCGGCAATACACGAGTGCTTTGCGCGAAGCTAAACAGTTTTTCGCGGTTTGGACTGTTCATTTCAATACGAACAACCAAATCAGAGACCGCTTTTACTGACTTAATCTCTTTGTAATACACACGATACTGAGGCACGCCCTCGGTTGAGAACTTGTCAAAAGTAAAGGCAACATCATGCGCAGTGATAGGCTCGCCATCTTGGAATTTAGCATTTGGGTTGATGTCGATTTCCATCCAAGTGAAATCACTGGAGTAGCGAACCTTTGAAGCGATCAATGGATAGTACGCATCAATCTCGTCACTCGGAGAAAACATCAAGGTATCGTAAATCTCTCCGGTATAACTTGCAGCAACGCCGCGGGAACCGAATCGATTAAAGCTATCGTACGTACCTATGCTGCCATAGGTCACTTTGCCCTGCTTTGGCGCATCAGGATTAACGTAATCGAAGTGAGTGAAATCGGCTGGATATTTTGCTTCACCAAAACCAACCAGTTGTGTGGTTTCAATAACGGTGACAGCAGGAGTTGATTGGGTTTCAGAAGCGTAAGTAACGGAGGGTTGTAAAGCAATAAGCGGCAACATGATTGCACATGACTTCAAATTAAACCTGAAAAACTGAGTGCGTTGCGAAGCTTTGCGTCGAAAAACTGTTCCCATTTGACTCTCCCTTCAAATGTCATGACTTCTATATTCAAGTTGATTTATCGGCTTTGAATGCATGCCGTTAAATCAAGTATAGGTTCAAATCTAACATCATGTAATAACTAATAAAACCATCAGCACTCTATCTCTGACGGTTTATTTACAAATTACTCGTCACCACTCGAAGTTATTGGATGCAGTGAGCTTTGATTGCTTTGGTTCCTTTGATTGAGTTGATTAGCTTGGTGGCGTTGGAAAGCACGGGGGAAGGCAGAAGCACTAAGATTGCTCTAGCCTGAATGACACAAGCCTCAACGGCTAAGATTCCTTTGGTTGGCTTCTAAAGTGAAATTTAGGCTCTAAATAATCAACAAACTATACTTTTACTGGAGTATCCTTGCAGCCTAGGTCTAAATGGAATGACACTTTGAACAAACCAAACCAAATAACATTCGCAACGTTCAACCTTCTGAACTATCTCGAGCCACCGAATGCTTATTATGATTTTGAGAACATCTACAGCTTCGAAGAATGGCAGAAGAAGCAACATTGGATGGCTGAAGCGATTCGCTCATTAGATTGCGATGTGATTGGCTTCCAAGAGATATTTAGCCCGCAATCTTTAGAGCTATTGATGAACGAGCTAGGTTATCCATACTTTGCAGTGGTCGATAGCGCCAACGTTGAAGATGATTACCTATACACCTCACCAGTTGTTGGGATCGCTTCCCGTTACCCGATTGAAAACGTGCAGCCTGTTACGCCAGATTCGACGTTACTGACAGCATTCAACCTTGACGACAAATTCTCATTCAACAGAACGCCTGTTCACGCGACGATTACGTTACCCCATTTAGGTTCAACCGACTGTTATGTGGTGCACTTCAAATCACAACGTCCGACAGAGCCAAAAGCAGAATCTGTCGATGCGGACAACACTCAGCAAGGTGCAAAACCACAAAGTGACACGCTCACTCGTTTTCACCAAGAACAGCTTGGCTCTTGGCTATCAAGTGCCCAACGCGGCCTAGAAGCTCAGATGCTGCATCAATACATCACCAACCAACGCTACCAAACCGAGCAACCTGTTGTGTTGATGGGTGACTTTAATAAGCCACTGTTTAATGATGAGTTTAAAGGGCTGTTGAATTACTCAATCAACCGAGACGAAAACAGCAAGCATTGGCTATCCCACTTTCGCTTGAAAGACAGCTGGGATCTTTACCATCAACTGCATGAAGAAGACTTGCTTGAACAGCGAAAGCCAACCCATTACTACGGCGCTTCTGGATCTGTACTGGACTACATTTTGATGTCGAACGAGTTTGATTGTCAGAACTCTTCAAGCTTAATGGAGATCTCTAGCTACACAGTGTTAGACCATCACCTGATTAATCCTAGTTTTGAACACGACCAATTCAGTACCGACCATGCCATCGTGTCTGTCACCGCTCATATTCGTGAAGCCTAGAGTTAAACATAAAAAAGCCGCAGTCAAAAACTGCGGCCTTCCACTTTAGTTAAACGGGTTGAGCCAACCGACGCCCCATTTAGAAACCGATTTACCGTTTAGCAAAGTGTGAAACTTAGAATGTGTACATTGCGCCTAAGTAGAAAGAGTCCAGAACAACAGTATCTTCTGTCTTGTGTCCGTTTTCGTAATCTTCGATATCAAAAGCATCGGCTTCGTATGCTAAGCGAAAGCTCAACGAAGACATTGTAGGTGGCGTGTATTCAACACCAACACCCATACGGATGCCATCTCCCGAATCATCAAAACCATCTCCTGACGGGCGAGAGCCATCAGCAAGCTTCATGTCTAGATCAATAGTCGACAGACCGATAGTGCCAAATGGACGAATGCCATTATCAAACGTGTAACCGAGGTTCGCCGTTACCGAAAAGATTTGAGGTGTCCAAGTGAAAACCTTATTACCAGATTTCGTTTTCAGGGCTATATCACCAAAATCTGTGTATTGAGCTTCAACCGAAACAATGCGGTTAAATTTGTAACCAGCAATTAATCGGTAAGTATTGTCTTCGGCTTTAAAAGTAATAGGCTCACTGATCGTGTCAGTTCACCCGCCCACTTCGACCATTAGCACACTTAAATAATTACCCGCTCCAACAGCAGGCCAATTTGCTCAATCTCCACAATTTAGAATAAGACGAACAGAAAACACGATGAACCACACAATAGACTTCAACGGCTTAATCATTGATATCGACGCTCGAACGATTACCAACCAGCAAGGAAACAAAATCACTTTGCGCCCTCGCCTATTAGCAGTGCTCTGCTTGTTATTGGAAAATGTGGGAAGACCGATTTCAAGAGAGCATATTGTTGATGTGTGTTGGGACGGACAACTCTCGTCACCACATGTTCTTGCAAACGTAGTCTATAACCTACGCAATGTGTTCGCGCGATTAAGAGCATCCAACGTCCAGATCATTACCATTAGTAAGTTCGGATATGCGCTATCGATTGAACCCACGTAAAAGGATTTATGCAATCAATGGCGGTGACTAAGATCACCAAAAAACGCCCCATCGAAACGTTTCGATGATCATTATCACACTCTAAAACAATCAAACGTGCAAATGATAAATCAGACACTATTATCACTATCGAAACGTTTCGATGGCTTTTCTTGAGTTGTTCTCAACCCATCAAGCGTTATTTTTCGATAGGTCGTGATATGAAAAAAAGTACTTTAATAAACTCTGAACTCTCTTACCTAGTGGCGACTCTTGGCCACACAGATGAAATCACGATTTGTGACGCGGGCTTACCAATTCCAGACCACGTAACTCGTATTGATCTTGCTTTAACTCACGGTGTCCCAAGCTTTCAGCAAACGGTAAAAACCATGCTGGATGAATCTCAAATCGAAGGTGTTGTGATTGCAGAAGAGTTTGCGAAAGTAAGCCCAGAGCACCACGCTGCGCTGATTGATTTAATCAAGACAGAAGAAGCGCGTTGTGGCAAATCGCTTTCTATTACTTACATCACTCATGAAGAATTCAAACAGCGTACGCATGAAAGCCGCGCGGTAATTCGCACCGGTGAGTGCACACCATACGCAAATGTTATTTTCCAAGCTGGCGTAACCTTTTAGCTCAAGCAAAACGCAACGACAGCTCAGTGACATCACTGAACCAAAACAATACATAGACAGAATAATCAAATACAACTGGCCCCGAGTAAAGGAACCGACATGACTCAAGCCATTTTAGAACTTAGCTCAATTGAGAAAGCCTTCCCTGGTGTGAAAGCACTGGATAAGGCAAGCCTCAACGTTTATCCAGGACGCGTAATGGCGTTAATGGGTGAAAACGGTGCGGGTAAATCAACGCTTATGAAAGTGCTGACAGGCATCTACCACTTGGACGGCGGCACTATTGCCTACCAAGGAAAACCTGCTGCATTTAAAGGGCCACGTGATTCTCAACAAGCAGGCATTAGCATCATTCACCAAGAGCTGAATCTAATCCCTGAATTGACCATCGCCGAGAACATCTTCTTAGGTCGTGAAATCACGGGCACCATGGGTCGTATCTTGTGGAACGAGATGTACCAAGAAGCAGACAAGCTACTTAAACGCCTTAACGTGAAACACAGCTCGAAAACGCCTCTAGGTCAGTTGAGCCTTGGTGAGCAGCAAATGGTAGAGATTGCGAAAGCCCTATCGTTTGAATCTAAAGTCATCATCATGGATGAACCAACCGATGCGCTAACCGATACCGAAACTGAATCTCTGTTTAAGGTGATTAACGAATTGCGCGATGAAGGCTGTGGCATTGTTTACATCTCTCACCGTTTGAAAGAGATCTTCGAGATTTGTGATGACATCACCGTGCTGCGTGACGGTAAGTTCATTGGTCAGTGTGAAGTAAAAGACACCGACGAAGATGGCCTAATCGAAATGATGGTTGGTCGTAAGTTAGACGAACAATATCCACGTATCGGCCAGAGCCATGGTGAAACTTGTCTTGAAGTGATTGGCCTGACGGGTTCTGGTGTTCACGATGTGAGCTTTACGCTAAAACGCGGTGAAATCCTGGGTGTATCTGGCCTAATGGGTGCTGGCCGAACTGAACTGATGAAAGTGATTTACGGTGCCCTTCCAAGTGAACGCGGCGTCATCAACCTAGAAAATAAAACCATCAACCCTGTAAGCCCGAAAGACGGCTTGGCCAATGGCATTGCTTACATCTCTGAAGACCGTAAAGGCGATGGCTTAGTTCTAGGGCTTTCTGTTAAAGAAAACATGTCGTTATGTTCACTTGACCTACTAACAAAGAGCGGTCAAATCCAACATAAAGACGAAGTGATTGCAGTAGATGACTTCATCAAGCTATTCAACATCAAAACCCCGACGCGCGAACAGATTATTGGCAACCTTTCTGGTGGTAACCAACAGAAAGTGGCTATCGCTAAGGGCTTGATGACCAAACCAAAAGTACTGATTCTCGACGAGCCAACGCGCGGTGTCGATGTCGGTGCTAAGAAAGAGATTTACCAACTCATTAATAAATTTAAAGCCGACGGCATGAGCATCATTTTAGTCTCATCTGAAATGCCAGAAGTGTTAGGAATGAGTGACCGCATCATGGTGATGCATGAAGGCCGTGTAAGCGGTGAATTTGATGCTAAAGAAGCAAACCAAGAATTATTACTGGCGTGTGCGGTCGGTAAAAAGATCAACGAGGACGCAGCATGAGTACTAAAACCATGAGCAAAACAACTGAAGCTCCAAAGAAAAAACCGTTAATCAGCAAAGAGTGGCTGATTGATCAAAAGTCATTGATTGCTTTGCTCTTCCTGATTGTTGTCGTTTCTTTCTTAAACCCGAACTTCTTTACTGTCGACAACATCCTAAACATTCTGCGCCAAACCTCGGTTAACGCAATTATCGCTGTAGGTATGACGCTGGTTATCTTAACCGCGGGTATCGACTTGAGTGTGGGTTCTGTACTGGCGCTTTGTGGTGCGTTCGCAGCCAGCATGATTGGCATGGAAATCCCTGTGATGATCGCAGTACCAACCGCTCTTGTAGCAGGTGCAGCATTAGGTGCGATTAGTGGTGTGATTATCGCTAAGGGTAAGGTTCAAGCCTTCATCGCAACGCTTGTCACCATGACACTACTTCGCGGCGTAACCATGGTTTACACAGATGGTCGTCCTATTTCAACAGGCTTCACAGACACAGCAGACGCATTCGCTTGGTTCGGTACTGGCTACGCAATGGGTGTACCGGTTCCAGTATGGATCATGGTCGTGGTATTCGCAGCAGTATGGTACCTACTTAACCACACACGCTTTGGTCGCTACGTTTACGCACTGGGTGGCAACGAATCAGCAACTCGCCTATCAGGCATCGACGTAGACAAAGTAAAAATCGGTGTTTACGCAATCTGTGGTCTGCTAGCTGCAGTGGCAGGCATCATCGTGGCATCGCGTTTGTCATCTGCTCAACCAACCGCAGGTATGGGTTATGAGCTAGACGCTATCGCAGCCGTAGTTCTTGGCGGGACAAGCTTAGCTGGCGGTCGTGGCCGTATCATGGGCACATTGATTGGTGCTCTGATTATCGGCTTCCTAAACAACGCCCTAAACCTACTAGACGTATCTTCTTACTACCAGATGATTGCAAAAGCAGTGGTTATTCTTCTGGCAGTATTGGTCGACAACAAAAACAAATAAAACCTATTCACACTCTAGGTTAATACAAGTAACACTCTAGTTTAATAAAAGTAACAGTTTGTTTTACCTTAAAATATTAGAATCTATAAATAATGTAACAACGAGCTAGGACTCACCTCTTAGCTCCCCCTACACAAAGGACTTACACCATGAAAAAATTAGCGACTCTTATTTCTGCTGCTCTTCTTTCTACAACAGTATCTGTGTCTGCACAGGCGCAAGATACAATGGCAATCGTTCTGTCTACATTGAACAACCCATTCTTTGTAACCATGAAAGATGGCGCAGAAGCGAAAGCTGAAGAGCTAGGCTACAAGCTTATCGTTCTGGATTCTCAAAACGACCCAAGCAAAGAGCTGTCGAACATTGAAGATCTAACCATTCGTGGTGTTAAGGCAATCCTGATCAACCCAACAGATTCAGACGCCGTGTCTAACGCAATTCGCATGGCTAACCGTTCAAACATCCCAGTACTAACACTAGACCGTGGTGCAAGCCGTGGTGACGTAGTAAGCCACATCGCTTCTGATAACGTAATCGGTGGTGAAATGGCAGGTCACTTCATCATGGAAAAAGTGGGCGAAAAAGCGAAAGTAATCCAACTTGAAGGTATTGCTGGTACTTCTGCAGCTCGTGAACGTGGTGAAGGCTTCATGAATGCAGTAAACGGCAGCGACCTTGAGCTTCTTGCAAGCCAACCTGCTGATTTCGACCGTACTAAAGGTCTGAACGTAATGGAAAACTTGCTTGCTGCTAACCCAGATGTACAAGCAGTATTTGCTCAAAACGATGAAATGGCACTAGGTGCACTTCGCGCAGTTCAAGCGTCAGGTAAAGAAGTGATGATCGTTGGCTTTGATGGCACAGACGACGGCATCGCTGCTGTTAACCGCGGCCTACTAGGCGCTACAGTTGCACAACAACCTGACCTAATCGGTTCTCTAGGTATCGAAATGGCAGACAAAGTACTGAAAGGCGAAACAGTAGACGAGTACGTACCAGTACCTCTAAAAATCATCGCTAAGTAATCGTTACTAGGTAACGCGATATAAAGCAGGGAGTTCCCTATCTCCCTGCTTTGATTGGCTCGCTGACTCAAACAAAAGCAAACCCCGACAGTGCATCGCTGTTTCTCATTCCGCTCACAAAAGAGAGCGCACTTAACACCATGAGAAAGACCCATGCATTTTCAAATACGATATATCATAAGGCTCGTATCATGACTCAACTGATTGTTTTAGGTAGCGTTAACGCTGACCACGTACTGCAAGTTCCTTCGTTCCCTCGTCCGGGTGAAACCTTGATTGGCGGTAACTATCAGGTCATCCCTGGCGGTAAAGGCGCAAACCAAGCAGTCGCTGCTGCGCGATTAAACGCAGATATCGGCTTCATCGCCTGTGTCGGTGACGACCCATTCGGCATCAACATTCGTCAAGACTTCGCTAAAGACGGCATCAACATCGACGGTGTTATCGTGGCAGACAACACGCCAACTGGCATCGCGATGATCCAAGTATCCGCAACGGGTGAAAACAGCATCTGTCTTTCTGCAGAAGCTAATGACAAGCTGACTTGCGACCAAATCGAACCACATCTAGAGAAGATTCGCGGAGCCAAATACCTGCTAACTCAACTTGAAACGCCAATTGAAGGTATTGAGTACGCTGCGAAAGTAGCAAAAGAGAGTGGCACGCAAGTCATTCTAAACCCGGCTCCTGCTCGTCCATTATCGGATTCACTGCTTGCTTGTGTTGACGTGATTACACCGAACGAAACTGAAGCAGAAGTGCTGACAGGCATTACCGTGACGGACAACGCGTCTGCTCATCAGGCTGCGTTGGCTCTGCATGCTAAAGGCATAGAAACGGTAATGATCACGCTAGGCGCGAAAGGCGTGTGGGTGAGTCATCGCGGTCAAGGCAATGAAGCCAGCGAAGGTGAATTAATCGCAGGTTTCCGTGTTGAAGCAACAGATACAACTGCCGCAGGTGACACCTTTAACGGCGCGTTGGTGACAGGCTTGCTTGAAGATATGCCACTTGAGCGTGCGATTAAATTTGCTCATGCTGCAGCTGCTATCTCTGTGACACGCTTTGGTGCTCAAACGTCGATTCCAAGCCGTGCTGAAACCGATGCGTTTTTGGCAGAGCAACTGTCTGCTTAGTTTGATACCTATTTGAAGGCCTAACTTCTGAGCTAAACCGTGGTTAACGGATGTTAGCCTTCAAATTCGGTAACAACAAATAACAAGAATAAGCCCCTGTTTTCAGGCAGAATATCGCCCAACGTGGAAGGTTATTCCCACAAGGATTTTTTATGGCAACAATGAAAGACATCGCACGGCTCGCAAAGGTTTCGACTTCTACCGTGAGCCACGTGATCAACAAATCACGCTTTGTCAGTGAAGAGATTGCTGAGCGTGTTAACAGTGCGGCTAAAGAACTCAACTATGCGCCTTCTGCATTGGCTCGCAGCTTGAAAATGAAGCAAACCAAAACCTTGGGAATGCTAGTGACCACATCCACCAACCCATTCTTTGGCGAAGTGGTAAAAGGTGTGGAACGTCGTTGCTACGAAAAAGGCTACAACCTTATCTTGTGTAACACCGAAGGCGATAGCGAACGCATGAAATCCTCTATCGATACCTTGCTGCAAAAGCGAGTCGATGGCCTGATGCTAATGTGTTCTACCCTTGAAGGCGAACATATCGATGTATTCGAGCGCTACCCAGAGCTGCCTGTTGTAGTCATGGATTGGGGCCCTATGTTGTTTGCGAGCGATAAGATCCAAGACAACTCGCACCAAGGTGGCTACATGGCAACTAAGCACTTGATAGATAACGGTCATTCTCAAATTGGTTGTATCACTGGCCCACTGCACCGTAATCAAGCTTCGTCTCGTTATCAAGGCTTCAAGCAAGCAATGGAAGAAGCCAATTTAGAGATCAACCCTAAGTGGATTGTTGAATCCAACTTTGAATGTGACGGTGGTTTTGACTCTTATCAGACATTGAAAACTCGTGGCGAAATGCCGTCTGCCTTGTTCGTCAGTAACGATATGATGGCGATGGGCGTGATTCACGCTGCGGCGCAAGATGGCACATCGATTCCGAATGATCTGTCTATTATTGGCTACGATGACATCCACCTGTCGAAGTACATGACACCCGCGTTAAGCACTGTCCACCAGCCAAAACATCGTTTAGGTAAAGCCGCAGTGGATACGCTTTTGAGCAGATTACAAACTCCAGATGCTTATCCGCAAGTCGTTGAACTTGAACCTACTCTTGTTGAACGAAGCAGCGTAAAAGCCATTTAAAGCGCCTTCTTAGAGATCTAAACAACAAAGGGCAAGGTTAAAAAACCTTGCCCTTTTCGCTCCTAATGCACTTCACTTATCTTCTTAGCGATTCAACACAGATGCGATTTGCTGTATTTCGTCTAACACATCGACGCCATTGTATTGCGGCGCAATCGAGGGATCTTGAATACTCACGGTTTCTACCGATTGCTTGTCGTTAAGTTTAGTCACTAACTCCCCTTTGGGTGAGTAGGCTCGGCTTCCACCACAATAAGTCGCGGTAAACGCATCAACCACATCCTGTCCAACTCGATTACAAGTCACGACATGACACCCCTCTTCTAAAGCCCTTGCATGAGCAATAGCAAAGCTATGATGACCACCAAAATTCGCGGGATGGAGAATAACGTCGACCGACTGATACTCTCTCATGATCTCCGGGAACCAAATATCGAAGCAAATCGCGACACCAAACTTTAAGCCTTTGTGCTCAAACGTGAGGCGCTTCTCCCCTCTCGAGAAATACTGCTTATCGAATTTGGTTTGACTGATTTTTCTGTATTTGTGTCGTAAACCGGAAGCATCCACAACCACCACACTGTTGTAATATTGGCCACTATCTTTCTCGGCAATGCCTGCAACAATCAAGGTGTCATGCTTCGCTGCAAGCTGCGTTAATGAATCAATAGTACTGCTGTCGGCGAAGTCTTCAGCCAATTCGTGAATTTCTTCAGCCTCGTTAAAAATATACCCAGTCGTGAACAGTTCAGGCAGTAAAGTAATATCACCGACTGACGGCTCCGCTTGCAAAAGATCAGAGACCGAATCTATATTCTTTTGTTTGTTTTTGTATTCAACTTCAAGCTGAATAAGCGTGATACTGACATTATTCAAAATCGATTCCTTACTAGGTAATACTTAAAGCTGTAATGCTTCAAGCTGGAGACTAAGAACTAAGAACGACAGAGTAGGCCAATCCCCTATCGCTTTCTTATTCGCCCGCCAAAGGTTGAAGCAGGTGCACAGTCCTGTACGTATTTTAAACCTGCCTACGGCGCTAATTTAGGCTCTGGTAAAACCGGAGGCGTGCTGTCCATGTAGGTTAAGAAATTCGCCCACACCTCATGCGTGCGCTGCTTGGTTAACGTCATCTTGCAGCAAAGCGCCATAACCCCTCGAATAGAACCTTCACGCCATTGGGTGTACACAGAATCACAATGTGCTGTCATGTACGCCTGCCAGCTCTCCTGAGCCTTCTTAATTGAAGCTACCAGCTGAGCTTCATAAGCATTGTGCTCAAAGCTGGCTGCAAGGTATTTATCCAGTTCCGCTTGTGCAGATCCCAACTCAATTGCCGCACACTGATTGATCTCGATGGTATTCATCGCATTCTCGCAATCAACAACACCTTCGTAGGCCAACGCAGAGAATGAGAAGCACACCGCTATGAGTGCCGATATCAGTTTTGTCATAATCATCCTTTATGCTGCCACCACCAAAACGAATCGAGTCGTGACTTTATTTATTTAAACGTGGCTCAATATTTAGCTCATTCAACTCATTCAGCCAGACCAAATAACAATAAAATTTATCAGGATATAAGCATTTGTTATCCGCATGAATCATCAAAAATGACGCCTCGCCAACTCAAATAAATGAGATAACGCTCAGATTTTGCTGGTAAAACTAGAAAACATATTATTTATATCAATAATTCGTGCCTGCATTCACAATATTAATTATTTATATTGCTACGTAATCGTTAACTTTATAAATTAAATCGAATGCTCACATAAATCGGTAACGCTTCTCCAACTATGGATATCAAGTACCAAAACATTGCTAAGACTTCATTTTACTTTGCCATTTCTTTCTTTTTATCCATGGCAATGCTCATTCCTTTTACACCGCATCACTACCAAACATTAACCGAAGACACATCAAGGTTAGTTGAAACCAGGTTAGAAGGGATCCAATCAAGGTTCGACCGTTTTTTATCTGAAGTTAGACCTGAACAGTCTTGCGACGCGATCGTTAGACAGCTTCGACAAAACGTTTTTGAAGCCGATTGGGTAAAAGAAGCAGCGGTATTCAATAAACAGAACCGATTTTACTGTTCAACCACCGATGGTGACGTTTCATTTCGCCTATACAGCACCATCAGGCAGCGACTCAATGACGACCCGAATTTAACGACCCTGTCGTATTCCAACTCGGCTATCACGCAAGTTCAGTCCATCATGCTCATTTTCTCGAACAAAGAAGATGCCGGAGTGAGCCTGATGATTCCGCCACACTTCATCTATGACCTTGTTGAAACAAGCCTCAGCAACCATGGAATACAGGCCAAAGTTGAAGTGATCAAAAGAGATATCCACCCTATCGATATTGACTCATCAATCGCCAAGGTGCGGATACAATCAAACACCTACCCATTGACCATCACCTCATACATTGGGTATCAGTTTTATCTTCACTTCATGTTGAGTTATTTATGGTTTGGCTTTTTGATGGCCGGAATCACGACCATTATTCTCCTTTCCATCAAGCATAAAAAGCAGAGCCAACGCAGCTTAGAATATTCGCTTTCAAGTGCGCTAAAAAACCAACACCTTCATGTTCACATGCAGCCTATCGTTAACCAAAACACCAATGAGATCGTCGGCTGTGAGTCACTATTACGATGGAACGACCCAATTGAAGGTAACGTCTCCCCGGCTATTTTCATTCCGCTTGCTGAAAGCTTAGGCTTAATTGAGGAGCTCACCTACTTCGTGCTGCGCAAAGTATTAATGACGTTGAAAAGCAATCAAGATGTGTTCGACTCAAAGTACATCAGCGTCAACATCAGCCGCAACGTAGTGTCTAACAGTAACTTCTCTAACAAAGTGATCAGCATCTTTAAAAGACACCCTGAGATCCTCAAGCAGGTGGTTTTTGAAGTAACCGAATATGGTGAATGTTCTGATGCCGACATGGTCAAAATTAGAGACAACCTAACCAAGCTATCGAACAGGGGCGTCAGAGTCGCGATTGATGATTTTGGTACAGGCTACGCAGGGTTAGATTTCGTAAGACAGTTCCCGTTCAGCATTCTCAAAATCGATCGCGTGTTTGTGAAAAACATATCCGACGAATCCAGCTTTGGTCTCCCTTTGCTAGAGTCCATGCTTCAACTATCACGCTCCTTAGGAATGCAAGTCATCGTCGAAGGTGTCGAGTATGAATCCCAAGTGAAAATCTTATCTAAGCTCGGTGTCGACTATATCCAAGGCTTCTATTTTTATAAGCCGATGCCGATAAACCTGACTATCAGCTTACTCAAGCAACAGCATTTTGAGTCAGATAACGTTGAGGAACAAACCAACCAGACATTCCTTGTTACATAAGGCACTAAAAAACAACGAAAGAAAATGCGAAGGCTATGGGTCTCCTTTGATGAACATTTAAATCATCGCATCATTGAATGCATCACAAGGGATATCATGGAAAAGACACTTCAAACCAAACTGGCAACTAGCCTACTACTGCTGAGAATCGGCATTTTTATCGTCTTCTTATTCTGGAGCTTGGATAAGATCCTTGTCCCTGAGCACGCGACAAAAGTACTGTCTGGCTTTTACGGCATCGACATCTCGAACAATGCGATGATGGCTCTGGGTGTCGCGCAGCTCGGATTTTTAGGCGCATTCGTTGTAGGCATGTGGAAAAAGTACACCTACGGAGCCATTTTAGTCCTTCATGCAGGCTCAACCTTTTCCTCTTTTGGAAAATACATGGACCCGTTCAACAACCTACTGTTCTTCGCCTCTTGGCCAATGCTCGCAGCCTGTATCGCGATCTTCTTACTTCGCGACTACGACACTTATAGCGTTTCCAACTAACACAAAGGGCGCCGTTATTGGCGCCCTTTGTGGTTTGCTTGGTTCTTATCAACCTAAGATACTCTGTTAGCTGTATGACCCTATTTTACATTTCTATAAGTTACTAGAAACCCTGTCAAACCTATTGAGAGAGCAGCAATACATACTCCCCTCAGTATTGCATCATTGAGATAAGCTGAGTAGAAAAGCATTGCAATAAATGCACTACATGACACCAAAAAAGGTGCAATTGAACGATGGGTAAAACGTGAAGTATCAACCACACTATAACGATCTAGAACCAAATCCAAGAGCAAGAGCATGTGCATAACAAACAAAACATTTAGTACTGGAAGTACCCAGTAAAACCAACTATCTACAGGAAAGCTAAATAGTTGAACAAAGGTAAGGTGAGCCAATATAGAAAACAAAATACTTTTCCAACCATTCGAACTACTTTGTACTCTAATGCGGTATGTTCGTCGGGCGACAGAAGCAAGTGGTTTGGCTGAAGAAACCCAAATAGCCAACCAAACTATAAGTAATACCATGGTTCAAGAGCCTCTAAATTAAGGTTTACGCAGCTATTCTGAATTAGATATCTAGAACTATTATCCCAAGATATCGACACTTTACGCCTTGCTAAGGTGTGAGCAACCCAATACCTTAGCGTCCGCATAATACCTTAAACACATAAACCAACGCATAGTAAAAATGCCACGCGTTGCGAATTATTCTTAAGCAACTTGTTATACCTCTTGGTTGAGGCTAAAATGACCAAAACAAAGACCACTTAAGAGACCTATTACATGACCACTAGAATTTTAGCCGATGTTGCTGCAAGCATTACTGAGTTGAAAGCTAACCCTATGAAAGTTGCAACTAGTGCTTACGGTGAACCTGTTGCTGTACTGAACCGAAATGAGCCAGCATTTTATTGCGTACCAGCCGAAGCGTACGAAATGATGATGGACAGACTCGAAGATCTTGAACTACTAACTATTGCGAAAGAGCGTGAATCTGAAGAGAGTATTTCGGTAAATATTGATGACCTATAAACTCGACTTTAAAAAGAGTGCACTCAAAGAGTGGAAAAAGCTTGGCTCAACGCTTCAACAACAATTTAAGAAAAAGCTAATCGAGCGTTTAGATAACCCGCATGTTCCGGCTTCAAAACTCTCTGGAGCTGACAACATGTATAAGATTAAGCTGCGCCAATCGGGCTACCGTCTCGTCTACAAAGTTGAAGACGATGTCATCATTGTAACCGTCTTAGCAGTCGGAAAACGCGAACGTAGCGATGTTTACCGTAAAGCTATGAAAAGGTTAGATGATTGATTGCGGTAGAACGCCCAATTAAGGGGTGAGAACGCCAACTACCCTGCCTAAACCATTGTGACATAAACACTTAAACTGAAGTATGCCGAACGCACCATGCATTGGGAATCTGTCTTAAACGGTTTGTATGGATAATAAGCACTCCAATCGGGTAATGTGAGACCCAGGCTTTAGCTGCAACTAAAGCTTTCTATGTAGTAGTTCGTTTAAACGCTGGCTCCTCTATCGAGAGACCGATAACAAACATGAACGCTACATAGGACTTCAAGCATAAACCTCGAATAGTCGACTGGGTCTCGAACCCGCATTACGCAAGCATGAGTTAGCTTATTATGAATACCAAAATCAATCAAAGCATCAACGTTGGAGTTGATACCGGCAAAACACAATTAGACATCCACATCAGGCCACTAGACCTATTTTTCTCAGTAGAGAACAATGATAAAGGCATCAAAAAAGCACTCAAAACGATTAATAGTCACAGTCCTGAACGAATCGTTATTGAAGCAACAGGCCGATTAGAAATGCCTTTTGTTCTTGCATGTGCAGAGGCTCAATTACCTATTGTCAGAGCAAACCCTGTCCACATAAAACGGTTCGCTGGTGCTATTGGCCGCAGAGCCAAAAATGATCGTTTAGATGCAGAATTGATTGCTCACTATGGAGAAGCAATCAAACCAGCTCTTACTGTCATAAAGCCAAAAAACATACGCCTAATGAGTGACTTAGTCATTCGCCGAAACCAGTTGTTATCCATGCAAACCATGGAAAAGAACCGAATCCAGATACTTCCCGCTTCTCTCCATCCGACTATCAAACCGATGCTAACCACGATAAAAAATCAAATCACCAAGTTAGAAGAAAAGCTCGTTAAACTCATTGAAGATAGCCCTGAATATCAGGCTAAAAACACAATATTGCAGAGCGTCCCTGGAATAGGAAACATTGCCGCTGCATCAATAATTAGCAACGTACCAGAACTTGGCTACATCACAAATAAACAAGCGGCATCACTAATTGGTGTCGCTCCAATAACACGCGAAAGTGGGCGCTACAAAGGTAAGCGCGT
>NZ_JBFRSD010000036.1:0-422 GCF_041473395.1 Vibrio sp. 10N.222.55.C6
GCGCCTGTTAACAGGTCTGCATCAGTAAAGATTAACGTGCCGTCTTCTTCAACACTGAACTGTTGGTCTTGAGGCACTGGCAGGTCGTTTACTGGGTTAACGGTTAAGTCTGCTGATGCTTGAACCGTATTGGTGCCATCTGAGATATCGAAGCTGATATCAATGTCACCATTGAAGTTCTCATCTGGCGTAATCGTGAAGCTGCCGTCATCGTTTTGAGTAACGGTTGCATCACCGTCGACCGTTAAGCCGCTGGCTGTTAGGTCATCGCCTTCAACATCTGATGCTTGTGATAGCAACTGCTCTTGGCTTAGACGAATCGAACCATCTTCGTCGATTGAGTACGCTAGGTCACCAGACACAGGCGCATCATCAACCGCAGTCACACTTACATCGATGTTCGCAGAGACCGTATCGGTGCC
>NZ_JBFRSD010000036.1:1215-23308 GCF_041473395.1 Vibrio sp. 10N.222.55.C6
AGGTTGTCACCTTCAATGTCTGTAGCACCTGTTAACAGGTCTGCATCGGTGAAGATGAGTGTGCCATCTTCCTCTATTTCAAACGTTTTATCTTCAGGAACCGGCGCGTCATTAATCGGACGTACCGTTAAATCAATTGCGCTGCTAATCGTTTCTTGGCCATCACTGATGTCGAAAGTAAGGTCAAGTTCACCATTGAAGTCAGCTGAAGGAACTACTGTGAAAGTACCATCACCATTGTCTTGAACTGTTGCATCAGCACCAACTTGAACGTTAGATGCAACCAGTTCGTCCCCATCTACATCACTTGCGTATTCGAGTAATTGTTCTTGAGTGAATGTTATGGAGCCATCTTCATCCATGATGTAAGCCAGATTTTGTTCTGCTTCTGGCGCATCATTTTCACTTTCTACTTGGATTTTGAATGTTTCGCTTACTGTTTCAGAATCAAAGTCATCCTCTACTTCACTGATGGTCTCTTCATCTGAAGCTTGAACATCAACGGCAAATGTCTCTTCGACTGTCTGTGAATCGAGGTCGTCACCGACTTGTTGCTCACCCGATTCAGAAGATGTAGAACTCGACGCTGCAGAGGTACGTGCAGCTTGGCCTTGTTCTTCATTACCTTCAGCATCTGCTCCACCTGTCGCAGACTCTGCGTTATCGCCACCTACTGCTTGAGCGCCAGCACCTGCTCCGCCACCACTGCCAGCAGCGTTATCCGAGCCAGCTTCAGAAGCGGCTCCACCAACTACATTGGATTGTGCAGCGTCTGAATCTCCATCACTTTCTGGCGTCTCTTCTTGCACAGCCGCACCAGAAGCAGAGGCATCTTCAGCATTACCTGCACCACTCGGATTTTCGTCTAAAGCCTGGTTAACTTCGTCTGCCGCATCCGCATTTTCAGCACCCGTCGCTATTGTCGACGCAATCGTGTTTTGTTGATTTTGTTGATTCTGCTGTTGGGAGGGCGTACCCGCGTCGTTCGTGTCCGTTTGTTCTACCGCGTCATTTAGATCTTCATTTTGGTTGTTTTGGTTATTTTCACCTGCCATTACAGCCTCCGTTGCTACTAGCTAACTGATCGTATTTATAGAGGCATTAAAGGACATCATTTTGAAAAACCAATTTTTTATACAACATTTTTCATAATTTCTTTTTAAAGAGAAAGAATCAAAAAAAATTTGAAAACTGCCTTTAAAGATCCTTAGTTATTGTGATTAAAGCAATTAAGGCAGTGGAGCGATGATAGACATGACGAATTTGTTGCGCTCGGTCGACAACAACCACAAAGGGCTGCAATTGCTATTAGGCGACTTTTACAATGACTTTTCTGACGCAGCCCTAAATATAGAAGCGCTTCATAACGGTAATCATTTTGATGAACTCAATAGTTACTCAAAACGATTGAAGACCATCTTAACGTTGCTTTGCGACCAAGACCTTCCGCCAAAAATGGCCAAATTGGAACACTTGAGTAGACACGAGTTTCCTGCGCCGGAAGATCTAATAGAGGATGTAAAAACTGAATTGCACAACGTCAATCGACAAATCAACCACTTGTTGGATATTAAGGAAGTAATAGATGGCAAGTAACCGAGGTCAGTCATGAGCAATAACCAAATAGAACATCACCTCAGAAAAGCACTTGTTTCCAATAACGAGGCTTCTAAGGTCACAGCTGATGACACTATTGTGCTTGCTAGTGCCATGACCAGCGTTCACAAAACGTTGCTCATTATATTCTTGCTCGCTTTGGTCGCTATCGCCGTGGCGTCACAAGCACGTATTGACATTGTTGTTTCTGTACGTGGAGAACTGCTATTGGAATCGGATGTTGAGAAAGTTCAGCATTTAGAAGGCGGGATATTAGAAGAATTATTAGTCAGAAAAGGGGAAGTCGTTTATGAGGGCCAACCTATCGCTCGAATACGCTCACTTGACCGTAACACTCAACTTGATACCGTCAATACTGAAATTATTCAGATAGAGCTCGATAAGATTCGTTATGAAAGCTTACGCGACATGATAGAGCCTAACTTCGACGCTTTCATTGAGAAATACCCTGAGCAAGTTCAGGTCAACATGAATACCTGGAGACAAGAATTCTCTAAAAACCGTTCAAATGAAGAACTCATTACACACGATATTAAGCACAAGAACTCGTTGATCAGTTCAATGTTAAAGCGTCGCAAAAGTTCAGAGAATCAACTCTCTCTGATACGTAAGCAGCTCAACATCAAAAACACCCTCTATAAAGAAGAGATGGCGTCTTATGTCGACGTTCTTAACATGAAAGTACAAGAGTCGAATATGGTGCGTGAGATTGAGAACCTTGACGAATCTGTGATGAATGAGCGTTTCCAACTCGACAAACTGGAAAAGCAACACCGTGACTTGGTTGAGAATCGAAACTCTGAGTACCAAGCACAAATCATTCAAGCGAACAAAGACCTCAAGCTAAAGCGAATCTTACAACCGCAGCATTCCGACAAGGTTGATCGCCTAGTCGTCTACTCGCCAGTCGATGGTGTGGTCGATAAACTTCACTTCAATTTCCGTTCTGCTGTGATTCCGCCAGGAGAAAGTATCGCCGATATTGCCCCAATAAATAATTCGTTACACGGTGAAGCGAAGATCCCACGTAAAGACATGGGATTTGTCGAAATTGGTCAGGCAGTGAAAGTAAAAATGGATACCTATAACTTTGCAAAATACGGGTTTGTTGAGGGAACCATCGCCTCAATCAGCCGTTCATCATACGAAGAAGAAGACGCTGAATTCTATTTAGCTGAGATTGAAATTGACCGAAACTTTCTTGAACGAGGAGGCACTCAATACAAGTTATCACCTTACATGGAGTTTACCGCTGATGTGAAAACAGGCTCGCGTCGCGTGATCGAATACGCTGCGAAACCGGTGATGTCAGCCATCGAGGATGCTTTCGATGAGAGATAATCAATGAGCGGTAAACCTTCGTACAATATTTCCATACCCGCCCTACGTCTAAGCATACTATTTAGCGTGGTATTGGCTGCGCTCGCTTTCTATTTATACTGTTCTTGGTCAAAAATAGATTCAGTCGCACAAGTGCAAAGCGCCCCACTGCTCATACAAGCCCAGAAGCTTAATCAGACCATAGAACAAGATATTCAAACTCTGCAACAGTGTTTAAGTACCAACACTTGCGGCACTAACCAATTCAACCTGGTTAACTTGAAGCTTGAAATTGATGAATTTCGCTCTTTAGCCTCGTTGAACAAAACCGAGTTCAGCTTGGTTGGGGCAACTGAATACACACAACTGGAATTGGCGATTAATCGTTTCTCCGATAGCGCAAAAACACGTAACGACGTATTAGGCTTGTACCTTTCATTGACCAATAACTATCTGCAGATGGACGACAACTATCGCACCATGTTTAACAACCATGCAAATGACTTAATGTCAGAAAAAAACGAGTTCTTTATCTGGTTGTTTATGGTGGTCGTGATATTGGCTGTGATTACGATTCTATCCAACTCAGTTGCTATGTTGAAGCTAAAGAAATCCAGTTCTAACGAACGCGAAATCGACTATGAATTCGATGCCCTGTATCAAGAGCTGAAGCAGCTAGATTTACAACGTCTTGAAGAGCTTCTTAATGAAGTTAGCATCAACCCCAAGCAGCGTCAGATTTACTCTCATCTCAAACTTATTTTCAGTAAATTAGAAGACCAAAAGCGCAATAACGATCTCTACAAACAGTTGTATGCGCTGATCGGTTATGAGATTCGCGGAATTACAAACACCATCAACGGTGGCGTCCAATATCTGGTTCAAGAAACCGATGAAAACGGCGTGTTGATGGCGAACGATATTACCTCTGCGTGTAGCACACTATCTGAGTTAGCAGAAAACTATAATCGCTTGATATCACAGGGTACGGAAAGCAAGTCGAAAGAGTTCTCTTTACTGAGTGTGTTATCTGAATTAATGATTCATATCAGTGCCAAAGTACAACGTAATGAAAGCCAACTTGACTGTTTTATCTCTGACAACTTACCCAATCGTGTAGAAGGTCAATCCACCAGCTTGTTCTGGATATTGTTCCTGCAGCTTTCCAATGCCATTCAACTCAAATCAAATAAGAAACTGTTTGTAACGATTGAATCGGGTGCGGCTTCAGACATGGAAAATACCCGTGTCACCATCAACCTCAACTTCTTATCAACACTGGATGTTTCTGTTGCCAAGCTCAACAAACTCCATTGGAGCGCACACAAAGACCATACAGCCAGCACAGATGACTTAGCGAAAAGCGTTCTGAAGGATTACGGATATTACGAGAGCCACTGGTTCCAGTCAGGGGCTCAGGAACGTTTTCAGATCGAGCTTGATCTTAAGGCTAAGAACTTCCACACAGAGAAAACTCGCTTTGATGGCAAGCGTTTACTCTTGTGTGCTAATACTCAAGTTCGCATCGATGTGATGAAGAAAATGCTCAGTAACTTGGGGCTTGATATCACCGAGATTCGCACTGCAAATGAGCTTTTCTCAGCGGCGAAAACGTTCGGTGATTACGATGCGATTATGCTCACCGATACCTTTGAACCCAACAAGCTGCCGTCGTTGAGCAAGACGGTGAAATCTCAGCTTAAGAACCACCCAAATACCAAGTTACTGTTGTCAGTGACCAACACTCAGCAAGCACAAGAGTGTCATAGCTTCGTCGACAAAATCATCAACGCTCCTGCTATCCCTTACGAGTTCATTCCAAACCTACTCACCATTATGGAAGCGGAAGCATCGGAAGAACAGATGGAAAACAGCTCATTCCTTATCGTAGAGGATGACCGAGTTCAACAAATTTTACTGAAACGAATCTTGACCAAACAAGAATATGAACCAGACATGGTTGGCGATGGCGCCGATGCCGTGAAGCACTTTATGAACAAGCGTTCTGACATCATCTTCATGGATTGCATCATGCCGGGTATGGGTGGCATCGAAGCCACAAAACGCATTCGCCAATTCGAACAAGAAAACGAGAAAAACCCTTGTACCATCATAGGTGCAACCGCATTGACCAGCAGTAACGAACACCAGGCTTGTATTGAGGCCGGAATGGATTACGTAATCAGCAAACCTTATAAAAGCGACCAAATCATCAAGGTGATCAACAAGTATGTGGCGGTACAAAAACTTAACTAGCAGCATCATAGCTGCGCTTACATTAAGCACGACACCTTCAGCATCGGCGACTACCCTGCTTGAGGCGGTAGAACTCGGTCTGCAGAACAGCCTTTCTCTTCGGGCGAGTGATAAAGGGGTCGAAGAGAACGAGTACAACATTGGTATCAGCCGCTCAAAATTTCTTCCTTCCCTCAATGGTGCTGCCGATACCACATGGAATGAAAATGAAACCTTGCTATCAAGTGTGCCTGATGAAACTTCAAGCTATAACTCGAACAGCTACAGCCTTTCCCTTTCTCAATCGATCTTCAATCTGGGCGATATTTTCAAATATGGGACGGCAAAGCTCGACTTCAACATTGAAGAGATTAAACACGAGAACAAAATCCAAAGCACTATTTCAGAAATCGGCTCTCAATACTTTGAGTATTTGAAAAACAACGCACAAATTAAAGCGACCAAGGTAGAGCTTAAGTCGTCTGAGACGCGTGAACATCAAATGCGACGCAATGTGGAACTCGGCAATACAGCCGCCAGTGAGCTTTACGAAGTGATTGCTCAGAAAGAAGGTGTGTCGAATCGATTGAGAACCTTGCAGAAAGACCGTCGCGTCATTCTCAACGGGCTATCGATTCAGATTCAATACCCTATCACTCCGTCTCAAGATATCTACGAAAGTGTGCCTTTAAAAGAGATAAACGAAACCGAACAACGATCAATCATGGATCAAGCGTTAAAGCTCAACAACGACTTGTTAGTGGCTAAGAAAAACGTCGAGAGAAGCCGCAGAAGCTTAAAAGAGAGCGGTTCGAACTTCTTACCGACCGTATCGCTTTCAGCCAGCTATCGACACGATGACGCCAATAACTTCGACAAAACCGACATTACAGCGACAGGCGAAAGTAACTCAACCAGTGTTGGGTTAAACCTAGCAGTTCCTATCTTGTCTGGTGGCTCTGATTACTACGGCTATCAAAAATCATCGACGGCCATCGAACGTACTGAGCTGCTTTACCAAGATTCGCTTTACACCACACGTAACAGTGTGAATACCTCCGTGCTCAACATTAACGATTTCTCGCAGTCTATAAGCAGTTACGAAAACATCATTCGCGCCAACTACGCGTCTTATAAAGGGATCCAAAGAGCCTACCAATTGGGCACGCGTACTATCACCGACTTGCTGGCGGCGGAAAGTAAACTATTCAGCGCCTTAAGAGACTACGAAAGCGCACGATACGACTACATCATCGAGACCATCAAGCTTGAGCAAATTAAGGGAATACTCTCAATTCAATCTATCGAAAGCGTGATGCAATTAATGAGCGATATTGAGGGACGAGACAATCAAGATTTGGTGCCTAAACATCTTCTCTCAACGGAGTCGTTGAGGAAAGGAGGTCGCAATGCAAACTGAGCAGTTTTCGCAAAAGATCAACATGGCAGATAAGTGTTATCTGACTTTCTCAACGATAATATCGACCCTGTTTGGTTTGGTACTGCCCTTCTCCATTCTGATCATTTTTGACCGAGTGTTACCCAACCAAGCACAAGATACTCTGTTCTTATTGTTCGCGATTATCTTGATTTCTATCTTCCTCGACTATCACTTAAAAAATCAGGAAGAGAAGATTTCCTCTGTCATCATGAGGCAGTTTGAGACCAACTTAACCAATAAGGTATTTCAATCCATCTGTTTGGCGGAAATCTCTAAGTTCCGACGTTTGGAGCCAGGCGAATACCTAGAACGAATCTCAACCATTCCTGAATTGAAAACCTTCTTTGGTGGCGAATCGGTTCGAGCGCTTATCAACCTTGCCGTCAGCGTGATCACTATCCTCATCATAGGACTCATCAACATATGGGCTGGCATTACCCTTCTGATTGCCTCTGTCATCTTGGCTATTTTTGCGTGGAGCCTTTCCAAACAAAAGATTGGTAGTTTGCAGAATAAGTCAGACATCGAAGGGTTAACTACCTCCAAAATCATTGAGATCATC
Source organism: Vibrio sp. 10N.222.55.C6 (assembly GCF_041473395.1). Lineage (NCBI taxonomy): Bacteria > Pseudomonadati > Pseudomonadota > Gammaproteobacteria > Vibrionales > Vibrionaceae > Vibrio > Vibrio sp. 10N.222.55.C6. The sequence continues at coordinate 8,391 of NZ_JBFRSD010000036.1, forward strand.
TCTAGCCCGCTTGATATCAAAGCTCGAAATATGGAATACCGCGTTGAAAGCCTGATGACACAAATGGTCGAAGAGCGCGAAGTTGAGAACATCAAATATGAGCAGATTGAATCTAACTTCAGCCTAATATTGGCGCTCATCCAACAGCTTTCTATAGCTTGTGTTGTTGTGGTACTGGCAACGGCCGTTATCAATATGGAATCTAGCCAAGGCATCATGGCCGCGATCATCATGCTAACCAACCGTTATTTTGCGCCTTACCAACAAGTGATGCGCACCGCGAGCCGTTGGGAGTTAAACAAACTCCATATTCAGCGTATCGTTGACCTCCTTGAATTGGCCGCCTCTGTTGAACACCAACATGAAACAACAGAAGTAGAACGTATCTCGGTTAAGTATTCTGAAAAGCAGCGTATCGAGTTCGAACTCGGACAAGCCTATTTGCTGACAGGGAAAAGTGGTTCAGGTAAGACCCACCTCGCTAACTGTATTACGCGTCAGAACAGTGATAGCAAACTAGATATCATGATTAACGACACGCCTTTGGATGACGTCAATTACAACGTTTGGCGTAACAGTGTTCTGATGGTTGATAAGACCAGTTCGTTCGTAGAAGGGACGATTATCGATAACCTCACCTGTTTCCGCCCAAGCTTGAATAACACGGCGTTTACACTGTGTGAAACCATGAACATCAAAGCTCAAATTGATGGGCTTCCTGCCGGTTTTTATACAGAACTCAAAGGCCATATGCGTAACCCATTCTCACGCCAAGTTGGCTACGCCCTATTATTAGTTCGCGCCCTGCTCGCCAGTAAGCGCGTATTGATATTTGATGACATCGACTGTGTGTTTGATGAGGAATTTGCACGAATGGTTCTCACCAGTACGGCTTATCGAGCCAACGACAAAATCTTGATCATCGCCAGTAATAAAATGGACAAGCTTAACCATCGCCTCAAACGCGTAAAACTTACCGGAGGTGACCAATGAGTATCTTAGTCGACTTCAATAATGTACCGCAACGTGTCTTGGATTTTGAATCCAGCGGATACGACGAACGTTACAGTCAATCGCCACTTATCCGCGGTTTGGCCTACACCTTGATAGCACTCGAATGGGAAGGCACACCCGCGATACTCAGCGATGCTTTTATTCCGAAACACAAAGACAGCGACAGCTTTACAGCAACCATAGAGCGTCTTGGGTATCGCTGTGATGTGACCAAATTAAAGACACTCGAGAATATAGATAAACACCCTCAGCCATGCTTTATTGAAATAGAGAATCTAAGTGCGATTTTCTTAGGCACCAAAGATGGAAAGTTGCTGCTGTTTGATTACACGAACAACAACACCATTGAATACCCAATGTGCAAAAAGCCCTGTTTGCTGATTGCGATTAGCGAATATTCTCGTCTGTTCCGCGAGCCACCTCCGGAATCGCAAGACAGAAGCAATTGGATTAAATACGCTTTCTATCGTTATAACAATGAACTTAAAAGCCTGATCATTCTCAGCTTCGTCATCAGTATTCTCGGTGCATTGCAGCCATTCTTTATTATGAGTGTATATAACTTCGCACTGACTTCGAGCTCCGAAGCCACACTCTATTGGCTAACCTTATTCGCCATTATTGTCGGCTTCTCTGAATACTTTTTTAAGAAAATGCGCGTCAACATTATTGCGACCTCCGGTAAAGACCTCGCCGTGCACATCTCGCAAGCCGTTATATCTAAGTTGCTTTGGCTACCCTATGCGATGACATCTACTGCTGGGGTCTCTTCTCAGCTAGCACGTTTGAAAGATATCGATACCTTCCGACGCTTGGTGACCGCAGAATCAACGCTTAGCTATTTTGATATGCCGTTTGTGATTGTATTTATCATCGCCATTGCTCTGATGTCTGGTACAGCGGCATTGGTGGTGATGGGCGGCTTAATACTGATGTTAGTGTTCTGTATTTACTCGCGCTATATCTACTCGCAAGCCACATCCAAAAGTTCGCGTGCCAATGCGATGGTTTCGTATCAATGGAATGAAATTCTTCGTGGTATCAAGACTATCCAAGGCCTGCCTTTACTTCGTGTCGTTCAATCTCGATTCAGCGCATCGCATATGCAAAGCACCAGCGATGCAGAGAACGTTGCCGTAACGAACAGTAAGATTCAGGCCGCTGGCGGTAGTTTGATCCAAGTGATTGGCACAGCAAGTATCGTGACTGCAGTTATTGGCGTGATGGAAGGTACTTCTGATGCGGGTGCCATGCTCGCGACCGTTATTCTGGTTTGGAAAGCGTTAGGCCCAATCATGGGTATCTATAACTCAATTTCCAAGTTCCAGTCGATCAAAGCTTCGTCCGCACAGATCAACAATTTAATGTCGATGAATGACGACAAATTAACCTTAGAGAAAAGCCCGCCTATTCGCCTGTTCCAAGGCAGCATCGTGGGCAGCGGTGTCAGTCACCGATACGCGGGAGCAGCAACCGGCTTAACTAACTTGGGGTTCAAAATCCCACCCAGTGCCAAAGTGGTCATTTGTGGCCCAACGGGCTGCGGCAAAACCACCTTAATTTCAATCATTGCTGGGTTAGAAGACCGCTATCAAGGCGCAGTCTCTGTCGATGGTTACAACATTAAACAGTTCAATAGCTACCGTTATCGCACCTCGATTAACTACATCCCTTTTAATTTGCATATTTTTGAAGGCTCACTCGAGACCAACTTCATTCTACACAACGGGCTGATTCCAACAGACAAGATGCAAGAGATGGTGAGCTTCTTCGAGTTAGATGAATGGCTTCCGGAAGGCTTAGCTACTCAGTTAAGCGTGGATAAATGCAAAAGTCTCCCGAATGGAATTCAACAAAAATTGCGTCTGGCACTCGGCTTAGGTAACTGTGAGCAATCTCTGATTATTATTGATGAGCCATTCAATGGTGCAGAAAATGAAAATGCGCAGTACTTTAACCGTTTGTTCAGCGATAAGTTGCTGAATAAAACAGTCATTTTTTCGACCAACGACCCTGGTTTGATCGCAACATCAAACATGAGTTTAGTGTTAGAGCCGGATGGAAATTTGAAATATTTTGGCTTAACAGACAAATACTTAAACAGCTTAAGCTAAAACCTCAACGCTTAATCACAATTCGCTATTTAGGGAAATGGATATAATTGACAAATTCATAAGCGAGAGGGATGATTCGCCCCAATACCACAGGTAACAAGGAAGAATATGTACACATTCGTTGCAGACAAGCTTGATGTAGCTTACTTATCCGCAATTCCTGAAAACCACCAACTTCAGGAGTGCGATGTACCTGAAGAAGAGATGGAGCTTCGAGAGATCGTTGAGGTTTGGTATGAGTCTGCCTTCCTACCCGCTTTCAATCTTCAGAAAATAGACATTGAGAACAAAGCAGAGCTCACCATCGTACAAATGCACGTATTCAGCAATGATACGAGCACACTCGCCTTCCTACTAAAAAACAGAGTGTATCGCGCCGCACTTAACAGAATGCTCGGTATTTGGACATTAGAACCCTCTGCAAAAACCGTATTAGAGCAACTTCTTTTCGAATTAAGCCTCGATAACAATCGTCCTCATTAGTAAGCTTTTTAAGTGATTCATCAATAAGCATAAAATTAAACAAACTGCCAAACGCTATAAATTACTAATAAAAGAACGCATTTCAAAATAAGCTCTGGAATCACAAGAACTTATACCTCTCCCACACTTACGTAAAATTTACCGTTTCAAAGTTTCCATATCGGCATTTTTATTCTACTGTTTTTATATAATGACAGTTGGATGGATCCTTATATGGCGATTACGGTTTGGAATAACCTTTCAGTCAAACATAAACTCTTTGGCTTAGTTCTACTTCCCATTTCATTATTACTCTTCCTAGCAGGTAGACAGGCTTATATATTAACGACTCAGTTAACCGATTTTGAACGAACCAATCAGTTATCTGTCTATCTTCAAGATATTTCTATTTTGTATAGAAGTACCTTAGCCTCTAGCCCTGAAGAGTTTGCTACTCAAAGCAACCAAGTAAAGGCAGAACTTAAAAACCTGTCTCCCATCATTTTTTTAGACGCATCTGATGAAATGAATCAACTTGTTGCCGATTTCAGCGAAGCGACCTTATCGACGATGCAAGTGACTGACACTTACGATAAATTGGATGCCCTCGAATGGCAGAGCGATTTATACAAGCAACTGTTACTTGAAGTAGAGAAAGTCCCTTTTGAAAACACTAAACGTGAAATTCAACAGCACCTCACTGCCCTTCAACAACTTGAGTGGTTGATGTTTTGGTCGAACGAAGAGTTCAAGCTTGGTAGTTCACTGATTGAGATCTTCCAAATCAGCCAAGAGTACGACCCAGAACTCGCCGAACAGATCAAAACCTTGAGTGAAAGACAGCAATTGTTCTTAGAGCGCTTTGTTTCATTGAACGCCAACGAACATCAAGTTTCTTTGATGGTTGAAGTGTTTCGAAATGATGTGTTTGCTCAAAGCCAAGAGATAAGAAGCGCGCTACTCGACCTAAATACAATCAGCCAACTGACGCCACAAGAAGTGTCTGTCGGCTTAGAAGCGATGAGCGCACGGCTCAACTTATTACAAAGCCTTGGCGGCGTAATCAAGCAAGAGTTTCAACAAGAAGTTGAGCAAGCCATCTATGACGCGCAAATACAACGAACCCTGTTTATTTCAATCGTCGCTTTGCTGGCTGCGATTGTTATGGGTTTAACTCTTAGCTTGGCGAGACAAGTCACTAACAACCTTAATTTGGTGTTAGCTTTCTTAAAAAGCGAAAATGATGACACGCGCCCTTCTTTAGATAAATTAATCCAAGGTAAAGATGAACTCAGTCTGTTTGCTCAGCAAGTTGAACGATTGACCATCGAACGAGAGCTCGCGAAAGAGAGATTGACGGTAGCAAAAGAAGACGCAGAGAGAGCCAAAGAGGATGCCGAACACGCGAAAGACCACGCAATACAAGCCAGCAAAGCAAAAAGTAGCTTCTTGGCCAACATGTCTCATGAAATTCGCACCCCGCTCAATGGTGTTATTGGTATTTCGGAAATCCTCGCAGATACGCCGCTCACACCCACACAGCGTGATTATGTGGATACGATTGAAACTTCATCCCAACTGCTACTTAGCTTAATCAACGATATCTTAGACTTCTCTAAAATTGAGTCTGGCATGCTATTAATCAGCCCGCATTCTGCATCGATTAGAGAGTCGATATACGACATCGCCTCTATTGTGGCACCAAAAGCGAAAGAACAAAAAATATCGGTTAACGTTGATATCAGCCCAGACACACCAGCTCGCGTGATGATCGACGATCACCGCTTAAGACAAATCCTAATGAACTTTATGTCGAATGCAGTGAAGTTTACGGCAGAAGGTGGCGTCACATTATCAATCCAAACGCTCGAACAATCTGACGATAATGTCACCATTCGATTTGCCGTTCGCGACACAGGTATTGGTATCGATTCAAAGCAACAAAAACAAATATTTGAACCCTTCGCTCAAGAGGATGATTCAACAACCAGACAATTCGGTGGTACCGGTCTTGGCCTAGCCATCAGTACACAGTTGGTAGAGCTGATGGGTGGTCAAATTCAACTCGACTCCGTCAAAGGTGAAGGAAGCTGTTTCTACTTCGACTTGGTATTGCCTGTTGACTTGATACTGCCAAAACCAAGTACAGCAACGGCTGATATTTATGTGCTGGGTAACGAAAACATGCTCTCCGAGCGAATAGAGTCCGACCTTAACCTTTATGGTTTGAAGGTTACCGATAAAACGAATGATATAACGGCAATTACAGAGCAGCTCTCCACTCAAAAACACACTAAACCTATTACTGTTGTTTTCGCCGAAGATGACGCATTCCTAGCTAATACCCACGCAGATAACTTAGAAAAGCTGCACCAAAACGGCATCACTATCTGTTTGATACGTTCCTTCTTAAGTGAGCCAGCGGATCTTGGTGACAGCGTTACTGCACAAGTCGCACAGCCCCTACTCGGCTTGCGTTTAATTAAAGCTATTGAGCTTTGTGATACTCGAGGTTTGGCGGAACTATCAGAAGCAAGCCAGACATCAGTCGAGATCCAACACAAAATCCTCATCGTTGAAGACAACAAGATCAACCAAAAAATTGCTGGTCTTCATGTCGGTAAAAGTGGTTTTGAATTCGAGTTCGCTAATAATGGTCAAGAAGCTGTGGACATGTTCACCGCTAATCCTCATTACGCGGCGATACTCATGGACTGCATGATGCCGGTTATGGATGGCTTTGATGCAACAAGCAACATCCGAAGAATTGAAAAAGAAACGGAAGCGACGCGACGCATCCCTATCATTGCATTGACCGCCAGTGTCATCGATGACGATATTCAGAGGTGTTTCGACGTTGGTATGGATGACTATGTACCAAAACCATTCAAGTTCGAAATGCTTAAAGAGAAAGTACTCACCGCGGTAGAAGCTATGCCACTACCAGCTTCCTATAAAGCTCAACCTAAGAAACAACCTGCAACTGTCACTCCAATTATCAACGGGGCTGCGACCAAACGTACTTTGCCTGAAGAAGCGGAACAAAACGCAATTCCGAGCAAATCAGAGAGAATCTTGCTAGTCGAAGACAACCGCGTCAATCAAAAAGTAGCTTCTATCATGCTGAAGAAGGCCGGATATGCCTTTGAAATTGCAGACAACGGACAAATTGCCGTTGATATGTACCAGAACGACAGTAGCTTCGACATTATTTTGATGGATTGCATGATGCCTGTTATGGACGGTTTCACGGCAACTAAGGAGATTCGAGAACACGAGAAAAACCAAGGCTTAAGCAAAACTCCTATTATCGCGTTAACCGCTAGTGTTATCGATGATGATATTCAAAAGTGCTTTGATTCCGGAATGGATGGGTACGTAGCGAAGCCCGTAAGAAAAGAAAAACTGTTCCACCAAATAGAAAGTGCGACTTGTTAGGAGAAACCAATGGATTGGATCAAAACAATTAAAACACTCTCGTGCAGAGCGCTGCTACCCGCAGTGATAGGGTTGTTAGGAAGCTTACTTCTTCTCAGCCCCGCTCATGCCGCTGAAGATTATGCCATATTTTCTTTAGACTCCGGATTTGAAGAGATATCAATAAACAAAGCGCGAAAGCTCTATAGAGGGAAAACTAAGCACCTCAATGGCAAACGTGTTGAACTGTCTGATTGGCCTGAGAACAGTGCCGAAAGAGAGGACTTTTATCAGCTTTTGCTTGGAAAAAATGCCGCTCAAATGAATGCACACTGGGCTGGTTTATCTTTTTCAGGAAAAGCGCGTTATCCAAGAGAAATCAAAACGGCGTCAACCGACAGCTTAGTCGACTGGCTTGATGACAAACCAAACCGTATTGGTTACTCCCCACTCTCTTCGGTTCCTCAAAATGCCAACGTTCTCTACGTTATAAGTTCGGAGAAATAATATGAAAAGAATAATTACGTCAGTGTTATGTGCCTCAATGGCCTCTCCGGCTTTTGCGAATATCGAACTTACCGATAATTTATCCTTGAGTGGCTTTGGCTCAACGTCTTGGGCAACATCGGATAACGATAATCCATTAATCATCAACCGCGGTTTTACTGATGAGAGCTGTTACGACTGTGATACCACATTTGGTGTTCAACTCGATTACTTCTACAACTCATTCAAAGCTTCCGTGCAAGTTGTCAAGCCACCCCAATATGATTGGAGTGAGCCGCAGCTAGAGTGGGCTTACTTAGGTTATGAATTTAATGACTTTGATGTCAGCATTGGTCGATTACGACTGCCACTGTTCCTTGCCTCTGAGTACTACTATGTAGGCCAAGCCTATATGACCGCGAGGCCACCTACAGAGGTGTATAACAGCGTTCTCGGAATCACAGCTTTCAATGGCATAAAAGTGAGCTGGACTCACGATGTCAGTGACGAAGCTACTCTTTTACTTACTCCGTTTATCGGCATAAAAGATAAAAATGACGTAGATTTCAACTCGACTACAAAACTGGAATTTGAAACCAATCGCATGCTCGGCGCAAATCTGCAGCTAAGCGGTGATAGCTACCGTTGGAATTTATCTTTCCTAGATTCAAATTTCGATCAGATTGTTATCACAACAATTCCCGGAGTACCGACCCCATTCAGAACTGAGCAAGACAACAAGCATATACAACTTTGGTCATTAGGAGCAGAATACGAACTGGGTCAATTTGTTTTGACAAGTGAAGGACAGATCAGTGACATCTCGTCCTCGATGTACGCTAGTTTGGGCTACAGACTAGATTTATTCACTCCATACGTCGTTTACGGAGCAGAGTTTGATTCTCACGAACACCTAACAGGAAACAGCTACCTAATTGGTGTGGATTACGATGTGTTACCTAACGTCTCCATCAATGGCGAAGTGCAATATTTTGAGGCTCGTAAAGCAAACGGTGCCTTTGTTGAGAATTTCAACGCACTTACTGGTTTTGATGACAAAGATGCCGTCCTTTATACCATCATGTTGAGTTTCGTCTTCTAACCCAAATCCTTTTCCAATTACGCCAGACGAAACTGGCGAAGAGTTTATGGTAAGTGCAACGAATCCATATGTAAGCAGCACTGGGTATTCGGTACTCAAGCAAGGAGGTAATGCAGTCGATGCAATGGTGGCGATGCAGATGACAATGTCGGTGGTTGAACCGGATATGACTGGGATTGGCGGCGGTACTTTTGCGCTGTTTTACCCAAAAGACAAAGACCAAGATTGATCGCACCAAACCTTACGACCCAACGGGTTTGCTCGTCGAAAAGAAAACCTACGCCGAAATGTTAGTACCAGAGTTCATGCAGCTCGGTTATCCGGTGCATGTCATTCCAGTCGTCAGTGGCTTGAATGCCATTGAAGTCAAAGATGGCAAGATCTATGGCGCGACCGACAGACGCCGTGCATCAAGCTCTATGGGTGAATAATAAAACGAAATGGGCAAGTAACAGGCTTGCCCTTATTTTGTCTTTAGTTGCTTGAACCTCGTCTAAGCAGTTCATGGATGCGAAAAAGCCAGTCGAACGTGTCGACTGGCTTTTCATTATAGGCTTCGCTAATTACTCATTAGGATATTATGAGCTTGGCGCTACTCGTTTATCTTTCAACTGATCAATAACATAGTCAGGAGCTACTTTACCTAGCTCACCTAAGCAATCATCGGTCTTTTCATTTCCGTAGCGCACATAGATATCGCATACCGCGTATAGCTGCTCTGGAGAACCAGAGATCAAATATGCTTTCTCGAACGATTTAGTCGACTTGTCGATATCCAACTCTTCTTGTAATACCCCATTTAGGTACCAGTAGTAGCTGTTATCTTTCGCTAGCTTCGCAGCCACTTCAATCTCTTTGGCTGCCGCAGTTTTGTCTTCAAGGCGAACCAGAGTCAACGATTTCGAATAATGCAGAGCGGCGTTGTTTGGCACGCTCTCCAAACCACGATCTAATACTTCGACTGCTTGCTTATCTTTGTTCTGAGCTCGAAAATTATCTGCGTAGCTCAACCAAACTTGCGCTTCTTTTGGATGCGTATTGATCAGCTCTAGATAAACCGTTTCCGCCTTATCCCAGTCATTGTGCCAACGAAGCACATCAGCAAACAGTAATTGGTACTTTTCAGATTCTTGCGTTTCCAAGAAGCTAATAAGCTCTATGACTGGTGGTTCAATTTGTGCTTTCTGCTCGTCATCCAATGCATTGAAGTCACGGACTAGGTTTGACGTTGCCGTATGGCGAACCATGGTATCGCTGTCTTTTAGCAAGGGTGAAACTAACGCCCAGCGATGTTCAAGTTGGTAAGGTTCAGAACCGATAACCGCCGCTTCACGAACTTCAGGGTTTTGATCTTTTAAGCCTCTTGCCACCGCCACCAGCGCATTTTGGCTTGGATATGAAGCAAGCTCTTGCAGTGCACCAGTACGATTTTCAACAGATTGATTCTGATCTTGTGCCATGTAAGACAACTGTTGAATGCGGGTTTGAGTGTCCGTCATTTCAAGCACTTGATTGATATTTTGTGCTGGCGCGTCAACCGTTTGTTGAACGCTATTCGCAGCCATCGCAGACGTTGAAATTAATGCGGACGTTGAAATCAATAAAGCAACAGCCGTCGCTAAACTCTTCTTCATCATAGTATTACCTTAAACTGGAGAACTTAGCCTGTCCTTAGACTCGTATCTGATTAAATTTATCTTGGACCTGTTGATCCAAAGAACGAGTTAAAACTTGGTCTCGAACGTAGCTTGTTGCGCCTGTTTTGCTCGATGCGCCATCAATACTGAGTCACTGAATTTGCCATGAGCAACCGGATGCCCCATCGCACGAGCGATATAAGCCATCGACTTGTCGACATGAGAAAAGAACTTGTGCCAACCTGCACATAAGTAGTTCAAGCCCGGTTCGCCTGCGCGAGTTTTGATAAAGCGGTTTTTAGGACATTCACCATGACAAGCAAACTTGTAATCACACTGCTGACATTGACTGGTCAGTGTACGGGATTTAGCAAAACCAAACTTTTGCTGTGGTGCGCTGTACGCCAAATCATCAAGTTTCTCGTGATGAATATTGCCAATCTTGTATTCAGGGTAAACATAATGGTCGCATGAAAATACGTCGCCATTTGGCTCCATTGCCAAGCCCTTTCCGCATATCTCATTCAAGGTACACAGTGGGTTCGGACGCCCAATCCATGTTTCTACGCTCGCTTCAAAATACTGAACAAACACCTTGCCGATGTCGTTTTTGGCCCACTCGTCAAACACAGAAATCAAGAAGTTACCCCAAGCCAAGTCCGACACACACCACGATTCCATGATTGAATCTTTATGGCCGGGGATCAGGCGTTTGTCGCCTTGTTTAAGCTGCTCGCTTACTTGGGATGTTTGTGGTGCAACCGTTCGGAACGTTTTCTGTTCAACGATAGGAATAAACTGCATTTGCGGTGACTTCACAACATCACGTAGGAAGCGATAGACCTCAAGTGCATTTTGACTGGTGAGGTTATTCACACAGGTAAGCGTTGCGAACTTCACTTGGTGTTTGTGCAGCAGCTCCACAGCCGCCATCACTTGTTTGAATGTGCCACGGCCAGCTCTGTTAACACGATAGGCATTGTGCAGCATTTCGGGACCATCAATACTCAAACCTATCAGGAAGTTGTTCTTCACAAGAAACTCCGCCCAATCATCATTCAGCAAGGTACCATTGGTTTGTAAATCGTTTGAAATCAATACACCTTCAGGTTGGTACTTTTTCTGTAGCTCAACCACGCGTTCAAAATACGCCAAACCTAGCATTGTCGGTTCACCGCCCTGCCATGAGAAGATAATTTCCGGCGTATTCTGGCCTTCGATGTATTGTCGGATATACGTCTCTAACGTTTCATCATCCATTCTTGGAGAACTGCCTTTCTTGTACTCCAACAAATCTTGCTTACTTAGGTAGTAACAATATTTACAGTCAATGTTGCATGCTGCGCCAATCGGCTTAGCCATGACATGCAAGCGCTTAGACGCTTTACCGTTATATTGTGGACCTTGAGTAATATGCATGATTTACCTACCTATTTTAGTATTCTGGACCCATCATAATTCCTATTCGATCAGGTGACATGTTATACCCTTTATAACCAATAGGAATGACCTTAAACGTTAGAATTAGACCCTATTTCGAACATCTGAGGCACGTGATGAAATTTCTTAATTACAAACAGTTAGCAACAATTAGCAGCGTCACCATGACTATCCTTCTGAGTGGCTGTGCAAGCGTGCCTACACACCCCATCGCCCAACAAATTGACCAAGAGATGGTGTTGGTTGAAGGCGGCACATTCACCATGGGGTCGAACGGTCCAGAAGCGACCAAAGCAGAGCGTCCTGCACGTAATGTAACTGTAGATAGTTTCTATATTGCGAAGTTTGAGGTGACTCAAGAATTGTTCGAATCGGTGATGGGTTCATCTCTCAGTTATTTCCAAAACCCACAAGTTCCGGTCAATAACCTTAGTTGGCAGCAAGCAAACTATTTTGTTGAGCAGTTGAATGAATTAACGGGTGAAGAATACCGTCTGCCTACTGAAGCTGAATGGGAATTTGCAGCCAAAGGTGGCAATAAAAGTAAAGGCTATACTTACAGTGGTTCCAATAACTTAGATGATGTTGCGTGGTACTCAGCAAATTCTAAAAATAGCGCACATCCAGTCGGGCTAAAGAAACCAAATGAACTAGGCTTATATGACATGACAGGAAACGTGGGCGAGTTTGTTATCGATGCCTTCGGTGACACCTTCTACCGATTCGGTCCAACAGACAACCCTAACAACGCAAAACACAGCGACGTCGGTTTATCACACAAATCGGTTCGCGGTGGCAGCTTTGCTTATGACGAAAATGAATCTGAAAGTTACCGTCGTGACTTCGCAAGCCAATCGATCACTATGTCAGATATGGGGCTGCGTTTAGTTAAGGATGTGAACTAGCTAACGAAGCGAACTAACTAAAGATGCCGAAGGTTATGGTTCACTAATCGTCACCAACAATACTAAAAATACGATTCGCACTGCACACACGTTACAAATCTGGCCAAACGTTGGAAACCTGACCAAACATTAGAACTCAGCGGCAACTGTGAATAAGGAAACTCTATGCAATACACCAAGCTTTCAGGACTAACCCTCGCGTTACTCTGCGCTCTCCCAGCTTCAGCTGAGGAAAAGCCAAATCTAGTCCTTCAAATCACGGTAGATGGCCTGCGCGCAGATCTAATCGAACGATATAAGCACAACTTCGGTGAAGGCGGTTTCCGGTACTTAATGGATGATGGTATCTACTACACCAACGCAAACTACCAACATGGCAACACGGAAACGATCGTGGGCCATGTGTCGCTTGCAACAGGTGCTCCACCGAGCGTACACGGCATGGTAGGTAACGTTTGGTATGACCGTAGCGAAGAACGTTTGGTGTATAACGTAGAAGACGGTAACTACCAAATGCTGACCTCTGGTGCAGGTGTCGATAAAGCAACAGAGATCGACCCAACGCAGAAGACAGCACAAGGCGATGGCCGCTCTCCAGAGCCAATACTCTCCACCACGTTTGGTGACGAACTGACGATTTCCAATAGTGGCAAATCAAAAGTATTCGGTGTATCAGTGAAAGACCGCGGCGCAATCTCATTGGCAGGACACAGTGGTAAAGCCTTCTGGTTCTCCAAAGCACAATCGGAGTTTGTCACCAGTAACTATTACTATGACGAGAATCCAGATTGGGTATCACGCTGGAACGAGAAAGCGATTGCTGCTCAGTATTCCAAACAGAAATGGGAGCTCTCATTACCGCGTGATAAGTACACGTTGCAAGAACACGATACCGAACACAAAGTGAAACTCGGTGACTTCCAACGCACCTTCCCTCATCCTTATGGCCCGGCAAGTTACAAGTACTACAGCACAACGCTAACCGTCAGCCCTGCTGGTGACGAAATCACGGAAAACTTCGCTAGCACCTTGTTGATGCAAGAGAAGCTTGGCCAAGGCGACGTAACCGATTATCTGTCAGTGAGTTTCTCATCAAATGACTACGTGGTGCACCTTTACGGCCCTGAAAGCCTAGAAACAGAAGACAACCTTATCCGACTTGATAAGACTCTCGCTAAGCTTTTCAAAACCGTGGATAACCAAGTCGGGCTAGAAAACACATTGATTGTGCTGTCTGCCGACCACGGTGTACCTGAATCTTCACCTGCGGCAAATGCGCTTGGTTTCAATCAAGCTCAATACTTCAATAAAGACACACTACTCTCGAGTGGTGTTGAGAAACGATTGAAGGATGAATTTGGTTTAACCAAAGACGCGATTCGCTTGTACGCACAACCTTACATCTATCTGAATCATGATCTGATCGCTGAGAAGAAGCTTGATCTGGCTAAGGTCCAAGAAGCTATTGCGGATGAAATTGCAAAAGTGAAAGGTGTTGCGTTTGCTGTATCAAGTAGTGACATTGCGGCTAACCGAGTACCGGATACGCATGTGATGCAGCTAATTAAAAACAACTACCACCCTGCTCGTTCTGGCGACGTGTACGTAGTATTTGCACCGCGCAGCTACATTAACGACATGGAAGGCCTCCAAATTGCCTCTACACATGGTTCTCCGTGGAAATACGACACTCATGTGCCTGTGATCTTTGCAGGCTACGACGTTGAAGCTAAGAAGGTATCGCGAGCAGTGACGCCATATGACATTGCGCCAACGCTTTCGAACAAACTGGGTATCACCCAACCAAGCGGGTCAATCGGAGAAGTGCTGCAAGAGATCACTGAGTAGACTCAATCTCTAAGGTTTCGTGAGCTAGATTTCGAATCCAGCACCCACTCAATAAAAGAGCCGTTTATCTGTTTCTGACTCACTAGGTCGAAACAAATAAGGTTCATCGCGCATTAGCGGGAACTAAAAACAAAAACGGTAGTAAGTGACATGGTTTAGTCGCCAAACAAAAATCATACACAAACTACCGTTTTCATGCCGAATCATACTTTCCTATCTTCATTCTGGGAAGGTTTTCAAATAGTAAAGTCTCACCAGACAGCATCACTTATTACCCTGACTCTTAAACCTAACTCTGAGGCTAAGTGCCTTTGTGGTCTTGAAGCCGAAGCTATCCATGAGTATCAATGGCGTCATGTGAAAGAAGCCATGTTGCTCGGTGTTCCTGTTGAACTTTCCGTTCAAACTCGAAGAATTAAGTGTCGTGACTGCGGCATAAAAACAGAGTCTCTATCTTGGCTAGAGCCTTATGCTCGCATCACGAAGCGCCTAA